>CAYZIA010000081.1:0-6485 GCA_964478325.1 uncultured Weeksellaceae bacterium
ATGTGGTAGATATGATTGGATTTGGGGAGGCTTTCGATTTAACAACTGCTCCTTCTACATTGAATGTTTTACCAACAGGAAATGGTAACGAAATTGAAGGAACTTTTTCCTGGACTCCTGATATAAGTGCAGTAAGAACAGCTCCTTATATAACTGTATTCCGTGTAAGTGATCAAATGTTCTATTTTGATGAAACTATTCAGTTTGAAGTATCCTCTTCTACTGGTGTTGATGATAATAATGGGTTTACTATAGACAATATTTATCCTAATCCGGTAAATAATATGATGTATGTTCCACTTATTTTGGAAAAAGGAGCTTTAATTACAATGGATATTTATAATATTCTAGGAGTTAAAGTATATCAATCTGGCGATATGAATTTCACAGCTGGAAATCATTTAATCCTAAAGAATGTTAATTTAAATAGTGGTCAGTATATGGTTTCCATTAAGGATAGTAGTGGAAATATACTGAGTACGGAACGCATAATTGTGGTTAAGTAATCTGATAAAAGATAAAACTTAAGTTCAGTTTACATGTTTTAGGGAAAGGAGAGCAGATTGCTCTCCTTTTTTATTAAATTTGTATTCTCAGAATTTAAGTATTACTATCTATGAAAATTACTCAAAAAGGTCAATCCAATATTCAAGAAATAGATTTTAATAATCTTAAATTTGGAGCAACTTTCTCTGATCATATGCTTATTTGCAAACATAAAGATGGAAAATGGGGAGAGCCTGAAATCATGCCGTATAATTCCTTATCAATAATGCCAGGAGCACAAGTTTTTCATTATGGGCAATCGGTTTTTGAAGGTATGAAAGCATTTAAAACAGATCAAGGTAGAGTCCTTTTATTTCGAGAAGAAGATAATTTTAATCGATTGAACAAATCAGCCAAGCGACTTTGTATTCCAGAAGTTCCTAAAGATATTTTTATGGAAGGTTTGCATGAAATTCTAAAATTAGACTCCGATTGGGTGAAAGAAGGGGATAATTTTTCTCTTTACATTCGTCCCTTTATTTTTGCTTCTGGTCAATGCATAAAAGCCACGATTTCTAACGAGTATACTTTTATGATTATTTGTTCGCCAACCACTACTTATTATGAAGGAGAGATGAATGTAAAGATTGAACAAGAATACACAAGAGCAGCAAAAGGAGGAACAGGAGCAGTGAAAGCAGCTGGGAATTACGCTTCTTCTTTTTATCCAACTCAATTGGCTAGAGAAGAAGGTTTTAGTCAAATCATTTGGACAGATGCCAAAAATCATGAGTATTTGGAAGAAGCAGGCACCATGAATATTTGGTTAAGAATAGGTGAGAAACTTATTACACCAAATTTGGGAGAAACTATTTTGGGCGGTATTACAAGAGATAGTGTTGTGCAGCTTGCTAGAGATATGGGTATTGAAGTTCAGGAAAGAGCAATCAGTGTTCAAGAATTAAAAGAAGCGAACCAAAATGGAACTTTAAAAGAAGCTTTTGGAACAGGAACTGCTGTTTCCGTTATTTTTATTGGCTCCATAACATTAGATAGTAATAAAATGCAGTTACAACAACCAGAGGATAGTTATGCAAAAAAGCTAAAAAAGGCATTGATTGATTTGCAACATGGTAGACTGGAAGATAAGTATGAATGGACTACAGAAGTGGTTTCTTCTTTAATGACACACTAATTATTTCTTTAAGTACATCTTGAAGTGCATAATTCCAGCTTCTTCAAATTCTTCCCCTTCTTTTTTAAATCCCAATTTTTCATAAAAAGGTAATACTTGTTTTTGAGCATGTATATAAATTAAGCCATTAAAATCTGATAAATCATCTAAGATTGCTTTAAGAACTACCTTCCCATACCCTTTCTCTCTTTCAGATTCCAAAACAGCAAATCGTTCCAATTTAAAACCATTTTTAGTTTTTCTGTGCCTCGCGGTAGCTACCGATCTTCCATTATCTAAGACTAAAAAGTGGGTAGATTCTTCTTCATATTCCCATTCTAATTCTTCAGGACAATTTTGCCCAATTACAAAAACAATATGTCTTATTTGATGTGCTATTTTCATCAATTCTGAATTATCAAAAGTGAATCTTTTTATTTCTATCATTATGGTTTATTTTCCGTAAAATTATGTATTTTTGTTTAAACTAAAAAACGAAAAAGAAATGAAAAAAATAATGCTCTTAATCACACTAAGTATTTTTACACTTTTTGCAATTGCTACAAAGCCACATATCGATTATGTTAAAGTTGATATACATAAATCAACTATAAAGTGGAAAGGATCAAAAGTTACAGAAGGACATGAAGGACTTGTTCAAATTCAAGAAGGATTTTTGATGATTGATCATGGAACTTTAGTTGGAGGTCACATTAATATTAACATGAATTCCATAAGTAACACTGATATGAAAGGAAGAATGAAAGCAAGAATTGAGGGACATCTAAAATCAGATGATTTCTTCTATGTAGAGAAATTCCCAAGCTCAAGTATCAAGATTACAGAAGTAATTAAGAATCCTAGTTCAGCGGGTGATATGCAATCCTCTTATACTATTGTTGCTGAATTAACGATCAAAGAAATTACAAATCTTATCGAGTTTGTTGCAGATATAAATATAAATAGGAATCAATTTTCTGCTACTGCAAAGATTCAGATTGACAGAACACAATGGGATATCAAGTATCATTCAGGAAATTATGTTAAAGATTTAGGTGACAAACTAATTTTGGATGAGATTGAGTTTGATATTTCTCTTGTATCAGTAAAGTAGTTTTTTAATTTTTTCAGCTAAAAGTTTAGCACTCTCAGGATTGTTTCTGAACCAAAGTTCAGGCTCAATAAGTTCCAGTTCACTTAGTGAGATCTTATTCTTATTATCGTAAACAATATCAACTCTGGCATAAATTGGTGAGAAAGGACTATTCTTAATACACTGTTCAGCAAATAAGATCTCAGTTTGTGAAGGGCAATATCTTTCCACTTTTCCTCCATGGTCATCTTGCACTCTGAAATCTCCTTTTTTTGCCATCTTTTTTACTGCATGAGTAAATTTTTGATCAATCATAATTAAAGATATTTCTCCTTTTTCTGTGATGCTATTAAGGAACTTTTGAAACAACATACATTCTTTATAAATCAGTTCTTTGAATATGTTTTCATAATTTCTGTAATTAGATGGAGAAACCCTATAAGTATGTCTTGCAGCCCCGGAAATAGCAGGTTTTATTACAGCCTCATTCCAATTGGTTGTTGTAAACAATTCTTGAAGTGTAATTGTATCTCCTTTTTCAATAAATAGAGTAGGAGCAATATTTATTTTATTTCTTTCTAAATCTTGTAGATAATGTTTGTCAATATTCCAATTGATAATTTCTGCAGAATTGATAAACGTTGTTTTGTTTTTGGTATCTTCCAGCCAAGCTAAAAACTCATCAAATCTTTCAAAATAATCCCAAGTAGTTCGAAAAATGGCATATTTAGTAGTTGTCCAATCAAAATCTTTATCTGCCCAGTCTTTCTTGCAAACTTTTAGCCCTTTTTTTTCTAATGAGGTTTGCAATATTTTGTCCTCTAACAATACCTGTTCGATATACCAATCTGTTTTTTCAGGATTTACATACCGGTAATCAGTAAGGATGATAACATCAAACATTCTTATATCTTATTTGTTGTGAATATTGAGAGAATTATAATTTAATTTTTAATCCCATATTAAAGAAATAACCATCAAGTGGCGCCCAAACTTCTGTAAACTGAGGACTTCCATCAGTTAGAATATTACCAGTATTGGATTGCCTTACATCTGTAAAGTTTTCAGCATTAAGGAAGATAACAAAATCATTTATAGTACGCTCTACAATAACTCCTGTTGTAAATAAACTTTCTGTTATCGTTCCATTATTCAGGAATTGCCCAGATTTATAATCGTAATCCCAACCAATACGCCATTTATCTTCTACTACAAATAATAAATCTCCTTTTATACTATGCTCAGGAGTAAGGCTAAGTGGACTTTTTTCTTCGGATTTTTCCAGATAAGCATCTGTGTAAGTATATCCAAAAAACCAAGTGAATTTCCCAACGGTCAGTTTTATTTGAGATTCAAACCCTTTAGAGAATAAAAAATTGTTTGTCTGTTCATAAAACAGATTATCGATATTATTTTCATTTAAGGTAATTGGGTTATCAATTACATTATAAAAGAACATTTGATTTAGGGAAAGTAATATATTATCTAATCCAAAAGTAGACTGATATTTAAAATCAATGTTACCACCATAAGACTCTTCAGCAATTAAGTTCCCAAAATCAATTGTTTGCACATTTTTGTATCCATAAGGTTCTGCTTCCTCATTAAAAAGGGTTGGCATTCTGTATCCCATACCTCCCCCTAATCGAACAGAAAGTTCTGGAGTTAATTTGTACAAAGCAGATATTTTAGGGAGTATAAAGGATTGTCCTTCATTCTTTGTGTTTAAGGTTGAGGCATCTACTTTATCAGTTCTTAAGCCACTCTCTAAAGCAAATTTATTGCTTATATCCCAAAGATGGTTGATGTATATTCCTAGGGTTTGGTACTTTTGATTTCTTAGTGGATGAGGCATAATATTATCTTCTGTAAATTTATCTGACAGTGCATTAATACCAATATTTATATTTTGTTTTTTCTTATTAACATTTAGGTTTAATTCTGTGAAACTATTGAGTTGGTTTCCTCCAAATTCGGTAATAGTTCCTAAAATATTTTCATCAATATTGATATATCTGTCAAAAGAAGATATACTGTTTTTTATAATGATTGTTTTGGTATCATCCCATTTATATTTGGCAGAAAACTGAGAAGTAATTCTCCTGCTTTCCTGCTCATCTAAAAAGTAAGAAAATGAGGTATTCTCATTGTTTATTTTACTCATACTACCTCCTTTTCTGTTTTCTTTAGAGATGATTGCTCCAAGATAAATAGCTGTCTTTTCGTTAGGATTGTAAAATAATTTTGGATTAAAGTTAAATTTTGAAACTTGTGCTATATCAGAGAAACTATCTTCATCTGCATCATACGGATTATGAAGATGCATAGAAGCCAAATTAGTAAATCCCCATTTACCAAATCTTTTCGAAGTAAAGGCATTAAAATCTCTTGCACCTATATGAGAAAGATTTATGTGTAAAAGTGTTTCGTCTTTTTCCGCTTTTTTGGTGAGTAAGTTAACAAGACCTGAAATAGCACCGCCACCATAAAGGGTAGAGGCAGAACCTTTTATATATTCCACTTGTCTTAGGTCTAAAGGTGGAATTTGCAATATATCCAGGCTTCCAGAGAATCCTCCATAAAGTGGAAATCCATCTTTTAATATTTGAGTATACCTTCCATTTAGCCCTTGAATTCTAACAACTGCTCCATTACTGCTGGCAGCTGTAGTTTGCACCTGTATTCCTGTTGAATGTGTTATTAAATGGGAAATTTTACTTGCTTCCATACTTGCTGCTTCATCAATCTCTTCTGTTAATACCTCAGTTCGGGTTGGTAGATTGGCAACTGTTTTGTTTGCTCTTGTAGCTTCAATAATTATTTCATCAATTTCGGTGTCCGAAATAGAAAGAAAAATTATATGTTCCTTTTTATTTTCAATTGGAAAACTAAATATCAAATCTTTGGTGTCATATCCAATAAAAGTAATTAAAATAGTTTGATCACCATTAGGTATATTTTTAAGAGTTGCCAAACCATTTATATCCGTACTTACGCCATTTGTTGTTCCTTCTAAAATGACTGATGCACCAATTAATACTTCATTATTATTACTATCTAATATTTTAGCAGTAAAGACATTTTGTGCATTCGTAATAGTTGCAATTGCAACTAATAAGAATATGATTACTTTATTTTTCATAAGTTAGTTTTTATTATTAAGAATTATTACATGTTTCTTCTGTACTGCCCTCCAACCTCAAATAGTGCATTTGTTATTTCACCTAATGAACAAACTTTTGTGGCATCAATTAAAACCTCAAAAATATTTTGGTTTTGCATGACAGCGTCTTGTAGTTTGCTTAGTAGCTCAAGCGATTCTTCTTTACTACCTTTATGGAGCTCTGAGAGCATAGAAATCTGATATTTTTTTTCCTTATCAGTGGCACGAAGTACTTCTTCAGGAATAATTGTAGGAGAACCTTTTTTATTCAAGAAAGCATTTACACCTATTATAGGATATTCACCAGTGTGTTTTAAGGTTTCATAATACAAACTTTCTTCCTGTATTTTACTTCTTTGGTACATAGTTTCCATAGCTCCAAGTACACCTCCTCTTTCCGTAATTCTATCAAATTCAGTAAGAACCGCTTCTTCAACTAGATCTGTAAGTTCTTCAATAATAAATGACCGACGTAACATTCATAAACATCCAGAACTTGGATTTCAGGAATTCCGAACCGCCGAATTATTAACAGAAAAATTAAAATCTTTTGGAATTCAAGTTGAAAC
>CAYZIA010000082.1:0-6483 GCA_964478325.1 uncultured Weeksellaceae bacterium
CCCATATTTAATTACATTCGACTCGATCATTTCTCTTAAAAGGTCATTTCCTTCACGAGTTCTTTCCCCAACACCAGCAAAAACCGATAGTCCAGAATATGCTTTTGCGATATTGTTAATCAGTTCCATAATCATTACTGTTTTTCCAACACAAGCACCACCAAATAAACCAATTTTACCTACTTTAGCATAAGTCTAGATAAGGACAATTACTTTTATTCCGGTAAACAATACTTCAGTTGAAGTTGACAAATCTTCAAACTTAGGCGCTTCCCTGTGGATTGGCCAACCATCTGATTTGTCTAAGTTCTCCATTCCATCAATTGAATCTCCAATTACATTAAATAATCGTCCTTTAATGTTTTCTCCAATTGGCATTTTTATTGGAGCGCCAGTTGCTATAACTTTTGTTCCTCTACTTATTCCATCAGTGGAATCCATTGAGATTGTACGAACTGTATCTTCTCCAATGTGCTGTTGACATTCTAAAACTAAATCTTCTCCATTTTCTTTTTTGATTACTAATGAATCATAAATATCTGGTAAGCCTTGTTCATTATTTTCAAAGGTTACATCTACTACTGGACCAATAATTTGCGAAACTTTTCCTGAATTCTCTGACATGTTATTCTTTTTGTATTCGTTAATAAATTCTTTTTTGAAATAATTTTTCGGCTGCAAATCTATTATTTTTAATTTGTTATAACATCAACAAAGCAGGAATAAATTAATTGTTAATTTTGAACACTTTTTTAACAAATAAGATAGATATAATAATATAGTGAAAGTTTTTTCATCCATTCCTAATTTTCCTTCAGAAAATAAGACAATTATAACAATTGGCACTTTTGATGGCGTGCATTTAGGACATAAAGTTATCCTTGCTCGGTTAAATAAAATCGCCAAGAAAACAAAATGTAAAAGTATTTTGCTTACTTTTTTTCCTCACCCAAGGCATGTATTGCAGAAGGATGATCAAGAGATGAAACTAATAAATACTTTAAATGAGAGACAAGAATTATTAAAAAAAGCAGAGCTTGATAATTTGATTATGCATCAATTTACAAAGGAATTTTCCAGAATAAAATCGGCAAATTTTGTGCGAGATATTTTAGTTGAAAAACTAAATGTCCACACTTTGGTAATTGGGTACGACCATCATTTTGGCAGAAACAGGGAAGGATCTATCCCAGAACTAAAGGTATTGGCTGAATTGTACGATTTTAATATTGAGATGATTTCTCCACAGCTTTTTCAGGACGTAAAAATTAGCTCAACCAAAATTCGTCAACTGCTAGAAAAAGGAGAAATAGAAAAAGCAAATCATTATTTGGGCTATGATTTTTTTATAAATGGGGAAGTGATTAAAGGAAATGGAATTGGAGACACAATAGGATTTCCTACGGCAAATATTTTAATTAAAAACAAATGGAAACTTTTTCCTGCTGATGGAGTATATGCCGTAAAAGTAAATATCAATAATAGATCTTTAAAAGGCATGATTAATATAGGGAAGAAACCAACAGTTGGTGGTAAAGAGAAATCATTAGAAGTGCATATTTTTGATTTTTCAAATAATATTTATGGCAATGAAATAAAAGTAAGATTCATAAGGCGTATAAGAGATGAAAAGAGATTTGAAGATTTAGAAGGTTTAAAGAAGCAATTATTTATTGATAAAAATAGAGCTATACAGATTTTAGGATAATATGGTTTTAAAGAAAATAGCTAACATGTTATTTTTCAATTTCCAATTTGGCGAATTTTAAGAGTAGCGTTTTTTGTCCAATGCCATTAAAAAATATAGTGGCTTTTTTGTTGGCATCTTCTCCCTCGATTCTTAAAATTTTACCTATACCGAAACGACTATGTTTTACTTTTTGCCCCACTATTAGATGCTCGGTTTCTCCTGGAGAGATTATATAATCTGTTTGATTCAATCTTTTTAGATTTTTTGTTTCAACAAACACTTTCTTTTTTTCTTTTTTTCTTTTAGTAAAAATTTCATATGGACTTTTAGAGCTTGATTTTTTTCTTAATTTTATTTCGCTTTGGCTTATAAGTTTTGTATCTAATTCTTCCAAGAAACGAGATGGTTTGCAATCAGTATATTTTCCCCACTTAAATCGACTAAGAGAATAGGATAAAAAAAGGCGTTTTTCCGCTCTTGTAATTGCTACATAAAACAAGCGTCTTTCTTCTTCTAATCCATCTCTGCTATCCAAAGTCATCATTGAAGGAAATAGATGCTCTTCTAATCCCACAACAAAAACATAAGGAAATTCCAGCCCCTTTGCGGCATGAACAGTCATAAGAATAACCTTGTTGTAGTCATCTTCTTTTTCGTTATCGGCATCTGTAAGCAAAGCCACATCTTGCATAAAAAACTCTAAAGTATTTCTGTCTTCTTCTGCCTTTTCGCTAAAATCTTTTATGCCATTTAAAAGCTCTTGCAAGTTTTCAAATCTACTAATACCTTCTATAGTTTTGTCAGAATATAAGTTGTGAAAAACACCAGAGGTTTTTGCAATTTGTTCGGCTAAAGTATAAGCATCCAGATTATCTTTTTGAACTATATAACTATTTATTAAAGTGGTAAATTGCATCAATTTTTTAACAGTTCCTTGATTTATTTTAACTTCATATTTTTCCAAATTCAAGATTACTTTCCAAATGCTCACCCCAAAATTATTTGCTGCAATAATTAGTTTCTGCAATGTGGTAGTGCCAATACCCCTTGTTGGATAATTAATAATTCTTTTGAGGGCTTCCTCATCATTTGGATTGATACACAAACGAAAATAAGCCAAAACATCTTTTACTTCTTTTCGAGCATAAAAAGAGAGTCCGCCATATATTTTGTAGGGAATATTTTTCTTTCTGAGGGATTCTTCCAAGGATCTACTTTGGGCATTGGTTCGGTATAGTACTGCATAATCTTTCCAATCAACTTTCTTTTTATGATGCAGCTCAAAAATGGAATTAGCAACAATTCTTCCTTCTTCATTGTCATTTAAAGTTTTGCAAACAATAGTCTTCTCGCCTTGACTGTTTTTAGTCCAAACTTTCTTTCTTATCTGTTTTTTATTGTGAGTGATTAAACTATTTGCCAAATTTACAATATTAGAAGTAGAGCGGTAATTTTGCTCCAATTTGAAAGTTTTAAAATCTGGATAATCTACTTTAAAGCTTAAAATATTCTGGATGTTAGCACCTCTAAAAGAATAAATACTTTGGGCATCATCACCCACCACACAAATATTTTCATTTAGTGCTGCCAATTTTTTTATTATGAGATATTGTACGTGGTTGGTATCTTGATATTCATCTACCAAGATATATTGGAACTTGTTTTGGTATTTATATAAAACATCTGGAAATTTATTGATTAAATAATATGTATTAAGTAACAAATCGTCAAAATCCATAGCGCCAGATTTGAAACACCTTTGGTTATATTTTTGGTAAATACTGCCAAAATCATCTCGTTTTGCAATTTTGTCATTTTGTAAAAGTTCTGGCGAATTTTCGTAAATCTCTGGAGAGATAAAATTATTTTTTAGTCCAGAGATTCTATTTTGAATTACAGATGTTTTATAACAATCTTTGTCTAGCCCCATTTCTTTAATGATGCTTTTAATTAAACTTTTAGAATCAGCTGTATCGTAAATAGTGAAGTTGGAAGTATAGTTTATTTTTTCTGCCTCTATGCGCAACATTTTGGAAAATACAGAATGAAAAGTGCCTATCCACAAATTGCGAGCTTCGTGGCTTTCAACAATTGTTTCTATTCTGTTTTGCATTTCTTTTGCTGCTTTATTAGTGAATGTTAAAGCTAATATATTAAAGGAATCAACTCCTGATTTTATTAGGTGCGCAATTCGATAAGTAAGCACCCTGGTTTTACCAGAACCAGGGCCTGCAATAACCATCATAGGTCCTTGTAGATTGCTAACCGCTTTCATTTGCGATTGATTAAGTTGCTTTAAATAGTTCGTCATTTATAAAAATAAGGAAAATCAAAAATAACTTTTTAGAGAAGATAATAACCTAAAAATCAGTAAAGTTTTTGTATCTTTGTCAGTTATTCATCAAGTAAAGGTTTAGGATGGTAAAACGACTACTATTTGTTTTTTTATTTCTTATTTCTATCAATGTGAATTCACAATGTCCGATTAATATTGATTCAATAGGTTCAGTGGATTGTTATGGAAATCTAACTGGTAGTATTACTGCAAGTCCGACAACATCAGGATATTGGACTTATACTTTGCAAATTTGGAATTCTTTCTCAAATATGTGGATGCCTTTTGGAACTATCAACACGAATAATCTTTCCTATACTTTTATTAACCTGCCTTCTGATAGCTTTAGAGTATCAGTTGAAGATACCTTGATCTTAACTCCTCCTATTGGCTGTGTATCTACAGGCGTATTTATTCCTCAACCAGCTGCATTAATCTCTAATTCAACTTCAATTGATGAGAGTGTTTCAGGAGCTTGTGATGGCTCAATAAATGTTTCTGTCTCAGGAGGAACGCCACCCTATAACTATCTATGGACAGGGCCTAGTGGATATACTTCCAATAATCTAAATATTAATAATTTGTGTACTGGATTCTACATTTTAAACATAACTGATAACAATGGTTGTCAAACGACTTTAAATGATACTATTTATTCACCAATAAGTTGTGATATTGATGTGAATGTAATAGAACACGTAATGTGTCCTGGTGGCAATGATGGAGTAGCACAAATTACAAATGGGATGAGTTCCTTCCAAGTATTTTTATGGGAAAACTTAACAGATGGCAATATTTATGGAAATAGCCCAGCAATAATAAATAATAATTTAGCTGCTGGATGGTATGAAGTTACAGGTACGGATCTTAATAGCAATTGCCCTATTACAATCTCAGATAGTTTTTATGTAGCTGAGCCTAGACCATTTATTCAATCAGACACAATAGTATGTTTTGGTGATAGTATACAACTTTCGGTAGATGTTCTAAATCCTAAAGCAGGAGTTAATTATTTTTTCTCTGTAAACGGAAATATAAATACATATCCTATCGGAAATACCTCCTTGGAATTTTTACAAATGGGCAACTCCTATTACACTTTTTTTGCTGATACAGGTTCTGGACTTTTTGCTTGTTCTAATACTATTTTTAATTTTGAAATTTCTGGTATAAATACTATTAATATAAATATTGATTCTACTCTAGAAACATGTAGAGGGAATGATGGAAGTATTAATATCTTTGCTTTTGGCGGGGGAGGACCTCTTACTTATTCGATTGATGGTGGAAATACTTTTTTTTCCAATCATATTTTCACCAATCTAACTGCTGGAAATTATGATGTATTTGTAGAAGAATCAGGAGCATGTATGCAGGCATATACCAATAATCCAGTTGTAATTGGAGTAACACCAATCAATTATTTGTTGGATTCAGTTTCTATATTAGAAGAAAGTTGTTGTGGTGATGATGGGATGATTCAAATTTTTATTTCTGGCAATGATTCTACTCTAAGTTATAGTATTGATTCTATGCTTAGTTGGCAAGATAGCGCTAATTTTCATTTCCTTTCAGAAGAAAATTATTATGTAGTAATAGAAGATACTAATGGTTGTAGAACTGATTGGGGATTTGTTTATGTTTCGACTTCTTCTACACCTAATATTGATATGTCGGTACATATTACCGATATTGTTTGTAATGGAGATAGCAATAGTACTTTCAGAGTGCTTTATCCGGATTCATGCTATTCTTATGCACTTTGGCGATATACCATCTCTCCTCCTTATTATATTCCGGTAGATACTGGCACATATTTCAATGGTTTAGTTCCAGGTTCTTATGGGGTGATTGCGACTTCTAATACAGGAGATTGTATTGATTCTTCTTTAGCAGCTGTAATTAATGAGCCAACTGCTCTTATTCAAAATGGTATCGCGGCCCAAGAAGTAAGATGCTCAAATAATGGAATTTGTGATGGAGAAATTACTTTGTCATCTGCTCCAACTGGTGGAATTCCACCATATTATTATTCTATTTTAGATTATGGAAATAATATTCCTTACGGGCCAATTAGTAGCGATTCTATTTTTAGAGGGCTTTGCACGGATTCTTTTGAGGTTACTCTTTTTGACGCTAATGCTTGTAAGGTAATTGATACGATTTTTGTTGCTGATTCTACTTTATATATAGATTCAATTATTACTACCAATATTACATGTTTTGGCTTTGGAAACGGAACGGCAATTGTATATGCAAATGGAGGATATCCTCCTTATAATTATATTTGGACTAGTGGTGATTCTATTATGCAAGTGGATAGTTTAAATAATACGCAATATTCAGTAACTATTAGCGATATGCAGAATTGTGTGGTTTATGATACTATAAATATAACCCAACCTGGGGAACTATTCTTCAATATAAAAATGATAGGTGGTTTTAAGCCAGAAACATG
>CAYZIA010000083.1:0-6386 GCA_964478325.1 uncultured Weeksellaceae bacterium
ATTATCTAAAAACTTGACTGTTTTAGAAACTCCACATGTAATAAGGATGTCTCCAATAATATTTCTTAATGCTTTTTTAGTTAGTAATTGATTTATAAAACCGACTTCTTCAGGAACAAATTCATTAAATAAAACCCTTCCAACTGAGGTTTCTAGCATATAATATTTGTTTTTTACATCCTTTATACGAACCTTTATCATAGCATGAAGTGCAACGATCTTTTCATTATAAGCAATATTTACTTCTTCAGAAGAATAAAAAGTCATTCCTTCTCCTTTTACTGAGACGGCTTCTTCAATAACTTTACCTTTCTCATTTTTTACTGGATCAGCAGTTCGTTTTTGCTTTGTCATATAATAAAGTCCAAGTACCATGTCTTGCGATGGAACTGTCACTGGGGCTCCATTAGCTGGATTCAAAATATTATGAGAAGCAAGCATTAAAATTTGTGCTTCTAAAATAGCTGCTGCACCAAGTGGTAAATGTACAGCCATTTGATCGCCATCAAAATCAGCATTAAATGCGGTACAAACAAGTGGGTGTAATTGAATTGCCTTTCCTTCAATCATTTTTGGTTGAAATGCCTGTATTCCTAATCTGTGAAGGGTTGGAGCACGATTTAAAAGTACAGGATGTCCTTTCATTACATTCTCTAGAATATCCCAAACAACTGGTTCTCTAGAATCAATTATTTTTTTAGCAGATTTTACCGTTTTTACAATTCCTCTTTCAATAAGCTTTCTTACTACAAATGGCTTGTATAATTCAGCTGCCATTTCTTTTGGCAAACCACACTCATGCAATTCTAAACTAGGACCAACTACAATTACAGAACGTGCTGAATAATCTACCCTTTTTCCTAAAAGATTTTGACGGAACCTTCCTTGTTTTCCTTTTAGGTTATCCGATAATGATTTTAAGGCTCTGTTTCCATCCGTTTTTACAGCAGATGATTTTCTAGAATTATCAAAAAGTGCATCTACTGATTCTTGCAACATTCTTTTTTCGTTTCTAAGAATCACTTCTGGAGCATTAATCTCCATCAATCGTTTTAATCGATTATTTCTGATAATAACTCTTCTGTACAAATCATTCAGATCAGAAGTAGCAAACCTTCCGCCATCGAGCGGAACAAGTGGACGTAATTCTGGTGGAGTAACTGGAACTACTTTTATTATCATCCACTCAGGTCTGTTCTCAGTATTCTGATTTGCCTCACGGAAAGCCTCCACTACTTGCAATCTTTTTAGGGCTTCTGTTTTTCTTTGTTGAGAAGTTTCTATATTAGCTTTATGTCTTAACTCATAGGATAATGCATCCATATCAATTCGTGCAAGTAAATCAGCAATAGCTTCGGCTCCCATTTTAGCAATAAATTTATTTGGATCTTCATCATCCAAATATTGATTCTCAGTTGGAAGATTATTTAAAATGTTTAAATATTCTTCTTCAGTAATAAAATCATTATCTTTAATTGGTTCTCCTTCTTCATTTAGCCCTCCAATACCTGCCTGAATCACAACATATCTTTCATAATAAATAATCATGTCCATTTTCTTGGTTGGAAGCCCTAAAAGATACCCAATCTTATTGGGCAGCGTACGGAAGTACCAAATGTGAGCAACTGGAACTACTAAATTGATGTGTCCTACTCTTTCTCTTCTTACTTTTTTCTCAGTAACTTCAACACCACATCTATCGCATATAATTCCTCTATATCGGATTCTTTTATATTTACCACAATGGCATTCAAAGTCCTTAACAGGACCAAAAATTCTTTCACAGAACAGACCATCTCTTTCTGGCTTGTAAGTTCTATAATTAATTGTTTCTGGTTTTAATACTTCTCCAGATGATTTTCCTAAGATATCTTCAGGAGAAGACAAACTGATTTTTAGGTGTTTAAAATCTTTATATTGTTTTTTATCTTTAATTATTCGCATATTTTTTTAACTATTTTTATTCAAAAGATACTTTTAATCCTAATCCATTAAGCTCGTGCAATAACACATTGAATGATTCTGGAATTCCTGCTTTTGGCAATGGATTTCCTTTAACAATTGATTCGTAAGCTTTTGCTCTTCCTATTACATCATCCGATTTTAAAGTTAGCATTTCTTGTAAGATATTGGATGCACCATATCCTTCCAATGCCCAAACCTCCATCTCACCCAATCTTTGGCCACCAAATTGCGCTTTACCACCAAGTGGCTGCTGAGTAATAAGAGAATAAGGACCAATTGAACGAGAATGCATTTTGTCATCAATTAAGTGACCTAGCTTTAACATATAGATAATCCCAACGGTTGCCGGTTGATCGAATTTCTCACCAGTTCCCCCATCATACAAATAAGTTTCTCCATATTTTGGTAATCCTGCTTCTTTCATTTCTTTATTAATATCATTAATACTTGCTCCATCAAAAACAGGAGTAAAATATCTTTTATCCAATTTCTGACCAGCCCAACCCAAAATAGTTTCATAAATCTGTCCAAGATTCATTCTTGATGGCACACCAAGTGGGTTTAACACAATATCAACAGGAGTTCCGTCTTCCAAAAACGGCATATCTTCATCTCTTACAATTTTTGCCACAATCCCTTTGTTTCCGTGTCGTCCTGCTAACTTATCTCCAACTTTTACTTTTCGTTTTTTAGCAACAAAAACCTTAGCTAATTGCAAAACACCTTTTGGTAATTCGTCACCTACTGTAATTGCAAACTTATTTCTCTTGTGAATACCAAAAATCTCATTATATTTTTTGATATATCCTAGTAAGATTTGATTTATAATCTTATTATGCTTAATATTTGTAGTCCATTTCTTAGTGTCTACAGTCAAGAAATCAACCTCTTGCAATAATTTTTGGGTGAACTTTTTACTTTTTGGAATAATCATTTCACCCAATACATTTGTAACTCCTTGTGAAGCTTTTCCGCCAACGATTGTATAGAGTTTATCAATCAGCTTTTTCTTTAACTTCGCTACTTCCTTCTGAAATTCAACTTCTAGTACATCTATTGCCTCTTTATCCTGTGCAGCTAATAATTTATCTTTAACTGATTTAGAAAAAAGGGTTTTATTTATTACCACCCCTTCATAAGATGGCTTAGCTTTAAGGGAAGCATCTTTTACATCTCCTGCTTTTTCACCAAAGATTGCTCTTAACAATTTCTCTTCAGGAGTAGGGTCAGACTCTCCTTTTGGAGTAATTTTTCCAATAAGAATATCGCCCGCATTAATTTTAGCACCAATTCTTATCATTCCATACTCATCTAGATCTTTAGTTGCTTCCTCACTTACATTTGGAATATCAGCAGTAAGTTCTTCCGCCCCTCTTTTAGTTTCACGAACCGCAACACTATGTTCTTCAATGTGCAATGAAGTAAACAAATCCTCGCGAACGATTCTCTCTGAAAGGACAATAGCATCCTCAAAATTATACCCTTTCCAAGGCATGAATGCTACTTTTAGATTTCTTCCAATTGCCAATTCTCCATTTTGAGTGGCATACCCTTCACAAAGTACTTGTCCTTTTTTTACTTTATCTCCTTTTTTTACAATAGGCCTGATATTCATACAAGTATTTTGATTTGTCTTTTTGAATTTAGTAAGCTCATAAGTTTTTATATGATCATCAAAGATTAAAAGCATTTCTTCAGGAGTATAACTATAACGCACCGTGATTTTACAAGCATCTACATATTCTATCACTCCATTTCCTTCCGCATTTATAAGTACTCTAGAGTCTCTTGCAACATGTGGTTCTAATCCTGTTCCAACAATTGGAGCATCTGTTTGTAATAGTGGAACTGCTTGTCTCATCATGTTAGATCCCATCAAGGCTCTGTTAGCATCATCATGTTCTAAAAATGGAATAAGAGATGCTGCAATAGAAGCAATCTGATTTGGTGCCACATCCATTAATTTCACCTGTTTTGGTGTTACCACAGGATAATCTGCTTCTAATCTCGATTTAATTCTTCTGTTTGTAAATTTTCCTTGTTCATTTATTGGTGTATTTGCTTGAGCAATCATTTTTTCTTCTTCATCCTCTGCATTCATATAGATTGGTTCTTCATCTAGCTGAACCACTCCATTATCAACCTTACGATAAGGTGTTTCAATAAATCCTAGATCATTAATCTTTGCATATACACAAAGAGAAGAAATTAGCCCAATATTTGGCCCTTCAGGAGTTTCAATTGGACATAATCTTCCATAATGTGTATAATGAACATCACGCACCTCAAATCCTGCTCTTTCTCTAGATAAACCTCCAGGCCCTAATGCAGAAACTCTTCTTTTGTGCGTAACTTCTGCTAATGGATTAGTTTGATCCATAAACTGAGAAAGCTGACTTGTTCCAAAAAAGGAGTTAATTACAGAAGAAAGTGTTTTGGCATTTATTAAATCAAGTGGAGTGAATACTTCATTATCCCTAACATTCATTCTCTCTCGAATTGTTCTTGCCATTCTATTTAATCCTACAAAGAATTGGCTTGAAAGTTGCTCACCAACTGTTCTTACTCTTCTGTTTGATAAATGATCGATATCATCCACATCTGTTTTGGAGTTTACTAACTCAATTAAGTTCTGAATAATAGACACTATATCCTCATTGGTTAAAACCTGTTTTGTTTCAGGAACGTCTACTCCTAATCTTTTATTAATTCTGTATCTTCCAACATGTCCTAAACTATATCTTTGGTCGGAGAAAAATAATTTATCAATTACGCTTCTTGCAGTATCTTCATCTGGCGGTTCAGCACTTCTAAGTTGGCGATAGATATATTCTACTGCCTCTTTTTCTGAATTGGTTGGATCTTTTTGTAAAGTGTTATAAATAAGTGCATGATCAGCAACATTAGCATCTTCTTTATGTAAAAGTATAGTTCTCGATCCCGAATCCATTATCTGATCAACATGCTCTTTCTCTAAAACAACCTCTCTATCAATAATTACTTCATTTCTTTCAATAGAAACCAACTCCCCTGTATCTTCATCCACAAAATCTTCAATCCAAGATTTTAGAACTCTTGCAGCCAATCTTCTGCCAATCAATCTTTTTAATCCGCTTTTTGAAACCTTCTCTTCATCTGCTAAATCAAATATTTGCAAAATATCTCTATCACTTTCATATCCAATTGCTCTAAGTAAAGTAGTAACTGGTAATTTTTTCTTTCTATCAATATAGGCAAACATGACATTATTGATGTCAGTAGCAAATTCAATCCAAGATCCTTTGAAGGGGATTACTCTTGCTGAATATAATTTGGTTCCATTTGCGTGAAAACTCTGGCCAAAGAAAACACCAGGGGATCTATGGAGTTGAGATACAATCACCCTTTCTGCACCATTGATAACAAAAGTACCTTTTGGTGTCATATAAGGAACATTTCCAAAATATACATCTTGGATAATGGTCTCAAAATCTTCATGATCTTCATCTGTGCAATATAGCTTTAATTTTACTTTTAGGGGGACTTTGTAAGTAAGTCCTCTACTTATACATTCCTCAATAGAATATCTTGGAGGATCAATAGTATAATCAATAAATTCTAGAACAAAATTATTTCTGGAATCTGTAATTGGGAAAATACCTTCAAAGGTTTGAAAAAGCCCTTCTTTTTTTCTTTCTTCATTTGTTGTCCCTAATTGGAAGAAATTATTGAATGTTTCTAATTGTATGTCTAAGAAATCTGGATAAGATATTTGATTTCCTATAGATGCGAAATTTAGTCTTTTTGAAATATTAGTATTAGTCAAGGAATTAATCTTTAAATTAAAAAACGGTTTCTATAAAAAACGAAATGGTTCAGATCTTATATTATTACAAGATCTGAACCTTTATTTTGCAAGTAGAATTATTTTAATTCTACTTCAGCACCTGCTTCTTCAAGCTGGGTCTTCAAAGCCTCTGCTTCATCTTTAGCAACACCTTCTTTTACTGCTTTTGGTGCACTATCAACAATGTCTTTAGCTTCTTTTAGTCCTAATCCAGTAAGTTCTTTTACAAGTTTAACTACTGCTAATTTAGAACCACCTGCAGCCGTAAGGATTACATTAAATTCTGATTGTTCCTCACTAGCTGCTTCACCTCCTCCAGCTGCCGGTCCGGCAACTGCAACTGCTGCTGCAGCAGGCTCGATACCATATTCATCTTTTAATATGTTTGCTAGTTCATTTACCTCCTTTACCGATAAATTCACTAACTGTTCTGCAAATTCTTTTAGTTCTGCCATTTTATTTGGGTTTTAATTGTTCAACTTTGATTAATTATAAATGTTGGAAGCATTCTCTTTATTTAATTTTCTTCTCTTTATTTAATTTTCTTTTTTATCTTCTTCTTCTTCTGCTTTTGGTTCCTCTGCTGTCTCTTCTG
>CAYZIA010000084.1:0-6364 GCA_964478325.1 uncultured Weeksellaceae bacterium
GACTTACATCAAGGCTTGTGAGTTGATTATTACCACAAATCAATACAGTTAAAGCAATATTTTGACTTACATCAAGGCTGGTAAGTTGATTATCTTGACAATGCAATTGATCTAAAGCAGTACTAGCACTTACATTAAGGCTTGTGAGTAAATTATTTCTACAATTCAAATAAGTTAAAGCAGTATTCTGACTTAGATCAAGGGTTATAAGTTGATTATAAGAACATCTCAAATCAATTAAAGCAGTAAAATCTTCTATTCCTGTTAAATCAAAAATACCAGTTGCAGTTCCAGCTCCCATAGATATATCCAAATAGGTTAATGTATCAATAGCTGATGTGAAGACACTAGAATCATATGGTATTCCATTACCCATTCCATTAGATTCTAAATAATTCTCAAAATTATTATCTGGCACATAAGTTTGTGGTACTGTAGTAGAGCAACAATTTAGAGATCCTGTGCTAGATATGAAGCTATTAAGCATTGTAATGTCTAATATATTAATGGTTCCATCACAATTAACATCAGCCGCCCAAAGATTAAATATTGGTACAAATCCACCCATTATATAACTATTGATATCTATAACGTCTGTTTGATCCACTACCCCATCTTCGTTAACATCACCACAAAGAATTACTCCGCTAAGGCAACTAGAAGATGCTTGCCATGTTGTTCCTCCAAAAAGTGTGCCATTATTTCCATTAGCCGTCTGGTCATCAGTATAAGAACCAATGCCCTCATTTAAGTTCCAATAACCCATTAGATTGGTGTAATTAGGATGGGTAGAATCTAGACCAACACACATCCAATTATTTATCTCATTTGTAGAAAGTGTAACATCCCACAATCTTATTTCATCTAAATCTCCCATCATATGAAATAGTGTTCCTTGCCAATCTAAAGCTCCTAATTTAAATGATTGATTTAATTGTGTGATCGTTCCGTTTGCGGCTGTGCTATCTACAAGATTACCATCTTTATATAGTCGAATATAACTTCCGTCATAAGTAAATGCCAAGTGTTGCCACTGCCCAAAATCTAATAAATTCATAGCAACAATATCAAAATTAAGTCCTGCACTATTTCTAAATCTAGCTTCTATATTATTCGTATTTGTTAATTGTAATAAATAAAAATCAGCATCTGTATTATTTCTAAAGCCAAAAAGTCCACTATGGCTGTTATCCGTTTGAGGATATACCAATCCACTTATAGAAAAAGTTGTTTTATTAGCTACAAGTCCTGATACATTAGGGATATCTACATACGAAAGTGAAGTAGAATTAAATACTAATTCATAATCAAGAGTTTGTCCTGAAAGTGTAATAGGTAAAAAGAATAGAAGGAAAAGTTTTTTCATGATAATGTTTTTACTTAATAATTAGTTTTCTCTCTACACTTCCATCATCAAAGATATAGAACAAAGGAGTATTACTCATAAGTAAACTTTCTTTACCTAATACATCTACAACTTTAATTAGCTTCTTTCCTTTACTTTCTATCTCGGCAACAAAAGTTGAAGTACTTATTAAGCCATTAATATCATATTTTGAAAAGAATCTCCATATTTCAACAGAAGCATGAATATCAAAATTTGTAATGCCAGATGAAAAATTACTTCCTGGCCAAGTATGCTCACCATTAATCACTTTAAATAACTCAGTAGTGACCCCATTGTCTCCATTATTAAAAACAATATGCTCAACAGTGCTAAAATCACCCAAAACTATATCTGGTATTATAGTAGTATCTGCTATATGATTACAATTATTATAATCTCTCCAATAATAAACTCCAGGAATCATAGAGCTATAAGATACAGTTGAATCATTAGTGCCATGAATCTCCATTACGGGTGTTGGGTGGGTAGGACTACATGAAAGGTGTTGATAGGAAGTCATTGCACCAGTTACAGATGCTATAGCTGCTATCTTATCACTCATATCACATGCTAAATAGTAACTCATGGCTCCCCCATTAGACATTCCAGCACTATAAACTCTATTTACATCAATATTGAAATTAGTTATTAAATACAAATATAGTGAGTTTAAAAAACCAATATCATCAATATTCGTATGGCCATAATTCCAATGTGTATCTCCATTATTATTTAATAATCCTTGTGGATGAACAATAATAAAATTGGCGGTATCAGCAATATCTCTAAAATCAGCATGCCACATTGTTCCATATGCCGTTCCAGTTCTTCCATGTAGATTGAAAAGTAATGGTGTTGGTGAAGATATATCGTATATTGCTGGGATATAAATTATGAAGTTTCTATAAACGCTATTATGAATTATACTATCATTAATTGTTTGCTGAGAGAAAGCAAAAAATGGAAGAATCAGTAGAAAAAGGATTCTTCTCATTTTACTGCTTTACAATTTGTTTAGTGATTATCTCTCCATCTATTTCAAAGCTTATAAAGTAGATTCCACTTTTTAACTTTTCTAAATCTAAATTTATTTGGTTAGTACCAATAATTAGTTTCTGATTACCTGAATTTACATTCTTTCCTGTTTGCGTATACAAAGTCCAATTAGTATTAGAATTTTTTTGAGTTGTAAAACTTAAAGTCAATTTATCTTTTGTGGGGTTAGGATAAAGAGTTATCTTATTTAAATTATTTTGTTTTTCATCTAAAGCCAATACATCTCCAACTGAGCTAATGTTAGTTTGGTAAATTCCATTTCCATGTGTACCTACCACTAACAAGCCATCATTTTGACGATAAGTTAGAAACTCTACTACAACAGATCCAATAGTTTGTGGTGCAATTTGCTCCCAAATAGTATTAGCACCATTCAAATTAGCCGTTCCATATAGTCCTACAGAAGTCCCTACCAAAAACAAAGTATCATTACCTATTGGTATAATTTCTGCTGTTCTGCATGATGGCCCATTACCACTTCCGCTAGGATTTTGTTCCAAATTTCCTGCAACCTTTGTCCAACTCACCCCTCCGTCTTTGCTATGAAAAAGCGAATAAATTGAATAGTTAGAATAAACTACCATAATCTCGTCTGCATTATCTGGATTTATGGCAATATCAGAACAATAAGCATTAGTACCAGTCGGAATATTGGTAATCATATTAAGTGGTGGATTACCAACATTAGCATTATCAATTCTATAAATATATTTGGTGTTTGTTCCAAAATACACCACATTGACTGGACTTTTACTTGTTTCAATTACTGATATCTTTATAGAACTAGGTAAAGAATCAGAAAAAAGATGCCATCCTAAATCACTCTTATTATGCGAGTTGTTATAGGGAATATTTGTTACATCATTGTTTCTCCAAAATTTATGTCCTTCCGCCCAATAAATAATATCAGTATTTTCATCCATTACCATAGGGTTAATAAACATATAATTAGTACTATCAGCAGAAATAGGATCCATTCTGTTAAAAGCCAATCTCTCAGCATTTGTATCTAACTTCATTTTATACATTACCCCCCTTTGAATAGTAAGATAAAAATCTTCTTCATTATCAGCAATACCAGCAAAACAACCATCTCCATTAAAAGGCATATTCCAATGGGAAGTTGGACTTGATGAGAAATTGATAAAATTTCCATTATCCTGAAATCCACCATGTATCACATTTGAATTTGCATTTCTGCTAATGGTTACTCCATAAAGTTGGGTAGTATAATAGCCATTGTTGAGTGAAGTCCAAACTATAGTATCCTTAAAAGTATTTTCAGAACGAAAAACCCCTCCATCAGTTGCACTTAGCATTACGCTATCATTGGATGGTAAAAACAATAAATCGTGCTGATCAGGATGATGGTTCTTATACACTCCCCAATTCCCATCACCTTCAACTGATCCAATATAATAACCGCCAATAATCATACTATTGTTTGGAGAAGTAAAACCATCAGTGGATCTCCACAAATTAGTACCACCAATATAAACCATATTAGGAGTTGTTGGATGTACCTTCACAAGTAAATCGTACCCCCCTTGTGCATTAAAATTATCAAAGGAAGTTGCCTGATTAGCTGGAATATTAGAAGATAGATCCATCCAATTCCCTGTATTTGCCTCATATTTCCAAAGAGAAGTCCAGGTTTCCCCTCCAAAAAATACATTAGTATGCTGTCCGTAATTATCGGTCTCAGTAGCTAAAAAGTACACCTCATCCTCATTACTTGGATTTACCCCTATTGCAATTCTACCATATACTGGAGGAAATAATGAATCTGTAATATTTATCCAGTTCTGACCATCCTCTGAACGCCAAATCCCTTTATCACCGCCATCAGAACTTAGAGTTGCATATACCACTCCACTATTAGTAATCTCAACATTAGTGTAATAAGATCCATTTCCAGAAGCGCCAAGTTGTAAAGCCCAAGTATTTCCTCCATCTTCACTTCTATGCACACCATGCCAAATTGCTGCATAAACTACATCTAAACTATCGTTAGATCTATCACATTCTATATTCCAAATAAAATCAAAATCTGAATCAAAGCTTTGTGGTGTATTTGTTGCTGTTACGGATAAAGAGTCCCAACTCAACCCACCATCGATCGATTTGTAAATTCCATTTCCTTGATAATAGGCTCCACCTCCACTAGCTGAACTCCCTCTAAGTTCCCCACTTCCAAAATACCAAATATTCTCCTTTCCCACTCTTTTATCTTGGCTCACACATGTAACATTATGTAGCTGATTTGGATTGGTAGTCATTGCCCAGCTTTGTCCTCCATCAGTAGACCGAAACATTCCGCCACTTGCACCTCCTGCAAATAGAGTGTTTTCATCCAACACATCTATAGCAAATGCTCTTGTCCTTCCCCCAACATTATACGGACCTCTATGCACCCAATTTGCTTTATTCATAGTAGTTGATTTAGGCAAAGTTTTTGCAAAAATCATTTCTTTCTGTCTAATATTATTTGGAATTTCACCAGTATTTGGGTCCGCCAAACGTATTCTTTCCCAAACTACCCTCTCAGCTGGATTATCTGATGCAAATGCAATTCTTGTTTTTTTGTTCTCAGTACAAGAAGAAAGAAAGACACATCCAATTATAAAATATAAAAAAATTTTCATGATTTTGGTTTTTAAATGATGTGTAAAAATATCAAAATTAATTGGCAATTCGATAATCAATAGTAAAAGTGTAAATTTGCATGCCGAAATAAAGATGATGAAACAAGTAAAGAGATATATTCCTAAAAATAAAGTAAGAATTGTAACGGCTGCTTCTCTATTTGATGGGCATGATGCTGCTATCAATATTATGCGAAGAATTATACAAGCAACAGGTTGTGAGGTAATTCATTTAGGGCATGACAGAAGTGTGGAAGAAGTAGTAAACTGTGCTATTGAAGAAGATGTTAATGCTATTGCAATGACATCCTACCAAGGAGGACATACTGAGTATCTCAAATACATGTATGATCTGTTACAAGAAAAGAAATCAACTCATATCAAGATCTTTGCTGGTGGTGGAGGAACAATCTTACCTGACGAAATACAAGAATTAGAAACATACGGAATCGCAAAGATTTATCACCCAGATGATGGAAGAGATATGGGATTACAGGGTATGATTAATGATCTTATTACACAATCAGATTTCTTAATTGGAAATAAATTAAAAGGTAAAATTTCTGAAGTAAAGAGTAAAAATATAAATGCTATAGCGCGTTTGATCTCAGCAGCAGAGAATTGTCCTGAGAAACATACTAGTATATTAAAAGAAATAAAAAAAATAGCTATTAATTCTGAAACACCTGTTCTTGGTATTACAGGTACTGGTGGAGCAGGAAAATCCTCTTTAGTTGATGAATTAGTAAGAAGGTTTATTATTGATTTTCCAAAAAAAAATATAGCTATCATTTCAGTTGATCCATCAAAAAGAAAAACTGGAGGTGCGCTACTTGGGGATAGAATTAGAATGAATTCAATAAAATCAGATCAAGTTTATATGAGGTCTTTAGCAACAAGGCAAGCAAACCTTGCGCTTTCTGCACATGTAAATGATGCGCTTGATATTCTGAAAGTTGCTAATTATGATTTAATCATTCTAGAAACTTCTGGTATTGGTCAATCAGACACAGAAATATTGGAACATTCAGATGTTTCATTATACGTAATGACTCCAGAATATGGGGCTGCAACTCAATTGGAAAAAATTGATATGTTAGATTTTGCAGATTTTGTCTCTATCAATAAATTTGATAAAAAAGGAAATCTAGATGCCCAAAGAGATGTTAAAAAACAATACCAAAGAAACAACCAAAGATTTGAAGAAGATGTTGATGCTATGCCTGTATTTGGAACAATCGCATCACAATTTAACGATCCTGGTGTAAATTCTTTA
>CAYZIA010000085.1:0-6356 GCA_964478325.1 uncultured Weeksellaceae bacterium
ACAATATTCTACATGGGAATAAATTTAGGTGCTGCAGTAGCACCACTACTATGTGGTTATATTGGAGAAACGTGGGGCTGGCACTATGGATTTGGGCTTGCTGGCATAGGTATGTTAGCTGGTGTAATTGTATTTTGGGATGGGATTAAAAAAGGTGTATTTGGTGATAAGGGGTTACAACCAGTTGAGTACCAAGAAAAGAAATTTTTTAATTTTAATATTGACAAACTAATATATGTTTTCGGATGTCTTATTGTTCCAATTTTCGCATATTTAATTATTCTAGAAGCTGGAGGAACTCACTTTTTGGGTACAATAATAAATATACTATTAGTGATTGCTGTGGGTTATGCTGGGTACCTTATGTATGAAAACTATAGAGATGGCCAACCAGCTGCAGCTAACAAAATTGGATCAATTCTCATTCTAGCAGTGCTTTGTGCCGTATTTTGGGCTTGTTTTGAACAGGCTGGAAGTTCCCTCGTAGTATGGGCAGACAAGTGTATTGATTTGAAATTTATGGTTGCTTCTCAAACGAATGCAATTAATCCTGGATATATTATTTTCCTTGCCTTTCCTTTTGCTTTATTATGGGAAAAACTTGATTTATGGGGTAAAAATCCTAATACAGCAAAGAAATTTGCTATGGGTATTGCTTTCTTAGGATTAGGATTCTTGGTATTCGCATACAGTATTAATTTTATTAGTGATGCCGGAAAATTGCCGTTTTCTACACTTTGGATTGGCTGGCTATTAATAACAACTGGAGAACTATGTTTGTCGCCAATTGGCTTATCAAAAGTTACTCAATTAAGCCCTAAAAAATCTATAGCATTTTTTATGGGTCTTTGGTTTTTATCATCTACTGTAGCACATTACATAGCAGGAGCACTGGCAAAATTAACTGTAGGTGGTCAAACAACAAGTTCAGAAGGGTTATTGGGTAAATTAAATAGTATGTTGTTTAGTGGTGTTGATCCTACTGCAAATGGTGTTGCAGAAGCAATGATCTATAATGATTTATTTGGAAAGATAGGGTTTGTTACTATAGGAATTGCTCTTGTTACACTTCTTATTTCTCCGATAATTAAAAAATTAATGCACGATATTCACTAATTACAAAAACAAAAAAATGAAACATTTATTAACAGTAGTATTAATAGCATTTTCTCTTAACGGATTTACTCAACAAAAACCAGCAGAGTGGCATACAGATATTAATAAAGCGATAACTATATCTGTTGAAACTGGTAAGCCACTTTTCTTTTTTTTTACTGGAAGCGATTGGTGTGGATGGTGCAAACGATTACAAAAAGAAGTTTTCTTTAAGTCAGAATTTGCAATATGGGCAAATAAAAATGTAGTATTGGTAGAATTAGATTTTCCAAGAAGAACAAAACTTTCTGATGAATTACAAAAACAAAACAGAGGACTCCAACAAATGTTTGGTGTAAGGGGTTATCCTACCATTTGGTTTGTCACTCCTGAAGTCCAAGAAGATAACAAGATAAATTTTACTAAATTGGGCTCTCAAGGTTACGTAGCTGGCGGTCCACCTGCCTGGATTGCAGGAGCTAATAAAATTATAAATCCAAAAAAATGAGAAGGTTTTTATTTGTCAGCTTTTTGTTTCTGAGTATTTCCGCTTTTTCACAAGGAGAAGCTAAAACAAAAATACAATGGCTTAGTATTGAGAAAGCAGAAGAATTAGCTAAAAAATACGATAGCAATATGCTTGTTTTCTTTTTTAGAAAAGGATGCCCTGAGTGTAAAAAAATGAAAGCAGAAACCCTAAAAGATCCTGAAATAATCAGATTAATTAATGAAAATTTCTTCCCAGTAATGCTAAATGCAAGAACAAAAGATACCATTATCTATAACGGAAAAAAGTATACCAATCAGCAGCCCAAGGAAGATGGCGAAACTTGGAGACATGATTTATATCATGAATTAGTTGTAGGCGGAGGACATCAATATTATTACCCCTATATTGTTATTATTAATGGAGAGCAAGCTATAAAATATCTTCCAGGATTTTACCCTGCTATTCGTCTAGAGAGAAGTTTACGTCAATTTCTAAAGTGAAAAAAGGAGCCAAAGCTCCTTTTTTTGGGTGGATGATGGGATTCGAACCCACGACCCCCGGAACCACAATCCGGTGCTCTAACCAACTGAGCTACAACCACCATTTTAAAGCCGCAAATATAAATATTTGACACTAATAATTGGAAGAAAAAGTAAAGTAAAAATGCAGTATATTTGTTTCTGAAATGAATGATAAAGAACATAAAGAAATTTTAAAAATAGAAGGCATGACTTGTGCTAATTGTGCTTTGGGAATAAAAAAGCATTTGGACAAAAAAGGAGTGAAAAACGTGCATGTAAATTTTACAACAAATAATGCTTCATTTTCTGTTGATAATCAATTTAGTTATAAGGATGTAATAGGATTAATAAATGAGATTGGTTATAAAGCTACAAAAGCATCAAATGAAATAGAAAAAAAAGAGCTTTCTTCCCTTGAAAAGAAGTTCTTCTTCACTCTAATTTTTACATTGCCACTTTTTTCTCATATGTTTTTGCCAAAGGTTCTTTTTCTGCAAAATATTTTGGTTCAATTTGTGCTGTGCTTACCCGTTTTCCTTGTTGGCCTTTTATATTTTGGCAAAAGCGCTTTTAGAAGTTTAAAGTCAGGACTTCCAAATATGGATGTTCTAATTTTAATGGGAAGTTCAGCTGCTTTTTTTTATAGTATTTATGGCTGGATTCTTTTTTATGGCACTGAGCAATCTCATGATTATTTATTTTTTGAAACCACTGCTACCATTATTACTTTGGTTCTTTTAGGAAATGTGTTAGAACATAGATCAGTAAAGCAAACCACTACTGCAATTCAAGAACTTTCTGCAATAAAATTAGGTGTTGCTAAGAAAGAGGAAGATGGAGAAATTAAAGAATTGTCTTTTGATGAGATAGTTGTAAATGACATCCTTATTGTGAATGAAGGGGATAAGATTCCTGTGGATGGAGCAGTAATTTGGGGCTCTGCTCTAATTGATGAATCAATGCTAACTGGCGAAAGTATTCCTCTTAACAAAGAGGTTGGTGATAATATTATAGGAGGAACAATTCTAAATGTTGGAAGCATAAAAATGATAGCTACTTCAGTTGGAGATGAGATGCTTATTTCTCAAATTATTGAACTAGTAAAAAATGCAGAGGATAACAAGCCAGAGATTCAACGTTTGGGGGATAAAGTGAGTGGAGTTTTTGTTCCTATAGTTTTGTTGATCTCGATTCTTACTTTTTTTATATCTCATTATGGTTTTGGTATTTCAGGAACAAAGGCATTTTTAAGATCTATTGCAGTACTTGTTATTTCCTGCCCATGCGCCATGGGTTTGGCTACTCCTACAGCTGTAATGGTTGGTATTGGGAGGGCAGCCAAGAAAGGCATCTTGTTAAAAGGAGGTTCTACGCTTGAAAAATTAGCAAGCGTAAAAAACATGGTATTCGACAAAACAGGAACTATTACAACTGGAAATTTTTCCATCAAAAAAATTCAAATTCTCTCAGGTGAGGAAGATTTTGTGAAAAGTATAATTTACAACTTAGAAAAACATTCTTCTCATCCTATTGCTGTTTCACTAGTTAAGAACTTAAAAGAAGTAGCAAAACCATTAAAACTTTCAGGAATTAGTGAAGAAAAAGGAATTGGAATTTCCGCTATTTTTCAAAATGATAAATATCAAATTGGTTCAGAAAGATTATTAGAGAAACACAATAATGAGCATGATTTATATCTTTTAAAGAACAATAAAATTATTGCTTTTATCGATATAGAAGATGAGATAAAAAGAGATGCTCAGTTGATAATGGAGAAAGTAAAAGAGACTGGGATTTTACCAATTCTTTTGAGTGGAGATAAATTAAAAAAATGTGAAGATTTGAATGAAAAATTACAATTTTCAGAAGTATATGCTGAGCAATTACCACATCAGAAATTGCAAAAGATTGAAGAAATGGTTGCAGAAACTCCTACTGCAATGTTTGGTGACGGCATAAATGATGCGCCAGCACTAGCACGAGCAACTATAGGTATTTCTATTAGTAACGCAACCCAAGTTGCCATACAGTCAGCTGATGTCATTTTACTCAACAAAAACCATCTTCATCAACTGCCAAAAGCATTGCAAGTAGCCAAACATACTTTACTTACTATTAAGCAAAATTTATTTTGGGCTTTTGCCTATAATATTGTGGCAATTCCTATAGCAGCTATGGGATTCTTGAATCCTATGTGGGGAGCTCTTTTTATGGCTTTTTCTGATGTTGTTGTAATTGGGAATTCTATTCGCCTCAAATACAAAAAAATATTTTAGATTTGAAGGAATTACTATCAAAGAGTTTTAAGGATTTGCTGTTTCATAAAAAGGAAGTTGGCAATACTGCTATTTTGTTTTCTACTCAAATCCTAGTGTTAATTATTGGACTTGGGATTAAAACAATTCAGGTAAGAGCTCTTAACCCACAAGAATATGGTTTGCTTGCTCTTTTTGGCACTATTACTGCCGTATTAGTTTTGTTTTTTCATTACGCTTCTTTTTCTTCCTTAAAAGTAATTTTAGCCAATAATGAGGACAGGCAAAAAGAAAAAGAATTTATTGGTTTAGGAATTCAAATTGCAGGAGTTATTGGTATTTTATTTTCAATAGTAGTTTTTTTATTCAACTTCTTTATTGATGATTTATTAGATGTAGAGATTGGTAATTTATTAAAAATATTAGCGCCTTTTTGTTTTATACTTCCTTTTCAATTCTTTATCTCAGAGATTGCCATTGGCGCAAACAAATTAAAAAGCTTGTCACTTTTTCATCTTTTTTCTAGGATACTATTTATAAGTTCATTGTTTGTACTTTGGAAGGGAAATCATTTAAATATTCAGCTTATAATTATACTGAATTTACTTTCTTGGCTTGTTTCAACTACAGTAATTTTGATTTCGTTTAAGCCTATTTTTTCTAACTGGAGGGAGAATATTAAGTTAGTAAAAGAGAAAAATAGATCGTTTGGTTTTCCTTATTATTTTGGAGCAATTATAAACCAATCTACTTACAAATTAGATGAGCTTTTCATTACTTATTTTGTAAATATTACACAATTAGGATTTTATACTTTGGCATCAATTATTTGTTCTCCAATGACTTTTTTGAGTCGTGCTTTTGTTAATAGTATTTTTAAGAAGTTAGCTTTGAAAGATAGAATCCCAATACGTGTTTTTATCTATAATACACTTTGGCTAGCTTTGTGTGTTTTGTTTTTATATATCAGTGCTGATTTTATTGTAAATATTTTATTTGGCGCAGATTATTTGAAAGTTAGCAGCTATATTTTGCCACTTTCCATTGCATTTTTATTCCAAGGAATGTATGCGCCATTTAGTTTCTTGGCAATAAAATCAAAAGGCAAGGAACTTAGAAATGTAGCTTATTTAGAGGCGAGTGTAAATGTAATCGGAAATGTCATCTTAGTTCCAATTTACTTAGTGGAAGGAGCAATATATGCAAGTATTTTTTCTCGTTTCACTCACTTTATTGGGCTTTGGTATTATTATAATAAAATGGTAAGATCATGAGAGTTTGCATGCTCACATCTTTACACTCTGCAAAAGATGATAGAATTTTTTTTAAAGAGGCTCTTTCTTTAAAGAACAAAGGATTTGATGTAAGCATTTTATGTTTGGCTGATGGGAATGGATTTATTAAAGATATGGCTGGGAATGTACTAAATTTAGGTTTGGAAAGTTGTATTAAAAGTGATGGAATAAACATTTATTGCGTACAAAAAGAGCAAGGATTCTTAGATAAGATTCTCCATAAAATAGGGAAAGGGAAAACATGGAAGAATTATATTGTAAAAGCAGAGGAGATTGCAGCAGATGTATATCATGCTCATGAACCTCAGACGGCTTTTATTGGCATGCAAATTCAGAAGAATACAAATTCTAAATTGATATATGATGCTCACGAACCTTGGATCTTTTCTCGCTCTGCAAAAGAATGGATTCTAAAAAAACTTTGTCTACCAAGACTAAAAAACATCATAACCGCAAATCACATTACGGAGCAATCACTATTATGCGAAAAATCAGATTTAAACACAGAAGTTATTTACAATTGTTCTCCTTCTTTTTTTGTACAGCATAAAAAAGAAAATAAAGAAGTTATTATTTGTCATGAGGGGTCTCTTTTGTTTAACAGAGGATTAAAATTAATTATTAAAGCATTAATAATTTTAAAAAAAACTCATCCAAATTTTAGATTCAGAATTATTGGAGATGTTTTTGGAGAGGAGAA
>CAYZIA010000086.1:0-6102 GCA_964478325.1 uncultured Weeksellaceae bacterium
TACTATATTAGTCCTGCAGAAGCTAAAGCAACTGTAAATGAATTATTTACTTCACTGAAAATACAATTCAAATAGCAGAACTTATCCTGTTACTATGCATTGACATCGTAGGAAGATTTCTTGAACTTGTAAAATTAGCAGGTGGTGTTCCTGTATTAGTTCACGGTGGTATCGAAAACGATTTCAAACCTACTACTGAAGAGCTTAAAAAAGCAGTAACTTCTAAGACTAAAGCAATTTTAATCTGTAACCCTGGAAATCCTACAGGATATTTGTATTCTAAGGAAGAGTTAGAGACTCTGAGGGATATAGTTATTAAACATGATTTATTTTTGATTGCAGATGAAGTATACAGAGAATTTGTATATGATGGAAATAAGCACTATTCAATACTTAATATTAATGGTTTAGAACAAAATGCAGTAGTAATTGATTCTACATCAAAAAGATATAGTATGTGTGGAATTAGGGTCGGGTGTATTGTGTCAAAAAATAAAGAAATGATGGCTGCTGCTTTGAAATTTGCACAAGCTCGTCTTTCTCCTCCAACATTCGGACAAATAGCAGGAGAAGCAGCATTAAAGACTCCTCAATCTTATTTTGATGAAGTAAGTGTTGAATATGTAAGTAGGAGAGACTTATTAGTTGAAGGACTGAATAAAATTGATGGAGTAATTTGTCCAAAGCCAAAAGGTGCTTTTTATGTAATTGCACAATTACCAGTAAATGACACCGATAAATTTGCTCAGTGGCTTTTAGAAGACTTTGATTTGAATGGAGAAACAATTATGGTTGCTCCAGCTGCTGGATTTTATTCATCTCCTAATATTGGTATTAATCAAATACGAATTGCCTATGTTTTAAATAAGAAATCATTACAAAATGCAATAAATTGTTTGGAGGAAGCTCTTAAAGTTTATCCAGCAAGAACTATTTAGTATGATATAAATACAATGACATTCTTTACAACTTTAAGAATTTTTTGTTATTATAAATAGCCAAAGCTTTTCCTTTTAGTTTTTCTCCTAGGAAGGGCGTATTTATTGATTTAGATTCTACATCTGTTTTCTGAAATTTCCACTCTAAGTCAGGATTGAATAGAGTAAGGTTAGCTGTATTACCTTCTTCAATATTTTCGTTTTCCAATTGTAATAATCTTCTTGGGTTAATTGCAATTTTTTCTATTATTTCTCCTAAACTTAAATGTTCACTTAAATATTTTCCAATAAGTCCAAAAGCACTTTCAAGCCCAATAATTCCAAATGCAGCATTGTTAAATTCTGTCTTTTTATTTTCTTCATCTTCTGGGCTATGATCGGTACAAATTACATCTATTGTTCCATCTTTCAGTCCCTTTATTAGGGCAATACAATCTTTTTTGCTTCTAAGAGGTGGCATTACCTTATATCTGGTATCAAAATGGGTAATTTCTTTATCTGTAAGTATCAAATTATGCAAAGCTACATCAGCCGAGATTTTGGTTCCTTCTTTTTTTGCCTTCTTTATTTTACTCACACTATTTTTTGTGGAAATATACGATAAGTGTAATTTGCTTTCTGTGTATTTACAAATAGAAATATCTCTATCTATCATTATCTCCTCTGCGATAGCCGGAATTCCTTTTAGACCCAATATAGTGCTAACTTTTCCTTCATGCATCTGCCCTCTATTTGCAATACTATTATCATTTGAAAAATTCATTATTAAACCATCAAAATCTTTTGTATAAAGTAGAGCCTGTTTAATTACTTCATTGTTCTGAAGCGATCTTTTATCATCTGTAAAAGCTAGAGCGCCTGCTTTTTTCATATCATACATTTCTGCCATCTGATTACCTTGCATTGCTTTAGTAATACTACCAGCTGCATGTACCGAAACAATATTATTTTTTGCCTTGCTGTGTATGTATTCTACTTGGGAATTATTATCAGTTATCGGATTGTTTTCAGGCATTAAAAGTACTCCCGTAAAACCACCTTTTGCTGCTGCTTTGCAACCAGAAATAATGTCTTCCTTATACTCAAAACCAGGATCTTTGAAATTGGCATGTAAATCCATCCATCCAATAGAAATATGCAGATTCTTGGCAGTATAAGTTATGGCTTTTCCCTCCTTAATTTTTGGTGCAATTCTTTTGATAACTCCATTTTCAATAAGTATATCTCTAATTTTATTATGATGTTTCCCTTTTGGATCAATTACGCTTGCCGATTTAATAAGTATATTCATGATTTTAAGAATTTAATAAGTAATATTTCCATCAGTAAAAATAACAACGCTAAAATAATGCAATGTTTCCAATAGCTTTTACCTAATTGAATTTGTTGTACAATATTACTGATGTTTTGCTTTGAATTGCTGTTTATTTTTATACCTATGATATTATTTTTTTGTAAGATTTCTTCTACTTCCTTGCTTGAATAACTATTCGGATGGGATTCTTTTTTACCATAATTAAATGATAAAGCAGAAAGGGTTTTTTCTCCTGCTGTTAGCAGATAATTACCCGAATTTCTAATTTGCTGATGCAAATATAATTTCCATTCTCCCCCTATAAATCTTTCAGAAGGTATAATATCAACATTCTCCGACTTTAAGTGATAGATATTTTCTTTAATTTCAGATTTAGGTGCATTAAAATAATTGTTTTCAGAAATATGATAATAAAGTTGAATATTTTTGTAGCTCATTAGTGCTATATTATACATCAGAGGCACAAAAAGCGCATGCTTTCCTAAATTGGAACTTGCATCATTCAAAGCAGAGGCAAAAAGGTAAATATCACCAGAGTAGAAAGTATAATGATTGATAAAGTCATCTTCCATTTCCAGGGCAAAAATAGTTTGTTTATTACTACTATTTTTATCAGAAATCTTGTAATGTGTATTTACTATAGGTAAGTTGATCTTTTTCTCTTCTTTTTCAAATACCCCATCAAATATTTTATGCTGATAAGAGATTTTATTTACTTTTTGTTTTATGGTATCTTTTGAAATATACTCGTCTATTTTAAGTAGTTTGCAAAGTGAATTATAATCCTTAAGATTTATATCACTAGATGGAAAGATTGTAATACTTCCACCATTTTTTACAAAACTACCAATACTTTGCTGAAAGCCAGAAGAGATGTCATTTAAACCATCTAAGATTAATAACTGTTGATCTTTAATTTTTGCATAATCTATTTGCCCAATATTGATTGATTTATAATCTATCGTTTCATCATTCTCAAAGAGGGACTGTAAAGAGAAACTAGGTTTCTTTTCAAAAACATTCATTACCTTTATTTTATCTAGTATTTCAAAGGAGAAGTAGAAGTTATCATCAAAGGAAATAGGGTAGTCCTGCAAAGAAATTTTACATTGTTTAAAACCAGAAGAAATGGGTGTGAACTTGAAAGTAATCTCCACACTTTCATTAGGTAATACATTGAAGTTACTAATTGCTTTTTGCTGATTATTTACATACAAAAAAGCAGGAATATTAGAGAGTTTTACATCCGATTTGTTTTGTACTCTCGCAAAAACTTCTATACTTTTCCCTTTTTGAATAATCGGACTATTCATCCAGCAACTATCCATATATAAATTGTTTTCCTCAGTTTTGTTAAGAGGAATAATTAAGATATTTAGGTTACTATCTGTTTTAGTGAAATTTTCATCTAGAAAAGTACTTTTTTGCATATCGCTAAGCACATACATTTGAGCATTCTCATTTTGTTTATTTAAGCTTTGCTGCCTACTGATTATTTCAGAAAGAGATTTGTAATGAGCTGAAACCTCGATCTGCTGAATTATACTACCAATTTCTGTTTTGCTAAATACTCTTGAATGTTTTGCTGAGAATTTATTAGTAATTAGGTAAAAATTACTTTCTCCATCATATTCATTAGCAATCTTAGTTGCCTTGTTTTTTGCAATATCTAAAAGCATTCCGTCTGCTGAGATTGACTCCATACTAAAAGAATTATCAATATAAAAGAAAATGTTTTTAGCTATTTCGGTTTTTTGCTCTTTTGAAGGAATAAATGGTTTTGCAAAAGCTAAAACTAAGAAAGTAATAGTCAAAATTCTACTAAGCAAGATAAGAAGGTTTTTAATCCTAGAATAAGAGCGTTTAGCTTGCTTAATTTCTTTCAAGAAACGAATATTGGAAAAACGAATTTTTTTGTATTTCCTAAGATTAAAAAGGTGAATTATAATAGGGATTGCTATTGCAAGAAGCGCTAAAAGCAGTTGTGGGTTTTGATATCTCATCAAAGTGCAAAAATACACTTTTGATACAAGCTAAACTCTTTTTTTAGGAAATTAATTTTCCATCCACCATTTCTAGTTTCCGATTAGCCATATTTGCAAGTTCATTATTATGAGTAACAATTATAATGGTCTGTCCTTTTTCTTGATTTAATTTTAGTAGTAATTTGTGTAACTCCTTTGCATTTTTTGAATCCAAATTTCCACTTGGTTCATCTGCCAGAATAACTGCTGGGGAGTTGATAAGTGCACGGGCTACAGCAACTCTTTGTTGCTCTCCACCAGAAAGCTCATCAGACTTGTGTGTCATGCGATTTCCTAAACCTAACATATTAAGAATCTCTTTAGCTTTTTTTTCTGCTTGCTTTTTACTAATTCCTGCAATGTATGCAGGCAAACATACATTTTCTAATGCCGAAAATTCTGCTAGCAGATTATGAAATTGGAATATAAATCCAATTTTTTGATTTCTAAAAATAGCCAATTCTTTTGCCGAAAGTTTTTGTACAGATCTTCCATCAATAATTATTTCTCCACCATCTGTGTTTTCAAGAGTTCCAAGGAGATGCAAAAGAGTAGTCTTCCCACTTCCTGAAGCACCAATAATACTCACAAATTCACCTTTCTTAACTTCAAAATCAAGTTCTTTTAGTACTTTTAGATTCCCATAAGAAAAATTTATTTTATTTGCTTTAATCATTCTCTAATAACTATTTTTTCTGAGGTAAAGATAATCTAAATAATAAATAACTTTTAAGGATATACTATTTTGTTGAGCTAGGTTAAAGGATGCTTCCACATTATCAATCCAATGATTTCTTAAATAATTAGTTTGATCTTCAATAGCATTCTTCCAGACAATACTCATTTGACTCCCAGGGGCAAACCACCAGTTAAATGCTATATCAGAGGTCCAAGTAGTATAATTTATATTATGCTCTCCAATATATTCACTTTCATTTAAATAACCATCATGTCCCAACGATTTGAATTCCAGATTTTCAACTTGATCCATATGATATCTTAGTTTGATAGATAGGTCCATCTTATTATTTACAATATAATTTGCACTTAATACATTTGTAATCATGAAGGTATTTCTTTTAGCAAATATATAATCAACTTGTGGAGGATATATCTCTGCAAGTGAGGTATCATTCTTGACAAATCCAATATCATTAAATTGATTTCTGATAGAAAGCACATAACGAAATGATATTTTATCATTTAACCTATATCTTGGAGATATCCGCCATCTATAACCATATCCTTGATATAAAGGAGCTGTATTAACTCCCCCGCCAAAATCTATAGCAATCTTTTTTCTATAATCTGTTGAGATCCATCCTCCACCATTTATTGATTTTGATCTTTTAAGTGGATGTTTTAGATCTCCTGTTCGTGCTTCATAAAAATCATTTTCCTCATAAGGATTAAGATTAGTACGCATAGAAATAGTTGTATAATTTTTTAATGTTACACGTGCTTCTAATTCAAACTCTAAATTCACAAACTTTTGATCTGTAAATAGTGTCTCATGATTTATATTTGTAGATATCATAGAATTAACAAACCTTCTATTTTCTTTAAATTGATGATAGCTTAAAGAAAGACCCTTGCTTATTTCGTTATTAGAATACAAAAACCCTAAATCATTAGGGTTGTACTTATCATCTTCAAAAAAAGTATACAAATCAAATTGATAATTTCCATTAGTTTTTTCTACTGCTAACATACCAGCAAATCCTTTTGTTAAGTCCTTTCCTTCAAATTCCTGACTCATTTTCAGTTTTCCCACATAGACTCGAGTATTCTCTTTATTGTTAATTCTTGTAAAAACGCCTGTTAC
>CAYZIA010000087.1:0-6092 GCA_964478325.1 uncultured Weeksellaceae bacterium
CCACTTGGAAATGCTTCGTCAGATGATTGTGCTGAATATTGTATTTCTTTATTTTCTGATTACACTAGAAAAGTTACTATGCAAAATCTGTTTCATGATGGAGGATTTTCTTTTACAGGGATGAGTGAAACAGCAATGGATACTTATTTAAAAATGATGGAAGAGGAAAAAAAAGAAAAATAAGTACACTTAAATAAATAAATAATAAAAGGAAGACAAACACTTCCTTTTTTTATTTTTGATTTTATGAATAAGCGAATTTGTTTGTGGTCTTGTCCTAGAAATGTATCTACTGCACTAATGTATTCTTTCGCACAAAGAAGAGACACTAAAGTATTTGATGAGCCGCTTTATGCACATTATTTATTGCAATCTAATGCAAACCATCCTGCACGAAACGAGGTACTACAATCGCAAGAAAATGATGGAAATAAGGTCGTAAATAATATTATTCTGAAAGAACATGCTCTTGTTAGTTTTCATAAACTAATGACACATTTTCTTATTAATATTAATACTGATTTTTTAGAAAGAGTGAGTAATATAATTTTTATCAGAAATCCTAAAGAAATAATTACTTCATATTCAAAAGTAATTCCAAATCCAAAGATGACTGATATTGGTGTGAAAAAACAATTTGAGTTATATCATCAATTGTCAAACAGAGGCTATTGTCCAATTGTTTTAGATTCACAATATTTATTAAAAGACCCTAAAAGAATATTAGAAAAGTTATGTTTTCTCTTGAAGATTCCTTTTGAAGAAAAGATGTTAGAGTGGGAAAAAGGAGCAAGAAAAGAGGATGGTGTTTGGGCAAGATATTGGTATAAAAATTTGCATAATTCAACCGGATTCTTGCCATATATTAAGAAAGAAAATAATCTAGCAGATAGTAATCTTCGGCTTTCTGAGAGATGCCAACCTTACTATGAGTTTTTAACTAATAAATCAATTAAAGTATGATACAAGAATTTGATAATAGAAACAGAGATATTAAAATATGGATAAATGGAGATTTACTTCATAGAGATGAAGCAAAAATTTCTGTTTTTGATAGTTCGGTACAAGGCGGAGATGCAATTTGGGAAGGGATTAGAGTTTATGATGGTCGTGTCTTTTGTTTAGATCAACATTTAAATAGATTAATGGAATCTGCTAAGAGTATGGATTTTGAGAATATTCCATCAATTACTGATATTAAAACTGCCATTTTCTCAACTTTAAAAGAGAATGGAATGCAAAAAGATACTCATATCCGACTGACTTTAAGTAGAGGATTAAAAATAACCTCTGGAATGAATCCTAAATTGAATCAATTTGGCTGTACGCTTATTGTGTTAGCGGAATGGAAACCTTCTATTTACTCTGAAAAAGAGTTGAGATTAGTAACAGCAAATATTAGAAGGAATTCTCCACTCTGTTTGGATTCTAAGATTCATCATAATAATTTAATCAATAATATTTTGGCAAAGATTGAAGCGAATCATGCTGGTGTAGATGATGCTGTAATGTTGGATTTAAATGGTTTTGTTGCAGAAACCAATTCGACTAATATTTTTATGATAAAAGATGGGGTAGTAGATACACCATTTCCAAAAGCATGTTTACCTGGGATCACAAGAGGTTTAATTATTGATTTATGCAAAACAAACAGCATACCAATTTTTGAAAAAGATATTTCTGTAACCCAATTATACAATGCAGATGAGGTATTCACAACAGGAACTATGGGTGAGCTTGCTAGAGTGATTGAGATAGATAATAGAAAGATAAAAAATAAGGGAGGCTATCTTGACAAGTTAAGATCTCTATTTAGACAACTAACAGAAAGAGAAGGTGAGAAGCTACCTTTTTAATTTATCTTTTACTTTTTTGGTTTCTTTTCTTGGTTTTGAGATTTTTATGTTTAGAGCAGTTCCTTCCTTATTTATACCAAGAGAAATAGTGTCTCCTTCTTTTAAATTGGCATTAATTATATCTTCAGCTAATGGGTCTTCAATGTATTTTTGAATAGCTCTTTTTAGCTGGCGAGCACCAAATTGTGCATCAAATCCTTTTTCTGCAACAAAGTCTTTTGCTTTTTCACTAATTTTAATCTTATATCCTAAAGTATTAGTTCTATTAACCAGTTTATTTAGCTCTATATCAATTATTTCCTTAATATTTTTCTTGGATAAATTATTAAAAATAATAACATCATCAATTCTATTTAAAAACTCTGGTGCAAAACTTTTTTTCAAAGCATTCTCAATTACTCCTTTACTATACTTGTCAGCTCCTTTCTTCTTAGCAGAAGTATTAAATCCAACTCCTTGTCCAAAATCTTTCAATTGTCTACTTCCAATGTTGGAAGTCATAATAATTACTGTATTCTTAAAATCAATCTTTCTGCCTAAGCTATCAGTCATCTGTCCATCATCCAATACTTGTAATAAAAGATTAAATACATCTGGATGTGCTTTTTCTATCTCATCTAATAATACAACTGAATAAGGTTTCCTTCTCACTTTTTCAGTTAGCTGACCACCTTCGTCATATCCAACATAGCCAGGAGGTGCTCCTACCAATCGTGAAACTGAAAACTTCTCCATATATTCACTCATATCAATTCTTATGAGCGCTTCTGTAGTGTCAAATAATTGAGTTGATAGCTCTTTTGCTAAATGTGTTTTTCCAACCCCAGTAGCACCTAAAAAGATAAAACTACCGATTGGTTTGCTTGGGTCTTTTAGCCCAACTCTATTTCTTCTTATTGCTTTTACAATTTTTTCTACTGCATCATTTTGTCCAATTACAGTTTGTTGCAACTGTTTTCCCATACAGACTAATTTATTACTTTCTTGCTCTGCAATTCTTTGTAAAGGAATTCCTGTCATCATAGAAATTACATCTTCAATATGCTCTTTAGTTACTGTTTCTTTATTAGATTTTAAGCTCTTTTCCCAAATATCTTTTGCATGATCTAATTGAGAAATAATTTGTTTTTCTTTATCTCTTAATCTACCAGCTTCTTCAAAAGCTTGTTTTTTTATTACCTTTCCTTTTTTCTTTTTGATGTGACTTAATTTTTCTTCTAGACGTAAAATATTCTCAGGAACAGTTATATTTGTAATATGAACTCTGGAACCAGATTCATCCAAAGCATCAATGGCTTTATCTGGTAAAAATCTATCATTCATATATCTATCAGTGAGTAGAACACACGCATCAATCGCATCATCTGTATAGCTTACATTGTGATGTTCTTCATATCGATCTTTAATATTTTTTAAAATCTCGATTGTTTCTTTAACTGTTGTTGGGTCAACCATTATTTTCTGAAATCTTCTTTCCAAAGCTCCATCCTTTTCAATATGCTGACGATATTCATCCAAGGTAGTAGCACCTATGCATTGCAATTCTCCTCTTGCCAAAGCTGGCTTGAACATATTAGAAGCGTCTAAAGAACCAGAAGCACCACCAGCTCCAACAAGGGTATGAATCTCATCAATAAATAGAATTACTTCTGGATTTTTTTCTAATTCGGCAATAACAGCTTTCATTCTTTCTTCAAATTGTCCTCTGTATTTGGTTCCAGCAACAAGTGCTGCCAAGTCAAGCATAATGATTCTTTTATTAAACAGAACGCGCGAAATTTCTTTGTTTACAATTCTTAAGGCTAATCCTTCTGCAATTGCGGATTTACCAACTCCAGGTTCTCCAATCAGAATTGGATTATTCTTCTTTCTTCTACTTAAAATTTGAGAAACTCTTTCAATTTCTTTTTGTCTACCAACTATAGGGTCCAGGATCCCTTCAATTGCTGATCTTGTTAGGTCTCTTCCAAAATTATCTAAAACAGGAGTTGAAGATTTGTTACTGCTGGCAGGTCTCTTTTCTTCTTCTTTTTGATCAAAAATATCGTCATCATCTTCTAATGGGCTATCTAATTCTGCTAACACATCATCATAAAGTTCTAAATACTCGTCAAGTACTACATCATAAGTAATTTGAAAATGTTTTAAGGTAGTACTTACAACATTATTTTTATCTAATAAAATAGAAAGAAGTACATGAATTGTTTTAATTTCTTCTGATTTTAATTTTTTTCTTTCTAAGATAGATTTTTTAAGCGCTCTTTCAGTTTGTCGCTTAAATTGAATCTTTTCCTCATTTATTATTTTAGTTTTTAGTTTTTTTGTAGAAGATATCGTATTCTCAATCACTTTTCTCAAATCGATTATATCTAATCCTAAGCTTTTAAGTACAGTAATCGCAGTACCATCACCTTCTCTAATGATGCCTAAAAGTAAATGTTCTGTGCCAATTGTATCCTGTCCTAAACGTAAAGCCTCCTCTTTTACGTAGGTAAAAACTTCCTTCATCCTAGTTGAAAATTCAGTATTCATGCTCTTATTTTTTTATTTAATATTTTATGTTCTTTTTCATATTGCAATAATTAGATAAAATACAAGTTATTTTATCTGCTATCTATCTGTTTTTTTCAACAGAAAATGTTTATAACTTACAAACGAAAAAAATCCCTGTTTCTTATCATAAAATACGTAAATTTCTTTTCTTTGTTTCATATAACTTAAACAATCAAAAATATGCCTTTTGGAGAAAAAATAATCCCAATAAATATTGAGGAGGAAATGAAGTCAAAGTACATTGATTATTCAATGTCTGTTATTGTATCTAGAGCTCTTCCTGATGTAAGAGACGGTTTGAAGCCAGTTCATAGAAGAATCTTATTTGGAATGCACGAATTAGGAATAAGATCTACCTCTTCTTATAAGAAGTCAGCAAGAATAGTAGGGGAGGTTCTGGGTAAATTTCATCCACATGGGGATACTGCCGTATATGATGCTATGGTGCGAATGGCACAAGAATGGAGTATGCGTTATATGCTTGTAGATGGGCAAGGAAACTTTGGTTCTATTGATGGTGATAATCCTGCCGCTATGCGATACACTGAAGCAAGAATGCGAAAACTTTCGGAGGATATGCTTTTAGATATTGATAAAGATACCATTGATTATAAATTAAATTTTGATGACTCTTTAAAGGAACCAACTGTTTTGCCTTCCAGATTACCCAATCTTTTATTAAATGGAGCAACAGGAATTGCTGTTGGGATGGCAACTAATATGCCTCCTCACAACTTAGCAGAAGTTGTAGATGCAACTGTTGCATATATTAAAAATAGGGGTAATATTGAAATATCAGAATTAATGGAGCATATTAAAGCTCCTGATTTTCCTACTGGAGGAATTATTTATGGCTATGAAGGAGTTCGTTCAGCTTTTGAAACTGGGCGAGGAAGGGTAGTAGTAAGAGGAAGGGTTCGTTTTGAAGAAACAGGAAATAGAGAGAGAATTATTGTTGATGAGATTCCTTTTATGGTAAACAAATCAGATTTGATAAAGAAAACTGCTGATTTGGTAAATAGTAAGAAAATTGATGGAATATCTGATATTAGAGATGAGTCTGATAGAAAAGGAATGCGAATTGTATATGAATTAAAACGAGATGCAATTCCCAACATTGTGCTAAATAAATTGTATAAATACACTCAATTGCAATCATCATTTAGTGTAAATAATATAGCTCTTGTTAAAGGTAGGCCACAACTTTTAAATTTATTGCAACTTATCCAACTTTTTGTTTCTCATAGACATGATGTGCTTTTACGAAAAACTAAATATGAGTTAGAACAAGCAGAAAAAAGAGCACACATTCTGGAAGGTCTTCTTATTGCGCTAGACAACTTAGATGCGGTAATCAAACTAATTCGTGCTTCGACAACACCAGAAGATGCGAAAAATGGTTTAATGAGTAATTTTGCTTTAACTGAAATTCAGGCTAAAGCAATTTTAGATTTACGCCTTCAAAAACTAACAGGACTTGAAACCGATAAGATTAAGGAAGAACATCAAGAAATAATGGAAAAGATTAAGCATCTTAATACGATTTTATCAGATGAGGATTTAAGATTGCAAATGCTTTCAGATGACCTTATAGAGGTTAAAGAGAAGTATGGAGACGATAGAAGAACCAGCATTGAATATTCTTCCTCGGAAGTAAGTATTGAAGATATGATACCTAATGAA
>CAYZIA010000088.1:0-6027 GCA_964478325.1 uncultured Weeksellaceae bacterium
ATGGAGGAGGTTTTACTATCCTAGATTTAGGTTTTCATTTTACGCCAGTTGACGATATTGAAATTTTTTCTGAGGTAAGATTAAAAAATGATTTTGGAGGAATGTGGGGAAATAAGAGTTTTGTTGAATTAAGAAGATTGTCTGCTAAAGGAGTTGTAAATAATAAGATTGCATTTAGTGTTGGAGATATATATTTGAAACAAACTAAGTTTACATTATATAATTATGAGCAAGAATTATCAGAATATGAGCCGTCAGTTTTTAAATTTTACAGAGATTTTGTAAATTATGAGAATTATTATCAGTCTAATTATTGGAGATTGCAAGGGGTTCAAACTAATTTCTCTTATAATATGTATAATTTTATTGAGCAACTTGATTTTGATGCTTTTGCCACAAGAATTAGAGGCTTAGAGTGGTTAGGGAAACCAGAATTATTAATGCTTGGTGGTTCTGCAGTTGTTACATTAAGCAATAAGATAAATTTAGGATCTCATTATGTAAATACGTTTGAAGTTTTGTCGTCTAGTAATGGAACAGTTGCTTATTATAATCCGGTTTTTAATACACAACTATCGTATTCTGGTTCATTAAAAGATATTCCATATAAGGTTTTATTAGAGGGAGGATTTTCAAAAAGAGGTTGGGATGGAGACTCATTAGCTCCTGAGATAAAAGGGAATTTTACGAAAGCAACAATATATGCAAAAGGAAAAAAAGGAGAGATTAATATTGGATTCAGATATGTTGATACTGATTTTAGAAGTATAGGGGCTCAAACAAGAAGAATAGAATATAATAACACCACTACTACATATCCTTATTATTCTAATGATTATACACAAAGGAAAGTAAGTTTATTAGATATGATGTCTGACCCTAATGTATATAATCAGAATTTATCTACTTCACTAATGAACTATAATCCAATGTATAGTTCTGTTTCACCATATGGAGATGCTACTCCTAATAGAATTGGTCTAACAGCTGAGATTGATAATTTGAATTTCACGGAGTTTCTAAGTGCTAAAGTTAAAACACAATATTTTTCAGAGATTATAGGGCAAGGAACAACTAATAAGAGAAGTTTTAATAGATCTACTTTATATTCTGCACTTTCTTTAGATAAATTATTATCTCTTAATAATAGTTTTGACCTTGAAGTAAGTATAAATCTTGAAACTGTAAAAAGAGATGGTGATGATTTTGAAAAGATTGATTTTAACAGCAAATTATATAGTGGCTCAATCTCATATGAGTTAATTAAGAATCTGAAAATAATTGCTGGAGCTAAAGTATTTTATGCTGAAGGGAATGAGTTTATAGCTGAAAGAGATATGTATGATCAGATCAATGATTATTCAAATAATATTTATGATAGTAAAGAGACTATATTAATTGGAGGATTACAACATCATTTTACAGATGACATTTATTTTACTATGCAATACAATCAATTTAATGTTTTGAACAAAACAAATACTCATGATGAGTTTTCATTGGGTAGATTAATCTTTATGTTTAATATGAATTTATAATACTATGAAAAAATTAAAATTTCTTTTACTGATTTTACCTTTCCTTTTTGCATCTTGTGAGAAAGACAATATGGAAGGGCCAAGTTTAAATGATTTATATGGAGAATTAAATATACTTGATTCCTTAAATATTGTTGGAGATAGTGCTGACTTTAGTATTGGTGAAAGCATTTATTTTACCGCATCTTTCTCAAAGCAAGTGGACTGGAAAATAAGAATAAGGGGTCTAAATTCGGGTTCTGTTAAAATTATTTCTGGCAAATCAAATGCCATTAATCAAGCTAATTCTTCATGGAATGGAAATTCTTCACAACTACCTTTCTTTATAGCTGAAGATTGTAATGTGGAGCTAACTTTTGAGATGCATGATGATACTACTATTTATAGTCAATTAAACATTCAATTTGCAAAAGAATACAATGATGAGAACACAGTATTAATTACTGATTTTGAGAGCGGGTTTAACCCTAATTTTACAGGTTTCTTTCAGGCAGGATGTACAAAGGCATTTACAATTGGGGGTGCTGGTCAAGGAGAAAAATATTTATCCCAATTCGGAACATGTGGTTGGGATTGGTTAATTGGCTATATAGATTATTTCACAGCTTGGTGGGAAGACGTTTATGCAAATGGAGAAAATCTAATCAACGATCCCAATCAATTATATTTTAATATTATGATTAAAGGAGATAGTACAGTGTCAAATATTACAAATCTTCCAAATTCATTATTTAAACTAGAATTTTATGAGGATGAAAATGGAGACGGATATCATGATACTAGTAGCGAAGATAGATTTGATTATGAGTTTGATGTAAATTGGAATGGTTGGAGAATGGTGTCAATTTGTTATAATGATCTAATACCTCCTTCCTCAAATCAAGGTAACGGAATCAAAGAACCAAGTAAGATATTTAAAGTGAGAACTTTACTTCTAGCAAACCCAGAATCCGGATTTGCTAAAGGTGATGTGGATTTTTTAATTTGGAGTTTTGGTTCGCCAATTTTAAATTAATATATGTATAAATATTTAATAATACTAATGTTTCTTTTTTCATGTGTAAATATGAAAGAGATTTCCATATACAATTATGAGAAAGAAAAAACGGAGGGAATTAATGGATTTACTTCTGTTGAAATATTTAGTAAAGGAGGAACAGATGAAGTGTGGGGGCATAAAGATGAAAATTGCAACCCATTTAGTTTTTCAGCTTTTGATGCCAGTATAGATTATAGTATCATTAATATAGATACAGAGAAACAAGCAAAGAATATTAAGATTGATGCTAAATATAAATTATCAACTGTTAAGGTTACGGATAAGAAAGGAAAGGAGAAGAACTCTATTCATATAAAGACAGATAAACCTTCAACTTGTGAATGGATAGGTATGGGGATTGGTTGGGATGGTTGGCAAGGAAAAAACTTGTCAGGTGTTATGAGTAATGCGGCCATTGAGTTTATGGCTCGAGTAAATGATGATCCAATTTATAGTATTCCTATAGTATTTATTTTAGAAGATTATACTGACAATCAATGTTATGCTACTGCAAGTTACTTAGGTATAGAAGGAGGAGAGGTTACAAATAAATGGACTAGAATAATTGTCCCACTTTCTACTTTTTCCTATCAAACACACAATATTGATCTAACAAATATTAAGCAATTACTATTACAGTGTTACGATAAAGTTGACATTTATATTGATGATATTAAGATTATACCTCATAATCATAATTATAAGAAGGTATCATCTTCGCTTACAAAAAAAGACACTGCACTACCCATAAATATATTTTCAGAAAGTTTAAATTCTAGCTGGGGCATAAATAATAAGTACTGTGAAAATATTAAGCTTAGTTCAGATATAAATTATAATGGAGGAAAATTTATAAATATTGATATTAACAAGGAGAAATGTAATTGGAATAAACTTGGTATTAGTTGGAATGATTGGCTGTATTCTGATTTAAGTAGTAGTATTTATAGGGTGTTCCTTGAATTTGATATTAATGTAGATAGTTTTTCTAGTACTAAGATTATAATAGAAGATTATGGTGGCAAGAAAATGGATATAGATTTAGAAAAATACATTGGCAAGAGAAAGGCTAATGAATGGCAAAAGATTCGTATTCCAATGAAGCATTTTCCTATCCGAGATTCGTCTATTGATTTAGAGAGAATAAAAAATATAATTTTTGTTTTTGAAGATAAAACAAAATTAAAAATAGACAACATTAAATTAACTAATTAAAATAAGAAATTATGAAAACTAAAGTATTTACATTATTAATTTTAACACTTCCTCTTTTCTGTTCATCACAGATCTTATGGGATGATTTTGAACAAACAAGAATTGGTTATTATGAATTTGTTCATGGCGGTATGACAACTAGATTTGAAAATCCCGATCTTGCTAGTGCTGTTAATAGTTCTCCTCTTTGTGCTCAATATGTGAGAAATCCCGGAGAATTATGGGATGTATTGGTAATAGTAGCTAATGGGCCAATTAATGATGTAAGCGATTATGTAAATGGAAGTAAAAAGATGACTGTAGATGTTTTTAGTCCCTTAGCAGGTATACCAGTACAAATTACTTTAGAGGACTCTTCTTTAGCTGGAGCAACCAATTATCCTACAGGAAGACATAGTATTTATTTGGGTACAACAACCCTTACAAATGAATGGGAAACAATAGAATTAACATTTGATTCAAAACCTGATCCGACTATGTCTGATGTGGGTTTAACTTCTGTTATTTTATTATTTAATGGAGGGACTAACACAAATGACACCTATTATTTTGATAATTTATTTGGACCTGAGTTTAATAATCAGTGTGACGGACTTATACTTGATCCATCAGTTAACTTTGCTGATTGGGATTGTAATTGGAATTTGGGAATATGTCCTTCAGCATCACCTTGTACTTCTTTTGATTATGTAAGCGGATGGCTTAATCAAAGCTATAACCCTGATTATTCAACTATTAATACTAGTAAATATAGTGGAGAATACACAAGAAATCCTGACCCAAACGGAGAAGATGTATTAATAGCTTATTTTACTAATGGGGTTTGGAATGTTAATTCTAATTTATCTTATTTTAATTTTAAGATTTATGGTCCTCCAAGACCAATATATATGTCTTTTCAGGACGCAAGTAATAATGAAGTTTACGCATATAATTCTGTTCTTACATCTAATAATCAATGGCAGCAATTTTCAGTCGATTTAAGTAGTGTGGCTTCACAGAGTATTACACGTTTTGTTTTGTTCCTTGATCAGACTGTGGTTAACTGGGACATGTATTATCTAGATGATTTTAATTTATCTTCAACACCTTTGTTTGTTCAAGATATAAATGATTCAGAGATAATAAATATTTATCCTCAACCTGCGAAAGATTATTTAAATATTGATATCAAATTGAATAACAATGATGTGAAAAAAATAGATCTTTACGATATTCAAGGTAAAGTATTATTATCAACTATTATACATCAAAATTCTGATCATGTAAGCTTAGATGTTTCTAAGTTAGATTCTGGTATTTATTTTGTAAAAGTTCAGTCAAGAAATGATTTATTTACAAGAAAAATTCAAATAATTAGATAATGAGGTTTAAAGTACTTTTTCTTACTTTATTTATTAGTAGCTTTTGTTTTTCACAGATAGTAAACACTAAAAAAACAGAGATTATTAAAACTAATAATGGGTTTCAGTTATTGAGAAATGGAGAGCCATATTATATTAAAGGAGCTGGAGGAACAGAATATCTTGGCATACTTAAATCGATAGGAGGAAACTCAATAAGAACATGGAGTACAGCTAATGCAAAGAAAGTACTAGATGATGCCTATGCTAATGGAATAAGTGTTTGTCTTGGGTTATGGGTAGGCCATGAAAGACATGGGTTTAATTATAATGATGAATATGCTGTTACTTCACAACTAAAAGCATTTGAAAAAGAGATTATAAAATATAAAGATCATCCTGCATTATTAATGTGGGCTGTTGGTAATGAGGTGGATTTATTTTATAAGAATTTTCGAGTTTGGAATGCAGTTGAAGAAATTGCAAAGATGATAAAAAATATAGATCCAGATCATCCGACGATGACCGTAACTGCAGGTATTGATCCAGCAGAGGTTTTTATGATAAAAACTTATTGTCCAAGTATTGATATTTTAGGAGTTAATACTTATGGAGGAATACAACATATCTCTGATGCAGTGAGAATGTATGGTTGGGAGAAACCGTATATGATAACTGAATGGGGCCCCTATGGTCATTGGGAATCGCCAATGACTACATGGGGAGTTGCTGTTGAGGCAACTAGTAATGAGAAAGCAAATTTTAGAGAGATAGCATATAAGTCTATTAGTAAGGATGTAGACTTATGTTTAGGGAGCTATGCTTTCTTGTGGGGATATAAACAAGAACAAACACCAACATGGTATGGTCTTTTCACAAAAGATGGAAATGC
>CAYZIA010000089.1:0-6026 GCA_964478325.1 uncultured Weeksellaceae bacterium
CTTTCTCTTAGGGTTCCCATAGGCAATAAGAAATCCTTATAATAAGGCAGATTATAATCTGTAATAAGAATATTTAACCCTGCTTTAACGCTTCTGTGCTGAAATCCATCATCCAATAGGATAACATCTATTTCCTGGTGAGATTTAAGAATTTTCTCAATTCCTTTCTTCCTGTTCTCATTAACTACTACTAGGCAGCTGGGATGTTTTTGTTTTAATAGTAGTGGTTCATCACCCACTTCTTTTGCTTCACTTTCTAAACTGACTTCTCGGTAAGCAGTTGTATTTCTACCATAGCCCCTGCTTAATACTGCAATATTTTTTCCTTCTAGGATCGAAATAATATAAGAGGAGAGCGGTGTTTTGCCTGTCCCCCCAACTGATAAATTACCAATACAAATCGTAGGAATATTAAATGTTCTCGAAGAGAAAATACCTATATCAAAAAGTAAATTTCTCAGATTTGTAACTATAGCATACAAAACAGAAAAAGGATAAAGGACTAATCGCATATTGCAAAGATAGAATTTAGATATTAGATAACAGATATTAGGTGTTACATTTTGATTGTGTATTAGCAGTTTTGATATATAGTTTCTAAGTGGTTATATTTTTGTTTTGTATTTTTGGAAAATGAATATAAAAGAAATTACCAATTATTTAGAAAGTATTGCGCCACTTACTTATCAAGAGAGTTATGACAATTCTGGTTTGATAGTTGGAGATTCTAATACGGAAGTAAATACTACACTGATAACAATTGATTGTACAGAAGAAGTTGTGGATGAGGCAATAAAGAACAATTGTAATTTGATTATCGCTCACCATCCAATTATATTTTCAGGACTCAAAAGAATTATAGGGCAGAATTATGTGGAAAGAACTATCATCAAAGCCATAAAGAATGATATTGCTATTTATGCAATTCATACTAATTTGGATAATGTGAGTACTGGTGTGAGTGCTAAAATAGCAGAAATTCTAGGGGTAGAGAAGTGTAAGATTCTTTCTCCCAAAAAAGATTTATTAAGACAATTAGTAGTTTATTGCCCTGCTTCTGAAGCAGAGAATCTGAAATCAGTACTTTTTGTCTCTGGAGCAGGTGATATTGGAAATTATGATGAGTGTAGTTTTACATTAAAAGGAGAGGGAACTTTTAGAGCAAATGAGGATTGTAATCCTCATCTTGGAAAAATTGGTGATAGGCACAAAGAGAAAGAAGAAAGAATTGAAGTAATTTTTCCAAAAAACAGAGAAAATTCCATAATCTCTGCCATGAAAAAGGCACATCCTTATGAAGAAGTAGCTTATCAAATCTATATTCTGGATAATATTTACGAAAATGTTGGCGCTGGAGTTGTTGGAGATTTACCCGAAGAAATGGATACGAATCAGTTTTTAGAAAATATTAAAAATAAGATGTTAACCAATTGTATTCGCCATAGTAATTTAGTCAAGGATCAAATTAAAAGAGTGGCTATTTGTGGAGGAAGTGGTAGTTTTTTGCTTTCAAAAGCAATTTGTGAAAAAGCTGACATTTTTATTACTGCTGATTTTAAGTATCATGAGTTTTTTGATGCGGAGAATGACATCATAATTGCTGATATAGGTCATTTTGAAAGTGAACAATTTACAAAGGATCTAATTTATGATTTGCTTAGCAAAAAATTTAGTAAATTTGCCGTCCGATTATCGAAAGTGAATACAAACCCAATAAATTACCTTTAATTAAGATGGCAAAAACTACTAAAAACGCTAAAACCATATCAGTAGAAGATAAATTAAAAGCATTATATCAACTGCAATGTGTTGATTCTGACATTGATAAAATCCGGATTGTAAGAGGAGAGCTTCCATTAGAGATTCAAGATTTGGAGGATGATATTACTGGACTTAATACTAGACTTGATAAATACCAAGATGAATTACAAACATTAGATGATTCTTTGGCTGGATCGAGATTAAAGAAAAAAGATGCGAAAGCACTTATTAAGAAATACGAAAAACAATTATCTAATATTAAAAACAATAGAGAATACGAATCTCTTTCAAAAGAAATTGAATTTCAAACTTTGGAGATTGAGCTTTGTGAGAAAAAAGAAAAAGAAATAAAAGCGAAAAAATTAATGAAGGATGACGTGATTTTAGGTACAAAAGATATTTTAAAAGAAAGAAAGAAAGACCTGAAAGTAAAAAAATCTGAACTTGAAGAAATAACTAAAGAAACTGAAAAAGAAGAAAAAAGTTTGATTAGAAGATCAAAGAAAGCGCAAGGTGTAATTGAAGAGAGATTGATAACGGCTTATAGCCGAATAAGAACCAATGTAAGAAATGGTTTAGCTGTAGTCTCAGTAGATAGAGATGCTTGCGGAGGGTGTCAAAATATTATTCCGCCACAAAGACAATTAGATATTAGAATGCATAAAAAAATAATAGTTTGTGAACATTGTGGTAGAATCCTGATTGATGTGGAGATGTTTCAGAATTAAGAATCAAAATATATTACCATTTACATGGGGTTTCATATCTTTGAAACTCCATTTTTTATACTATGAAAAAGATCTGTTTATTTATTCTTTTTACTTTTTCTTACCTTTTCGTGTTGGCTTCATTCGATTTGAATGACAATATACAAAATGCGTATACTGCAATAATTAATTTAGAATTTGACAAAGGACAGCACTATCTTCAGTTAGAGAAAAAACAAAATCCCAATAATGGACTAATTTACTTAAATGAGAATTACAAAGATTTTTTAGCATTAATAATAAGTGAAGAACAGCAACTTTTTGATGAAATTTCTGGAAATAAAAGTAAACGATTATCTGCAATCTCTACTTGTAACAAAAACTCTCCATATTATTTATATTCCCAAGCAGAAATTAATTTGCAATGGGCATTTTCTAGGCTAAAATTTCAAGAGTATTTTTTAGCAGCTTATGAGATCCAAAGGGCTTATTTTTTGCTAGAAGAGAATCAAGAAAAGTTCCCTGATTTTTTTCTCAATAAAAAAGGAATGGGGCTATTACATTGCCTAATTGGTTCCATCCCAAAGAATTACAAGTGGATAGTAAATGCTATTGGCATAAATGGAGGAATTGAGAGAGGGCTTGATGAGTTACATCAATTACTTTCTCTAACAGAAAAGGATAAAAATTATCAAATTTACAATACAGAAGTACTTTTTGTGATTTCTTTCTTAGAAATGAATTTAACCATTGATAAAAATAATTTTCAAACAACATTGGATGCTATTGGCAAAAAACATATCAATCATATTCTACTAACTTTTGCAGCAGCACGGCTTTCTTCCAAATTAGGCAATAATAAAAAAACAATTGATATTTTAAAAAGTCACCAAAAACAAGAAGGACAATTCAATTTTGTTTATTTGGATTACTTGCTTGGCATGTCAGAACTTTATGAATTACAATCATCTGCAAAAGAACATTTTCTTTCTTTTATTCAAGATTTCAAGGGGCAGAGTTATATAAAATCGGCCTTACAAAAAATGGCATGGATTGCTTATTTGAATGATGATCTTAAATTGAGAGATTATTATTTTGAGAAAGTAAAGGAAAACGGAAACACCTATTTAGATGAAGACAAACAAGCTCAAGAACAGGCAGAAAAGAGAGTAATATCACATCCTATTCTCATAAGAAGTAGATTACTTTATGATGGGGGTTATTACCAGAAGGCACTTTCAGAATTAGAAAATATTGAAAGCCCGAATCTATTTTCTAATACAGAAAACACTATAGAGTATTGGTATAGAATGGGAAGGATTTCTCAAAAGATGGAAAAAACACAAGAAGAAACTATTCTTTTGTTTGAAAAAGCAATAACTACAGGACTGAATTCTCATACTTATTATGCACCTATGTCCACATTACAAATTGCTATTGAATACGAAAGAATGGGAGAAAACAAAAAAGCAAAGTCTTACTATAATAAATGTTTAAATATGAAAGATTTTAATTATGAAAGAGGGATTCATCAAAAAGCAAAAGCAGGTTTAGAAAGAATATCTAACTAATAGCGTAAGCCAATTGTTACTAAGAAATTATGCTTTGTTGATGTAATAGTTGCAGCATCAACCAAATAAGAAGAATACATAAAATGCTCATCACTTCCTTCTGATACTATATAAGCAAAATCAGCAATAAAGTATCCTTTGTCTATGCCTAATCCAAATGAAAAACTTTCATTACTAAATGTAGAGTTTGCTTTGTAGGGACTTCCATAAAGTGCATAACCAGCTCTAATACGGAATGGCTTGTATTTCATTTCCCCGCCAAATCTTATATTAGTAGCTTTTGTATATAATGAATTGATTACTTCATTTTCATCTGAAAATTTATAAGAATCAGAATTAAATTTAGCAGAAGTATAATCTACTATCTCAATATCAGCACTAATAAGCCCTTGTTTTTTAATATTTATAGCCACACTTCCTATTGCTTTCCAAGGGGTTTTTAGTTCATAGTTGAAATAACCAAAAGGTGAGGAATCATATTTTGTGCCTAAAGTATCGTTCCAAATTGCAGTAATTGCATTGCTATATGTATCTTCCATATCATAAACAGTAGGAGAATGCAATGCTCCACCAATTTTTATCCAATTATTAACTCGAGTAATAACACCAATCTTTAGGTTAAATCCTTTTCCAATAGTAGTGAGTTCCTCATAATACTCAAAGCTTTGTAAATGAGCGGCAGTATCGTTAAATTCACTTTCAGTATAATTTGATTTCTCATAATAATCAATACTAGGCATACCAATAGTTGCTCCGAAATAAATTATATCTTCATAAGAGGTTCCAACAGATAAAACATATTCCCCTAAAGAACCACTACTATTGATAACCTTTTCTTGTTTTTTACTTAATGAGGAGTTTAAATTCGAAATGTAGTTGCCATTATCTATTGTATCCAATGGATCAAAAAGATAAGTATTCCAAGCCAAAAGTTCCGTAAAACCATTTAGATTATCTATTGTATTCCCCTGAGCATTTGAAACAAAATTATCAATCATAGATGTGCTATTATTTTCTCCACTTATATAAGTTCTCTTTTTATAATTAGCAGTTCTATTATAGCCAAAAGCTAAGTTAATTCTTTTCCATTCTTTACTGCTTTTAGGAGAAGAGACCACATAACCAAAATTGGAAAAATTAGAATGAAATTTTTCATCTTCATTCTTTCCTCCTCCAAAATATGTAGTAGCTACAACATTCCCAATAGCTGGAGTGAATGTTAACTCATTAAACTGATAAAATCCTATTCCTGCTGGATTATAACTAAGAGTAGTAAAGTCTCCCCCTAACGCCCCATAAGCTCCAGCCATTGCTGAGAATCGTGCAGTGCCTACGATATCAGTTTGTGAATATCTTAAGGCATCTATTTCAGTTTGTGCATTGGAATTATATAAAAGCAAAATGCTTAATAAGGTGAAAAGTAGTTTTTGCATTTTGTTATTCTCTTGGTTTTATACTTCTATTATTTGAGCCAGAAGATCCAGAACTTCTTCTATTTCCACTACTTTTTGTAGAACCTCCTCTTGAGTTGTTATAATTTTTATTGGAATTAGTTTTTGGAGTCGTGTTTGCTTTGTTGGTTTTTGAATTTTATTTGTTGTAATAATTATTTTTAGTAGAGGATCTATTACTATTATTCTTGTAAGTGTTTGTTTTTACCCCTCTATTAGTAGAAATTTCTTTGACAGTTCTGTTACTGTTTGTTTTTACATTTCTATTTGAGCTGGTTTTAATTGTTCTTGTGAGAATCTTTTTATCTATTATTTTATCAAATTTATCATAAGTAGAATTTTTATTATTTGTAGTCTTTACCACACTTTTTATTGATCGATTATTATTTGTTCTAGAAGATAAAGAACCTCTTGGACCATAATGAATGGAGTTATTGTCATAACTATTGTTATAACTATACGTGTCATTGTTGTAATAATTATTGTATCCGTAATAATGATTATGCCCATAAGGATGATGATTGTAATAGCTATAG
>CAYZIA010000090.1:0-5851 GCA_964478325.1 uncultured Weeksellaceae bacterium
TTACCAAAGTTCTAAAGCAACAGGAAATGCGGGGGACCTATTCGGGTACCTTTTGGGTAGGCTAATCTAGTAAATTGTCGTCCTCTCATCCCGAATTTTTCTTTTTTGAAAAATATATGTACTCTGACTACTCTAATTGGTTTGGTAATTTCTTAAAATTCATATTGTAAAGAATAAAACTAAATACATCAGCAATTTCTTCAATTCTTTTGCTAATTGGAGTACCAGATCCATGTCCGGCATTGGTTTCCACCCTAATTAAAATTGGATTTTTCCCACTTTGTTTATTTTGCAAATGAGCAGTAAATTTAAAGCTATGTGCAGGAACTACCCTGTCATCATGATCAGCAGTCAATATCATAGTTGCGGAGTATTTTAGATGATCTTTTACATTATGTACAGGAGAATATTTTTTAAGATAATCAAACATTTCTTTACTGTCTTCTGATGTTCCATAATCATAAGCCCAACCTGCTCCAGCTGTAAAAGTATGATAACGAAGCATATCCATAACGCCAACTGCAGGAAGAGCTACTTTAAATAAGTCTGGTTTTTGTGTCATGCAAACTCCCACTAAAAGTCCTCCGTTTGATCTTCCACTTATTGCTAAATAATCTGAACTAGTGTATTTCTTGTTAATCAGAAATTTTGCAGCAGCAATAAAGTCATCAAAAACATTTTGTTTTTTCATTTTAATTCCTGCATCATGCCATTCTTTACCATATTCTCCACCACCTCTTATATTTGCTACTGCATAGATTCCTCCTTGTTCCAGCCAAATAGCATTTTTTACATTAAAGGAGGGTTTTATACTAATATTAAATCCTCCATAACCATATAGTATTGTTGGATTCTTTCCATTTAATCTTATTCCTTTTTTGTAAGTGATAGTTATTGGGATTTTAGTACCGTCTTTTGAAGAGTAAAACTTCTGTTCTGAGATATATTCTTCTGAATTAAAATCAATATTAGGAGACCAATACAATTCTGATATTCCACTTTTTACATTGTATTTAAATGAGGATCTTGGAGTAGTATAATTACTAAAGTTATAATAGAGTTCTTTATCTTCTTCTTTTCCTCCAAAACCACTGACATTTCCTTTAGCTTCAAATTTTATATCTCTAATAAAATTTCCATCATAGTTATATTGCATTATTTTTGAGTTCGCATCAATAAAGTATTGTGCAAAAAAGTATCCTCCTCCCTTTGAAATCCTTAATACATTATTAGTCTCCTTAATAAAATCTTTCCAATTGTTACTTTGAGGAGTGTGAGCATCTACTGTAATTACCTTTTTGTTAGGAGCATCTAAATTAGTTGAAATATATAGTTTATCATCTACATTATCAATGATGTAACTATCACTTTCAAAATTAGTTGTTAGTTGAAGGAGTTTAGAATTCTTTTCTTTCAAATTCTTAATAAATAGATTATTTCCTGAGGTAGTGTTGGAAACACTGATGATTAAATAATTTTTATCCTTAGTAATTTTTCCTCTAACATATCTGAATTGTTCATTCTTTCCGTTTCCAAAAATAATCTTATCTGATTTCTGAGGAGTTTTTAATTGATGGTAATACAATCTATGATTATCTGTTATCCCAGACAAAGAAGATTTTTTGGGTTTTTCATAAGATGAATAATAGAAACCTTCATTCCCATTCCAGCTTATTCCAGAAAATTTTAGATCTAATAAAGTATCTTCAATTATTTCTTTTGTATTTGTTTCGATGATTATTACTTTCCTCCAATCTGATCCTCCTTCAGAGATAGAGTAAGCTAATAAGCTACCATCTTTTGTAAAACTCAATCCTCTCAATGATATAGTTCCATCTTTTGAAAAATTATTTGGGTTAATAAACACTTCTTCTTTATCATCTTCTTTTTTTCTGTATAAAACACTTTGATTCTGTAATCCATCATTTTTATAGAAATAAGTGTAGTCACCCTCTTTAAATGGAGTGCCTATTTTTTCATAATTCCATAATTCTTCTAATCTATTTCTGAGAGATTCTCTGTAAGGGATCTGTTCTAAATAGGAGAAAGTAAGTTGATTTTGTCTTTCAATCCAATTTTTATCTTTATCATCTTCCATCCAACGATAAGGATCTTGTATCTGAGTGTCAAAATAAGTATCTGTTACTATTATTTCTTCTGTAATAGGATATTCTATTCGTTGAGATGTATCACAAGATATTAATATAATTATGAATACTAATAAAGGGTAAACTATTTTCATGTTGTAAAATTAAAGAAACTTTATTTCTTAATAATATAAATTACATATATTTGAAAATTAATTCTTTGATATTTTGGGTTGACAAAAAGGTTAGCATTTAAACTCCCTTATCATGGGGTTCAAATACTGCTCCCCCGACTTTTTTTCTCTTTTATATTGTCCATAAATTTTCTGTAAGTTTGCTCTAATGAAAAACTTACTTCTCATATTACTTTGCTTGCCAATAATTAGCTTTGGGCAACAAACCTTTATTCCTGGCCAATCTTATTTTGGGCAAAATAATTATATAGAATACATTGCTGGTAATTTACCAATAATTATTGGTGTCCCACATGGAGGAACTTTAACGCCAACTAATTTGCCTGTAATTCATAATCGTGGTGTGGATAATGGCTCATTTGAAACAAGCTATCTACTTTATGACTCTATTGTTCAGCATACAAATGGATGTTTCCCTCATATGATTATTAGTCATCTTCATCCTTCTGTAATGAATCCAGTACGAGAAATTGATACTGCAGCCGGCACAAATATAGATGCTAGAAATGCCTGGTATGAATTTCATGATTTTATAGATACAGCAAAATTTGAGATAACTAATAGTTGGGGTGCTGGACACTATTTTGAGATGCATGGTAATGGACATTCTGAAATGTGGACTGAGGTTGGGCTTGGAGTGTCTAAGACTTACTTAAATGGATCTGATTCTTTAATATTATCAAGAACTAATTATTCAACTGTAAAGAATCTTTGTACTCATGGAGGTGCTGACTTTTTAGAAATAATAAAAGGCCCTACTAGTCTAGGCGGTTTATTAGATAGTAAAGGTTGGAATTCAGTGCCATCACCTTCCAATCCTTCTCCAAATACTGGCGGTTTCTTTTATGCTGGCTGGAACACATGGAAACATGGCTCTAGATATTCTGGAGTAATAGATGCCTCACATGTCGAAAATTACTATGTTTTTATGCAAATCAGCAATAGAAATCAATACTCAAATGATTTATCTAATTCAATTCTTGAATTTATGAATATTCATTATGGATTTGTAATGAATTGTATGATATCATCTGATAGTAAAATTAACATTCCTTCAAATAGGAAATTACTGAATAAAGTTAATATTCTCGGAAAAGCAACAAACCAAAATGATCATCAGCTTTTTTACATCTATGATGATGGAACAGTTGAAAAGCGAATAATAATAGAATGAAAAAAAACATTGTTTTAAAAGTATGGAGTTAGGGAGTAGTAGTGTTAAATCTTTATTTATGCTGGATCCTAATATTACCTATCTAAATCATGGTTCGTTTGGAGCTTGCCCTAAAGAGGTTTTTAATTCCTTAGTGAAATGGCAAGAAGTGTTAGAAAAAGATCCTGTTAAACATTTAGCTTTTGATGTATTCAAATATTTAGATAAATCTAGAGAAGCTCTGTCTTTATATTTGAGATGCTATAAAGATGATATTGTTTTTTTTTCTAATCCTTCTTCAGCCTTAAATACTGTTTTAAGAAGTTTACACTTAGAAAAAGGAGATGAGATTCTGACAACAAATCACGAATATGGAGCTATGGATAGAGCTTGGAGATTCTTGTGTAAAAAAACAGGAGCGATTTATATTAATCAAAATATTTCCTTGCCTCTAACTTCAAAAGAGGATTTTTTTCAAGAATTTAAGGAAGGAATATCAGAAAGAACAAAGGTTATATTTTTGAGTCATATTACTAGTCCAACAGCTGTGGTTTTTCCTGTAAAAGAGATCTGTGATATTGCAAGAGAAAAGAATATTATAACAATTATTGATGGAGCGCATGCTCCAGCTCAATTAGATCTTGATATATCTGACATTAATCCTGATTTTTATAGTGGAGCATGCCATAAATGGATGTGTTCTCCAAAAGGAGTAGCGTTTTTGTACGTTAAAAAGGAATTTCAAAACCAAATAGACCCTCTTGTAATTAGTTGGGGGTATGAATCAGATAATCCGAGCCATTCTCAATTCTTGGATTATTTACAGTGGCAAGGCACAAACGACATGTCTGCATACCTGACAATTCCGGATACAATTAATTTTTTAAGGAAACATGATTGGCATGTTGTTGCTGAAAAATGTCATAGCCTTAATATTTGGGCAAAGGATAAAATCCTAAGCGAAATGGGAATGGATCCATTATGTGGTGATTCATTTTTAGGTCAAATGAGTAGTTTCTACTTTGACTTTAAAGATCCTCTGAATGACCAAAACAAAATGGATTTTTATAATAAATACCAGATCCAAGTTCCGTTCATGAGTTGGAATAATAAATCTCTTTTTAGAATTTCTGTTCAAGCCTATAATAATAAGCAAGATATTTACAAATTAATTGAAGCTCTAAAAGATTATCAAGGAAAGGTAAGGTTGTAATTCTGCTATCCCGACTTTTTTTCTTCATTTCTTCTGTGATTTTCTGTAAGTTTGCTTTATGAAAATTATTCCTTATAATTCTCTGCATTTTAATAGATGTTTATCAATTTTTGAAAGTAACATCCCAGAATTTATTGATGCAACGGAAAAACCTCTTTTTATTAATTTTTTATCAAGGGAAGAAATTGTTTACTTTATTTTATGTGAATCAAAAGAATTGATTGCCTGCGGAGGCTATGCGCATGATAATAAAAAAGATAACGTAGTTCTTTGTTGGGGAATTGTTCATAGTAAATTTCATAAAATGGGATTTGGCACACATCTGTTACAATATAGATTGAAACATATTATGAAGAATTATCGTAATGCAAGTATAATTTTGGATACAAGTCAGAAGACATATAAATTTTATGAAAGATTTAATTTTAAAGTTGATAAAATCAAAAATAATTTTTATAGAAAAGGTTTAGATCGATATGATATGTCACTTGTAAAATAATCCTTTCATTCCGACTTTTTTTATTCACAAAAATATAAATTAGTCAAGTGTTTTTGCGACAATTCAATATTAGTCATTATGTTTGTTCTCTATTTTAATTTTTTTTAAACTAAAACTTATAACTAAAACAAGTATTATGAAAACAACAACTAACAATGAAAATCCTAAGAACATCTTAGGTTATCTTATGGTATTTGCCATGGTATTATTTAATTTGAACGTAAATGCGCAATGTTGTAATACTAGCCAATATGGTTCTGGTGTAGCACCAACTTCTGGTACTAATACTATTTCTACTTGTAATTTTCTAACTGAGTATACTCCAATTTCTTCTGTTGTATCTGGATCAACATATACAATAGATATTAGTGGTGGAACTACACCAGGTGGATGGATTGTTGTATATGATTCAAGTATTTGCGGTAATTTTGTTGCCGAAGGAACTCCTCCATTAACATTTACAGCAAATACTAGTGGTACTCATTATGCACACTGGTTGGTTGATTCAAATTGCACAACTATTACTGGCGGTTGTCATGTAACAACTATTATGTATGGAGCAATTGTTTGGGGATGTACAAATCCGCTAGCAACGAATTACAATCCATTAGCTACTTATGATGATGGAACTTGTATTCTTTCTAGTTGCACTTCAGGTATTGGAGCAAACTCTGAGAGTTTCGAAGATCCTGCAGTTGCATTATA
>CAYZIA010000091.1:0-5759 GCA_964478325.1 uncultured Weeksellaceae bacterium
CCAAACTCTACTAACACTTTCAAATAATCATTGTGAGGATCAGTATACATAAAAGGATATAAATAATTGTTCTTAGTTAAAGTATCAATACCTTCTCCAAAAAATAAAACAATAGCATTATTTGCTAAAAAACTTTGCAAAATCTGCACCCAATAGATCAAGCGCCAAAGGAAAGAACCATAACCGCCCGGCTCATACGCCACTGCTTTCTCATAAATAAAATCCCAATCAAAATACTGTAAAGTTGAGATCTGATAAGAAATCTTCTCAGTAAAACTAATAGCTAAAATAACTCCTATTAATATTAAGAATGAGAATGCAAGCTTAAAAAAATTTCTTTTTGTTTTGAATAAATAATGGTATAATAGTAAAAATAAAACTGTAAGTATTGCCCCTGATGATGCTCCTAGAATCAGGGATACTATAAGAACCAATATAATAGTTGGTCTAATACTTCTCTTGAAAGCTTTGTGTTTTAAAACATAATAGAAACAGATCATTAAAACATATGAGAAATGATTTGCATGAGAAAAGATGTTCTGGTATCTCCCTAAAACATTTATTTGATAAATAGCTAAAGGCAATGAAAAAACAAAAAATAGAATGATAATCTTAAATATCATGCCAATCGCTCTTTTGTTTAGTGTTGTTATGTAAATCGCAAAAGACATATAAGCAAAATACCGCAACAATCCTTTCAAAAAGACAATTTTAACCTCCAAATTTAGTATGCTATGAACTATTAAATAGAACACTACTACTAATACAAAGTATAAATATGTTTTACTAATCTTATTTAAAGAAATCTTATTGCGTAAAACAATACTATACAATAAGACTAGAGGAAGAAGAAAATACAATGAAACAGGAAAAAGACCCGAAAGTATAAATGCTAATAATATTAAAAATAAATCCAAAGGTATAAAGATTATGTATGACTCTTAGAAGACACCATTATTTATTTTGTTTTTTTATTTTATAATTATAATATGCTCTGCTTAATGGATAATACCTATAGTATTGAAATACCTGACGATCAGTAACACGTTGGGTTCCTTTTAACAAACTATTAAAATAACCTATAAACATACCATAAGATGCTGAGAACTTACACCTAAAAAAAAGATGAAGAACTCTAATCAGGAGATAAAATATATTACATCCTCGAAAATATGTTGATGCTCCATAATAACGATGATTAACTCGGGCTCCTTTAGGCCTAGAATAAGCTATTGCATTAATTACTGGATAAACAGCCCAGTTATTACAAATTGCTTTAGCAGTTGATAATGCGTCTGCGGAAGGACCCACAATATATCCTGAATGATTGAAACATTCTCTTCTCCATAATCTACAACCACCTCTTACCCAATTGTTACTTGTCTTCTCTAAAGAGCCATCTGTATTCAAGATTATCCCACTAGTAATTCCTAAGCATATATCCTTTGAGAAAGCATCTAACAATAATTGATAATATGACCGCTCTAGGAAAATATCGCTATCTAGAATTCCTATATAATCTATTGTGTTAAAATCTCCTTTTTTTATGATGTATTCAAAACCAAAATTAACAATGCGCGCATAATTCTCTCCAAGAGCATATTCTATGCTAGATTCTTTTATATTAAGAATCTCCATATTGCTTACATTACTTGGTTTTCGTTTTTGCTTTAGCATCTTTTTACTACCATCGGTACTACCATTTTCAAGAATTACCCAAAGAAAGATATCTATAGATTGTTTTGAAATAGAGTCAAATAACTTGTCAATATTTTTTTTCTCATTCCTTAAGGGTGTTACAATAGCAATTTTCATAAAATTCGTTTTAAGCTCCAAAGAGTTTCCTTTTTATTCTGTCAATAATATTCCTCTCTATTTTATTTCTTTGAATATTTGAAATAACATTCTTATTATCAAATCCTAAAAAATCTAATAAAGCGTCTACCTTCTCAATATTATTCAGGTCAGTCATCTGAAATATCCTAATCCTATTAGGATATTTCTTCATCAAATTATTAACTAATTGGTAATAATAATCCCAATAAAGTCCCAAAGCTTCTTCCTTTGAATGGGCAGAAAATTTTGGATAACATTTATCCCACGGACAAAAAGCCCATTCTTTTCCATTATGAATCATCCAATGATTTCTTCCTTCTGTTTTTTTGAGATAACTTTTTATTACGCCATCTCTTTCTCTTTGCAAACAGATTACTTTTAATGATTCTGATAATTCAAAAAGTTTCTGCAAATAAGGTAGCCAAAACATAGACACATCTCCCACATAATCTCCATCATAATTCAATATAGAATTCCAAGCACTATTAAAGGCTTTATCATTATATTCCCAAGGCAGAGGAGTATTGTAATCTGTTTTCTTCTCAATCTTTATCTTTAACTCATGAGAGAATCTTGAGTCTTTTTGTTTGTTTAATAGGTGAGATAAAGAAACTGTCCCGCATCTTCCAGTTCCAATTCCTAATATTACTTTTTTATTATTCATTGTTCTTATTTAAAATTAAAAAATGTTAATACTTTATGTTCTTTGTAAATAAATGCAACTGAAGTTAAATTCCAAAAAACAATACTTGCGGAACTCGCAATTGCAGCCCCTATTATCCCATAAGTTGGAATAAGTAAAAAATTCATGCCTATATTAATAATTAATGCCACAATTAGTATATTCTGAAATAACTTCTCTCTCCCTGTCATTTGCATAATAACACCTACAGATCCTGAGAATGCATTAATTATTTGCCCAACTAACAAAACATATAAAGTCGTTTTCCCTATTAAGAATTCGCTACCAAAAAATGATAACAAAAACTCTGGAAAGACAATAAGAAAAATCAATATTGGCAAGGAAGAAAAAAATATAACTCTTGTTGATTGCCTTACAATTAATGCAAATTCTTTTTTTCTTCCATTATTATATGCCTCAGAAAGCTTAGGAGCAACAATACTATTTATCGCCCCCAATACCAACCCAGAAATCATTGCTAGTTTTATTGCAACATTATAAATTCCAATCTCTGATTCAGCTTTGAAGATTCCTATAATAACGGAGTCTGCCCAAGACATAATCAATAATATAGATGTTGAGAGCATCATAGGAAATGCCGTCCTTATTAGTTGTTTATTTGAAATTGGGCTTTTCTTTTTCTCTTCTTGTTTCACTACTAATTCTTTCTTTAGAAAAATCGTACTAATAATCATTACGCAATAAAGCGCTGTCACAAATGCATAGAAGATATTTCTTTCTACAGAGATACTCGTAAAAGAACTAATAACTAAAAAAAAGATTATTGCAAACAAAAACTTTGATACATGCTGAAAAAAAGCAAAATGAGAAATCTTCTTTAGTCCTCTAAAACTTTGTGCATTAAGATAAATGATGGTAAATGGCAAGATAGCGAATGCAATTACTTGAATATAAAAAGTTAATTGACTCTTATTAAAAATAGTAATCGCAATAAACTCGGAGAAAAAGAATAGTAATAATGTAAAGCAAATAGAAAGGGGAAAAACAAAGCTAAATCCTTTAATATAAATCGATTTTGCTTTAGCCTTCTCACTTTTAAAAGATGCAATGAATCTCAAAACAGCAACATCAATCCCCATTCTGCTAAGAATTGATGTAATATTTAACAAGGCTAAACAAAGTGCAAAAACTCCCCAAGCTTCTGCTCCTGAATTTCTAGTAGCCAATAGAAGAAAAAGATAGCCTAATAAGGATCCGATAATCTTAAAGACAAAGGCTGATGATCCTTTATTTAATATCTCATTCTCTTTAAATTTATAAAATAATCTCTTCAACAAATCAATCCTTAATCTGAATCATTAAACTTAAACTCTAATTCTCGTAGAATATTTAATATTCTATCACTACTTTTTCCATCCCACAATTCTATATCAGACCTTACATTATAATTAACATCTCTAACATACTCATAAATATCTTCATAATTACTTCCTACTAAAGTATTTGTGCCATTTTTGATAGTTATAGGCCTTTCCGTATTCTCTCTTATTGTCAAGCAAGGGATGTTAAAAAAAGAAGACTCTTCTTGGACACCACCTGAATCAGTAATTACTAATCTTGATTTCTTCTGCAAACACATAAAATCAATATATCCTAATGGATCAATAATCATAAAATCCTCTAGATTCTTATAGTTATTGTATAAACCAAATTTAATCAGATTTTTTTTAGTTCTTGGATGTATTACAAAAATACATTTTATCAATCCTGTGATTCTTATCAAGACATTCATTAGCGCTTTCAACTCGATCTTATTGTCAACATTTGAAGGTCTATGAAGAGTTATTAAGGCATATTCTTTCTCAATTAAGCCTAAACTCTTTATTACTTGAGAATCATCAAATTTTGTATTAAATTCTACTAAAGTATCAATCATAGTATTTCCTACAAAATAACAATTATTATATTTAATTCCCTCATTTTCCAAATTTACCAACGCATCCTTACAGGTAACAAAATGCAAATCAGAGATAGAGTCTATGATGATTCTATTAACTTCTTCAGGCATACCCCTGTCAAAACTTCTTAGCCCAGATTCTACATGTGCTAATTTAAGATCTAATTTCTTTGAAGCTAATGCTGCAGCAAGACTACTATTTACATCACCATAAACAAAAACTAGATCTGGATTAATTTGCTTTAAAATTTTCTGAGAAGCAATCATAATCTTTGAGATCTGTTCTGTATGACTACCTCCACTAATTCCTAAATTATAATCTATCTTAGGTATCCCTAACTCATCAAGAAATTGCTGAGACATATTGTAATCAAAATGCTGTCCAGTATGTATTACTATATTTCTAAGTCTTTCTTTCTCTATGCGTTTTATTAGAGGCGCTGCCTTTATAAAATTAGGTCTTGCGCCAAGTATATGAACAACTGCTTTCATCTATTATTTATTTCCCAATTCCATGCATCCTTCATAGCTTGAAGTACACTTTGTTCGGCTTGCCATGCCAAAAGGCTCTCTACTTTCTTGTTGTCTGAATAAATCTCATCTACATCTCCTTCTCTTCTAGGTCCAATCGAATAATTGATTTTCTCTTTAGTCACTTTTTCAAAAGAATGAACTGCCTCTAATACACTTAATCCTTTTCCTGTACCAATATTAAAAACATCTTTTTTAGGGTTTTTCAATAAATAATTAAGAGCACTTACATGCGATTTTGCTAAATCAACTACATGGATATAATCGCGAACACAAGTTCCATCAATAGTATTATAATCATCTCCATTTATAATTAACTTTTCTCTTACACCTTTTGCAACCTCACAAATAATTGGAATCAAGTTTGCCGGCTTGTCAGAAGAACAATCACCAATCAGCCCTGACCTATGAGAGCCGATAGGATTAAAATATCGCAATGAAATACTATTAATATTCGATTTCTGCAATAGATTCTCACACATTTGCTTTGTTTCTCCATAAGGTGATTCTGCCTTCTTAAAAGGCGAACTTTCTGTTACAGGCAATTGATCAGGACTTCCATAAACCGTGCAAGATGATGAAAAAATAAGGTTATTTACTTTAGATTTAATCATTTGATCTAATAGCACTTCTAATGAGCCAATATTGTTTTTATAGTATTTTTCTGGCTTACGCACAGACTCTTCTACAGATTTGTAAGCAGCAAAATGAATTACCCCAATAATATCCCTTTCTTCTTCAAATACTAATTCTAACTTCTCCTTTTTGCTACAGTCTACATTGTACCACTTA
>CAYZIA010000092.1:0-5748 GCA_964478325.1 uncultured Weeksellaceae bacterium
GAATCATATCTACATGCTCCTGGTGCAAAATGAATAACTGACCACTTTTTTTTCTTTAATTCTGTGATGAAGTCATCATCGTTTGTAACTGAAACCATTTCAGGATTCCCCAACACCGAAGTTAATAACTCAATTGCACGTCTACCCATTTCTGGGTCACAGCCTCTTATAAGAATACTCTTCTTCGAATTATCACTTATTTGCGTAACATCAATACCGTCACTTATAAGTCTCATTAATCTATCTCTTGTATCCATCGGTTTACTTTTAATCTAGACCACAACCATGTTTTTTAGGTTGACCCCTATTGAGTTGGTTTAGTTACTTTGTAGTTAGTCTCTTGTCCACCATTGGGACGATGATACTTTATTTTCTTAATATTCTCCAATTCAGCATGTTTAATACAATACGTATTAACTGACGCGTTATTTTTTAAATAAAAAATTTCTTTAAAATTTTCTTTTTCATACTTATGGAGCTTGAGTTTTGTATCAATGATATTTCCCCCAGTGAAGAATAATGATATACTAAAAAGGATTTCTTTCATAACTAAATAATTGTTTTTAACATTAAAGTAAGTAATATAAGTAGTAGTTTTTCATATTTATATAAAGAATTTAAAATTCCTTTATTGCGATCTCTACAAATTTATCCTCTTCCAATAGAATGCCATAAAAAAAATCATTTCCCCAAAGGTTTCTTCCTATATTAGCTTTTAATTGTTTATTAAGGTAGTTTTTTTCATTTATATTCAAATCAAATTCAAAATCAGATTGTTTATTACTTACAAAACTAACAAATTCTGTATAAATATCTCTTCTCAAAAGTTGCTCCTTTGTAAAATTATCTCTGTGTTTATCAGCATAATCAAAGCAAAAATCAAAAATCCAGTTTTTGCTAAAAAACACACTCAGTTTTTTACTACTTAAGCTGGTATCGATCGGTACAAAAAAGTCAGGCGTTATACCGCCACCACCATAAACTTTATTTCCTTTTGGCGTGATAAAAAAAAGCGAATCGCTTTTTTTTGTGTTATTCTTTTCTCCTCTTTGATACACTTCCAAAAAGTAATCTTCTGATTTCCCATTTTCGTAGGGTTTTTGTATGCTTCTTCCAGTTGGGGTATAATATCTTTGAGTAGTAAGCCGTATCACTGAGCCATCATAAAGAGTAATTTGCTCTTGTACCAACCCCTTCCCAAAAGTTCTTCTGCCTATTATAGTCCCCCTATCATTATCTTGTAGGGCTCCAGCTACAATTTCAGAGGCAGAAGCAGAACCTTCATCAACCAGGACAACCACATTTGTTTGGGTTAATAGTCCGCTTTTATCTGCATGAAATTCTTTTCTTTCTCTATTTCTTCCCTCTGTAAAAACAATCATCTGCCCTCCCTCTAAAAACTGATTACTTATATTGATTGCAGCACCTAAATACCCCCCAGGATTTCCCCTTAGATCCAAAATAAGTTTTTGCATTCCACTATTTAAAAGTGCCTTTGCTGATTCTATAAATTCACTTGTTGTAGTGCCTGAAAATCTATTGAGTTTAATGTAGCCAATATTGTTAGTTAACATCAGTTTAGCATCTAAGCTTAAAAGTGGAATTTCCCCTCTTATAATGCTATAATCAATAAGGCTATTTTCGTTTTTCCTTTTAATTTTTATGCGAACTATTGTGCTAATTTCCCCTCTAAGCCGATCAATCACACCTTGGTTTTCAATTCCAATCCCAGCTACATTTTCATCTTCAACTTCTACAATTCTATCTCCTGATTTTATGCCAAGTCGCTCTGATGGCCCTCCAGAAATTGGGGAAACTACTACTATGCTATCATTTTGGATATTGAATTCCACACCAATTCCGCTAAAACTTCCTTCCATTTCCTCATTTATCGCTTTTATTCTTTTAGTATTTATGTAGGTGTTGTGTGGATCTAGCTCCTTCAAAATAGAATTTATTGCATTTTCCTCTATTCTATTTTGGCTTATTGTATCCACATAGTCTTCCTGAATAAGTCGTAAAATAGTATTGATTTTTGAATTTTGGTGAATTTGGAAATTACTAACTCCATTTTCTATATTTTTAAGAAAGTTACCAATTAAAACCCCAGCAATTAACACTAAGGAATAAGCAATTGGTTGATATTGCTTCTTAAGTTTAGACATTATTAAAAATCTAATTTTACAAGTTCCACTCCCGCAGCTTGTAGAAATTCTAAGCCGGAGTTATCTTTATACTTACTTAAATACACTAATCGTTTTATACCTGCTTGATATACTAATTTACTACATTCCTTACATGGAGATACAGTTAAATAAAGAGTCCCTCCACTACAATCATGATTTGAGCCAGCAATCTTAAGTATAGCATTAGCCTCTGCATGCAATACATACCAATAAGTATTGCCTTCTTCATTCTCACAACAATTATCAAAACCAGATGGTGTACCGTTGTAGCCATCTGAAATAATCATTCTGTTTTTTACAATAAGCGCTCCAACCTGTTTGCGTTTACAATAGGAAAGTTTTGCCCACTCCAAAGCCATTTTCATATAGGCAGTATCATATCTTTTTTGTTTTTCCATAGGGTGTTGCAAGATACTAAAAAGTCCTCAAAATTGAGGACTTTGTGCCCAGAGCCGGGCTCGAACCGGCACGGGTTTAATCCCACTGGTGTTTGAGACCAGCGCGTCTACCAATTCCGCCATCTGGGCAAATAGTTGGCGAAAATAATTAAACTCTTTCTTATTAGACAATCATTTATCTTTTATTTAATAAAAATTAGTTAAAACCTAGTAATCTTCATATATTTGCAGCCCTTTTTTAAAGAGTAGAAAAATGGATAAAAGAGTTAAATTTTTTTCAGGAAAAGCGTCTGAAACATTGGCAAAAGAAATTGCAATTTCTTATGGTGCTGATTTATCTAGTAGCGACCTTAGTCAGTTTGCAGATGGAGAATTTGAACCATCTTTTAATGAAACAGTAAGAGGTTCAGATGTTTTTTTAATTCAATCAACCATACCACCATCTGATAATTTGATGGAGCTTTTGCTTATGATTGATGCAGCAAAAAGAGCTTCTGCTAAAAATATTATTGCAGTAATTCCATATTTTGGCTTTGCAAGACAAGATAAAAAAGGAAAGCCAAGAGTGCCGATAGGAGCAAAATTGGTAGCCAATTTACTCACGGCTGCAGGCGTGAATAGAATAATGACTATGGATTTGCATGCTGCTCAAATTCAAGGATTTTTTGAAGTTCCAGTCGATCATTTGTTTGCTTCCGAACTTTTTCATCAAGATATTGCAACCTTAAATTTATCAGATTTGATGGTAGCATCTCCCGATATGGGAGGATCTAAAAGGGCAAAGTTTTATGCTAATCTTTTAAAAACGGGTCTGGTGGTATGCTATAAGGACAGAAAAGAAGCTAATAAAGTTGGAGGGATGATGCTAATTGGAGATGTTGCAGGAAAAAATGTGGTAATTATTGACGACATGGTAGATACTGCAGGGACACTTACTAAAGCAGCTGACTTGATGATTGAAAAAGGAGCAATAAGCGTAAGAGCATATTGCACACATGGAGTACTTTCAGATCGTGCTTACGAAAAATTAGATAATTCAAAAATTAAGGAATTAGTAATTACAAATACTATTCCAAAAAATCATAGAAGTAAAAAAGTAAGGGAAGTTTCCGTTGCTTCATTTTTTGCACAAACTATAAAATCGGTTGTAAGCAATAAGTCGATTAGTGAAAAATGGAAAGAAAAATAAACTATAAATCAAAAACAAACTAAAAAATGAAAACACTAGCAATTAGTGCGAAATTAAGAAATGAAACTGGGAAAACAGATTCAAAAGCACTAAGAAATCAGGGTAATGTACCATGCGTACTTTACGGGGGAGAAAAGCAGGTGTGTTTCTATGCTCATGAAAATGATTTTAGAAATCTTGTGTATACTCCAGATGTATTTATTATAGAATTTGATATTGAAGGGGAAAAGTGTCGCGCGGTAATACAAGATTTGCAATTTCATCCGGTTACTGAAAAGTTACTCCATTTGGATTTTCTCCAAATTTTTGATGATAAAGAAGTTACTGTTACTATTCCGGTTCGTCTAAAAGGGAATGCTGTTGGAATCAGAGATGGAGGAATTCTTTCTTTCAGAAGAAGAAAAATCATTACTAGAGCAATTCCAAGTAATCTTCCAGACTATATCGAAATTAACATTGAAGATGTAGAAATCGGACAATCGATTTTTATAAAAGATTTAAGAGATGAAAGATACACTTTCTTAGCTCCTGATAATGCTGTTGTAGTTGGGGTAAGAGTAGCAAGAGAGCTTATAATTGAAGAAGAAGAAATTGAAGGTGAAGAAGGTGAAGTGGCTGAAGGTGAAGAAGTGGTGGCTGAAGGCGGAGCAGAAGCAACTCCAGCTGAAACAACTGAAGGGACTGCAGAGGAGAAACCTGCAGCTGAGTAATTATGAAATACTTAATCGTAGGATTAGGTAATCCTGGTGATGAGTACAAAGATACTCGTCACAATGTAGGATTTAAAATATTGGATGCGCTTAAAGAGGCATTCAATGTTTCTTTTACAACGGAAAGATACGCAAGTATTGCTTCTGTAAAACACAAGGGGAGAACATTAAACCTTATCAAGCCAACTACTTTTATGAATTTGAGTGGTAAAGCCGTAAATTATTGGCTGCAAAAATACCAAGTAGATATTAAAAATCTTTTAATAGTTACAGATGATATTTCTCTTGATTTTGGCACTTTGCGTTTGCGTGAAAAAGGGAGTGACGGAGGACATAATGGAATGAAAAATGTTGAGGATGTTTTGGGACACAATCAATATGCACGACTCAGATTTGGAATTGGTAATGATTTTGCGAAAGGTAGACAAGCCGATTATGTTTTGGATAATTGGAGTATTCAGGAAAATAACAATTTGGGTGAAAGAATTGAGCAATGTATAAAAATTATTCAGGCATTTAGTACCATTGGGATTACCAAAACAATGTCCGATTTTAACGGGAAATAACTAAGTTAAATATTTAGCGATGTTTACTTTCTTTCCAATAATAGAATGTAATTTATCAATTAAGACTCTTTCTTGTTTCATAGTATCTCTATCACGCAAAGTAATCGTATTATCTTCTAAAGTTTGATGATCAATCGTAATACAGAATGGTGTTCCAATTGCATCTTGTCTTCTGTATCTTTTCCCAATAGAATCTTTTTCATCATACTGACAAGTAAAATCGACTTGTAATATTTTCATGATTTCTCTTGCTTTTTCTGGCAGATCATTTTTTTTAGTTAATGGCAGGATAGCAGCTTTTAATGGCGATAATACTGCAGGGATTTTTAATATGACTCTGTTTTCCCCATTTTCTAATTTTTCCTCTTCAAATGAATGACTTAATATTGCAAGGAACATTCTATCCAAGCCGATAGATGTCTCTACTATATATGGGACGTAACTTTCATTAATTTCCGGGTCAAAATATGTTATTTTTTTCCCTGAATCTTCTTGATGCGCTTTTAAGTCAAAATTTGCTCTGGAATGGAATCCTTCTAATTCTTTAAATCCGAATGAGAATTTAAACTCAATATCGGTAGCTGCATTTGCATAATGAGCTAAAGTTTTATGATCATGAAAACGATAGTTCTCTTCTCCCATACCTAATAAATTATGCCATTTCATACGGGAATCTTTCCAATATTCATACCATTTCAT
>CAYZIA010000093.1:0-5742 GCA_964478325.1 uncultured Weeksellaceae bacterium
GCAGGTATAGGAGTAATCACTTTGATTTCAATGGCAAACTCAGGAGTTTTAGCAACCTCACGATTTCCTTTTGCTATGTCTTTAGATAATCTTTTACCAAAGCAATTAGCAAGGGTTCATAAAAATTATCTTACTCCTGTAAATACCATTATTTTAACTTGTGTTGTTATGACAATTGTTATTTTATTTCTAGATGTAGAAAAGATTGCCAAATTAGCAAGTGCTTTTAAAGTAATGATGTTTATTTCGGTAAACATTTGCGTAATTGTTTTAAGAGAAACAGCTGTCCAATGGTACGATCCTAAGTATCTTTCTCCTTTGTATCCTTTTGTACAATTATTTGGAATTTTTAGCGGATTGCTCTTGCTATTTTATTTGGGTTGGATGCCAATTATTGCTATCTTACTTATATCTGTTTTAGGTATAGTAATTTACTTGTTCGTTGGTAAAAACACTTCAAGAACAGGGGTACTTAAAAAATATGGACATAGACCTGCTTTAATGATCTTTTTTAGTAAACAATCCAGGTACAATCACTTGAAAGAGTTGGCCAAAAAGGAAGAAATAAAAGAGACCCAAATTACTCTATCTAAAGAAACAGGAGTTATTGTTCCTCTTTTAGGAAATGAAAAATCACCTGAGATGCTTATTGAAATAGGGGCAGCTATAAATAAAAAACAGAAACTACAAGTGATAAATATTACTGAAGTCCCAGATCAAACTTTGCTTGAGGCAATTTCAGATAAAAACTCTAAAATAACATCTATTAAAAGGCAGATAGAGGTATTATCAAAAGAAGATAATTTGAATATTCAATTTGAATCATTAGTTACGTATAATATTAGCGATACTATTGAAGAATTAGGCCATCAAATCCATAGTGACTGGCTTGTATTCGGATGGGACGGAAGAGCTTATAATGGGATTCTATTTAGCAATCCTTTAGGTTGGATAGTATCAAATGTCAATTCAAACTTTGCTTTATTTAAGGATAATGGGGTAAGATATATTACAAAAGTTTTACTTGCTATTAGGCCAAACAGCTTTGATCTCAAGAGACTAATAGAAACAACTGATCAGCTCTGTGAGTTTTACAATGCTTCATTTACACTTTTACACGTGGTCAGTAAAGAATTATCAGATCTTGAGATTCAAGAGATAAGGGAAAAAGCAAATGAGCTGTTAAAAGATTTAAAATCAGAAACAGAAGTAAAAATTATACAATCTGATAAATCTATTGAAAGCGTTTCAGATATTTCAGCAAAATATGATCTGCTGGTATTGGGTACGCCTAGAAAAGAAACTATTATTTCTATTTTATTTGGAACAGGGAAAGATAAATTTGCCACAAAATCAAATTGTTCTGTCTTACGATTAACTGTAAAATCTTAATAATATAAACCAGTCTTAATAGTAAATTGTTCAAAAATCCTATTAAGAAGTTTGAAAAAAACCATCAACAATAAAGCTTTTTATTAATCTACAAAAAGTTTCTTCTCTATTGTTCCATCATCAAAGATATAGAGGAGTGGGATATTAGGCCTTGGTGAGATGCGTCTACCAAAAATATCTATCACTTTTAGTAATCTTTTATTAGGAAGTGTATTCTCAATTCCAGATGCGCCACAATTTGTACTAAAAGAGGTCCATGTATCTCTAGCCCAGTTATAATCAGCCCAAACCACATCATCTACATCAATACAGTTAAGTGATGGATTATTTATAGATAAAAAATACCAAAGTCCTTGATTGTTTCCATTTCTCAGGTCTAATGAGATCAATTGATTATTAGCACAAGAAACTTCAAATAGTTGTGTATTATTGGACAAATCTAGAAATGTAATTTGATTAGAATAACAAAACAATTCTCTAAGAGCAGAGAAATCTTCAATCCCTGTCAAATCAGATATTGAACTAGATGTAATATTCAAATAAGTAATGGTATCAATTCCAGCAGTTTCTACATAGTCATCAAATACCCAATCCACACCAAGATTCATTAATTCTTGCTCAAAATTATCATCAGGAACATAAGTCATTTGTTGCCCAAATCCAATCAGTGGCAAACAAAATAATATGAGTAGTAGTTTTTTCATTTTTAAGTTTTTAATTACACAAATATAATTATTTTACAAAGAACCCATAAAGAGTAGAGCCGCTTCCGCTCATACTAGCATAAACTGCATCATCTTTATATAATTGCTGTTTTATACTTTGGAGTTTTGAGTGTTTTTCAAAAATGCTTTTTTCAAAATCATTTTTAATCTTTTCTTTCCAATTTTCGACTGGTTGATTAATTAAATCTAATAAATTATTTTCTGGAATTTGAGGCGTAATTCCACCATATGCCTCGCCTGTAGAGATATATATCTCAGGATTTACAAGGCGTATCTCAAATCTACTTAGATTCAAATCAATACTTATCATTTTCTCTCCAATACCTTCTACATATTTTGGCGTATTGTCAATAAAAAAAGGACAATCGGCACCTAATCTTAAGGCATATTCCTCTAATCTTTTACTACTAATATCCAATTCGAATAACTCATTGATTCCTTTTAAAGTAAAAGCAGCATCAGCCGATCCTCCTCCCAGTCCAGCTCCAATTGGTATTTGTTTATGCAAATGAATGTGTACATTGGGAAAAGAAAAATCCTTTCTTAATAAATAAAATGCTTTTTCGCACAAATTCTCCCCTTTTGGAATATCAATACCACTGCTTTCAAATAAGAAATGTCTTTGCTCTGTTATTTCTAAAATATCGGAACAAGAAGAAACCGGATACAAAACAGAAGAAATATTATGATAACCATCGTCTCTCTTGCTCAGAACTCTCAGGCCAATATTAATTTTTGCACAAGGAAAAAGTATCATTTAAAATTAGTTTTCAACAACAAAGGTAATCACATCTTTTTTTAGGCGCAAGAAATATCATTTTATTTAAATTTGTGTCCCTTTATTATTTTTTAACTATGGAATATTTAGAGTTTGAGAAACCTTTAGAAGAGCTTATTTTACAAATGGAGAAGCTACAAGAATTAAAGAGTGATAATGAAGTAGATATAAGCACTACCGTCAAGGACTTAGAGAAAAAAATAGAAGTATGTCGAAAGGGTATTTACTCTAGTCTTACTCCTTGGCAAAGAGTTCAGCTTTCTCGACACCCTGATAGGCCTTATACTTTAGATTATATTAATGCTCTCACAAAAAAAGATTTCGTGGAACTCCATGGAGATAGAGGGGTAAAAGATGACAAAGCAATGATAGGTGGCTGGGGTAGTATTGAAGAAAAATCAGTTATGCTAATAGGGCAACAAAAAGGTCGAAATACAAAAGAAAGACAAAAAAGAAATTTTGGTATGTCCAACCCAGAGGGGTACCGAAAAGCACTCCGACTAATGAGAATGGCTGAAAAGTTCGGAAAGCCAATTATTTGTTTTATTGATACTCCTGGTGCATTTCCAGGTTTGGAAGCAGAAAAAAGAGGACAAGGAGAAGCTATTGCCAAAAACATTATTGAAATGCTGCAATTAAAAGTACCTATTATTTGTATTATTATTGGTGAAGGCGCTTCTGGTGGTGCTTTAGGTATTGGAGTTGGTGACAAAGTGCTAATGCTCGAAAATACTTGGTATTCGGTAATATCTCCAGAAAATTGTTCTACCATTTTATGGAGAAGTTGGGATTTTAAAGAACAAGCAGCTGATGCCTTAAAGCTTACTGCAAATGATATGTTTAAAAATAAATTGGTAGATGGAATTATAAAAGAACCTATTGGTGGAGCGCATGCCTTCCCTGAGAAAATGTTTAGAATTCTTAAAAAGGAGCTTTTAGCCCAATTAGAAGTATTAACAAAATTTGACACAACAGAATTAGTAAATAAAAGAATGAATAAATTCTCAACAATGGGAATTGTAAAAGAATAAGAGATGGCAAAGCAAACTACAAGAAAAATAAAAAGTATAAATGGGAAAATAGATGGAAAACTTCCTCCTCAGGCGATTGAATTGGAAGAAGCAGTTTTAGGTGCTCTAATGCTGGACAATGAAGCATTATCAGATACTATTGATATTTTAAAACCGGAATATTTTTACAAAATTGAGCATCAAAAGATATTTGATTCTATCATTGTTTTATTTAATGAAAGTAAGCCCGTTGATATTCTTACTATAATTGAGCAGCTCAAAAAATCAGGAGAGCTAGAAAATATTGGAGGAGCTTTTTATATTACACAACTTACTAATAATGTGGCTTCTTCGGCAAATACGGAATATCATGCTAGAATTATTGTGGAGAAATTTATCCAAAGATCACTTATTCAAATCTCTTCTAGTATTATAAAAGATTCTTTTGATGAAACTATTGATGTTTTTGATTTATTGAGTAATGCAGAACAAGAACTCTTTAGTGTAACAGAAGGAAGTTTGAGAAAAAGTTATAGTAAAATGTCTGAACTTATTTCTTCTGCCATTAACAACATTGAAGAATTAAAAAATAAAGAAGATGGGCTAAGTGGAGTCCCTTCTGGTTTTTCTCGCCTAGATAGAGTAACCTCTGGTTGGCAAAAATCAGATTTAGTAATTATTGCGGCTAGACCAGGTATGGGAAAAACTGCATTAGCACTTACCATGTGTCGGAACATTGCAATAAATCATAAAACTCCTATCGGCATCTTTTCTTTGGAAATGTCTACCGACCAATTAGTAAATAGACTGATCTCAAGTGAATCTGAAATTCCATCCAACAAACTTAGAAAAGGAAATCTGGAAGAATATGAATTTGTTCAACTACACGAAAAAATTAAAGATTTGGCAGAAGCACCAATATATATTGATGATACTCCCGGACTTTCTGTTTTTGAACTTAGAGCGAAAGCCAGAAGATTGGTAAAGAATCATGGCGTAAAAATTATCATTGTTGACTATTTACAACTAATGACTGCTGGTGGGAATAAAATTGGAAACAGAGAGCAAGAAATTAGTACCATATCTCGATCCTTAAAAGGAATTGCTAAAGAATTAAAAATTCCTGTCATTGCATTATCACAAGTAAACAGAGGGGTAGAATCCAGAACCTCAACAAGTAAAAGACCGATACTTGCTGATTTGAGAGAGTCAGGAGCAATTGAGCAAGATGCTGATATTGTTACTTTTATCTATCGCCCAGAATATTACAAAATTTATGAATGGGAAAACTCAGATGACTCAAGAGGTCAAGCAGAAATTATTATTGCAAAACATAGAAATGGCCCTTTGGATAATATCCGTCTCAAATTTATAAATACATTGGCTAAATTTTCTGATTTAGATTATTTTGATGGAGTAAATGAAAAAGAAAATCTTGGAGATGAACCATCATTTATTTCACATTCATCAAGTATGAATGATGAGGAATAAAAACAAGATCTTACTAATAATTCTCCTTCTCTTTTACTCAAAAGTGTGGGCATCATACATCCTTATCCCAATGGATGAAGGACAAAAAAATCACCTAAAAGCATATGGAATTGCATACTATACATTGCAAAATACCATCAAAGTAGATTGGCTTCTAAATTACAGAGGAGGGAGTTTCTTAATAAAACATTATGCTGAGATTGAGAAAGAATGCAGTATAAGAGGAGTTAGCTATGAAATTATTGCAGATGTACAATCTACTAAAATTTTGACTTCCATTGCCAGTCCAGAAGTGAATCAAGATGTTGTCCGATTAGAAAAAACACCAAAAGTGGCTATTTATTCT
>CAYZIA010000094.1:0-5715 GCA_964478325.1 uncultured Weeksellaceae bacterium
AAAGCAGGGAAATGTGGATCGTGTAGTGTAGAAATAAACGGGCAACCCAAGCTCGCTTGTATGACAAGGATGAATGAGTATGCTTCTGATCAGACTATTACAATTACACCTTTAAAATCTTTTCCAATTATTAAAGATACGGTCACGGATGTAAGTTGGAATTATGAACAAAACCAAAGAATAAAGCCATTTTCACCAGCTCAAAATAAAAATAATACGAAAAAAGGATTACGAATGCAACAAGTAGACGTGGAGAGAACACAGCATTTCAGAAAATGTATTGAATGCTATTTGTGTCAAAATGTTTGTCATGTAATAAGAGATCAAGAGGCAAAAGATAAATTTGTTGGTCCAAGATTTATGATTCGCCTAGCCAGTTTAGAAATGCACCCTATGGATGATGCAGATAGAATACCAGCAATTAAGGAAGATTATGGATCTGGAATGTGTAATATTACAAGATGTTGTACTGAAGTGTGTCCTGAAGATATTCAAATTACAGATGACGGCATTATTCCACTAAAAGAAAGAGTAGTGGATAGATACTTTGATCCTTTGATGATTTTCTTTAGGAGAATTTTCAAAAAGTAGTATATAGATAAAGCGAGTATAATTACGTGCTTTTTTATGCTTATTTTTGGTTTAATGAAAAACAATCTAAACATATCATTAATTCAATCTAATCTTTTTTGGAAAGATGTAAATAAAAACCTTTCTCATTTTGAAAATCTGATTTCTGCTATTTTAGAGACAGATATTATCTTACTCCCTGAAATGTTCAATACTGCTTTTTGTCCTAAATCTATATATTTAGCAGAGAAAATGAATGGAGAAACAATAAGCTGGATGAAACAGACTTCCAAAAATAAAAATTGCGCTATTGCCGGAAGTTTAATGGTACAAGAAAATGAGAAAGTATATAATCGTTTGCTTTGGATTTCAAAAAATGGGAAAATTTCAACTTATGACAAACGACACTTGTTTTCATTAATTAAAGAAAATGAATTTTTATCAAAAGGAAATGACAGGCTAATTGTAGAAATAGATGGATGGAAAATTTGTCCACTTATTTGTTATGATTTACGTTTTCCGGTTTTTAGCCGTAACAATGAAGAGTATGATTTGCTTATTTACTTAGCCAACTGGCCAATAAAAAGGATTGATGCTTGGGATACGCTTTTAAAAGCGCGTTCTATTGAAAATCAGTGTTATACTATTGGAGTAAATAGAGTAGGAGAAGACGGAAATAATATCTCTTTTAATGGACACTCTAAAGTATTTGATGCATTTGGGGAAGAAGTATTGTCATTTACTAAAAACAAAGAAGCAGTTTTGCAAATTGAAATCAGTTTAGATGATTTGAAACTCAAAAGAAAAAAATTAAATTTTTTGCAAGATGTAGATAATTTTAAGCTACTCTAAATTCCAATCTAACTCTAAATCCCAATTAGAGCGAATAATTAGCTTTGTAGGATAATTGAATACTTTTTCAGGCTGTACTCTTTCCTCCCAATTCCCTGTATTCCACTTCCCATCTTGATTATTATCTATAATATATTTTAATTGGTATTCCCCAGGGAAAATATCTTGTAAAATATAAGGTTTCTCTGAAAAAATAAACTCACTTATTACCTTTTCATTTTGTAATAGCTGAAAAATACAAGCTGTATTTGTAGTCATTTCAATATTCAAATTCCCATAAATAATATTTTCTACCTGCAAACTATCTATTTTACTAGTATAAGATTTTATAGCTAAAGTATCTGGAGTTAGGCTATCTACTTTTATAATGGGGTCAAAAGCCATAAGTGAAATAAAGGTGTCTTTTTCAGCATGAATCAAGTTATTAGAAAAGGCAATTTTTTCTTCTAAGTTGTAGATAAAATCAAGATTAGTTAAAGCAACAATCTTGTAATTTTTAGCTTTTAAATTAGGAAAATTAAAATCCCCATCATTATCCGTTTTTGCAATATAATTAGGAATTTCTTTAAAAATGATGGAATTTTTTCTGTTTTCTTCAAATAGCAGAACCCAAGCATTTTCAATTGCCTCTAAAGTATAGGCATCTTGTAATTTGCCGCTTAATTTTAAGGAATCTACTTGTTCAGAAGTAGAGAAAATAAGCTGTAAATCATCTAGAATATTTCCTTCATTGATATCTTTTATACAATTATCCAAAGATAGTAAATAAGTAGTATTTTTTTTCAAGGTATCTTCAATATGTAATTCCAAAAATTTGCTAGTTACCGTTTTTATTATGCGTTTTTTTATTGGAGGAGAAATAAAAAAATACTCTTCCCATTGATTAAGCTGAATATACTCATCAAAGGCAAAATAAATTTTTTCTAATTGCCCATCTTCTGCCCTAATAGATTTAGCAACATTTAAAAGCTGTGGAGATACAACATCTTTTTCTCCGCCAGTTGGGGCTACTATGTTGGCACAACTACTCAGCAAAAAAAACAAAAATATTTTTGCAACAATTTTCATAAGTACAAATAAACGAATAAACATCTAACCAAAGAAATTAAGCAAGAGCAATAGTTATAATACGTATTTTCAGGCTTTCAAATTTTAATAATTTTTGCGCACAAAATTTCAGTCTAGAGCGACTAATTAGTTACATTGTTAACTAATAAAAGATGTTTGTTTTGAAGTTTATTCGGAATTTTAAAGTTAAAGCAGTTATCATGTTTTTACTGAAAAGTGTATATAAAGAAAATAATATAAAAACCTTAAGCTGGAGACCTCTTTATGTTAAGATAAAGGTATTTTTATCCGCATTTGCTATATCCACAATTAATACATTTTAAACAACCTTCTTCATATACTACTCCTTCATGTCCACACTCTCCACATGTATGGTCAGATATTTTTGTCCCATCAGGGATAAATGTTTTAAGTGCCCTTACTACTCCGCTTTTCCAAGTATTGATATTGTCATCGTAAAGGTTCATTTTTCCAATTAAATCAACCACATAATGAAGTGGCATGCCATGGCGTAAAACTCCAGAAATTAATTTAGCATAATTCCAAAATTCTTTATCAAAGGATCGGGATAACCCACCCATTGTGATTTTATACCCTTCCTTATCCTCATATTGAAAATCGTATTGTGTGCTTCCATCTTCTCTTTTAGTTTTTATTACCCAACCATATTCTACAGCTTGAGGTACTACAAAAACATCTTCTGTTTTTCCTGTAAATATTTCATAAGGTCTACCATTTAAAAGCCCCACAACAGCAATCCATTTTTCTTTATTATTTTGAAAACGAACTACTTTAGCATCCAATCTTTTTGGGCGAGAAGGAGCTCTAGTTTCTTTAAATTCAGTATTTTCAAGTACGTCATCTTTATTATCAGCAGATACTAAAACACCTGAACGGGAGCCATCTCTATAGACGGTAATTCCTTTTAACCCCTTTTTCCAAGAGTCCATATAAATTGTACTTACTTTTTCAAGTGATACATTATTTGGTAAATTAATGGTAGAGCTGATAGAGTGGGTAACATATTTCTGAACTACTGCTTGCATATCAACTCTTTTATTCCAGTCAATTTCAGGAGCAGTACTTCCAGCATAAGGGCTTTTACTGATGTCTGTTTCACCCGTTATTTCCATCCATTTTTTAAGGTTGTGGTGGTAAACAGTGAATTCTTGCCACTTATCGCCAGAGTCATCTATAAAGTCCACTTTTGCGTCTCGGTCTTGATCATTAAGTTTTCTCCGTCTTTTATAGTGTGTCATGAATACCGGCTCAATTCCAGAAGAAGTTTGGGCAAGCATACTAAGCGTTCCTGTTGGGGCAACTGTACTAATAGAAATATTTCTTCTACCATGCTCTATCATTCTAGCGTAAACATCTGGCAATTCTTTTTCTAGCATTTGCACAAATTCTGATTTTTTTTCAATTTCAGCATCAAAACCAACAAAACTTCCCCTAGTCAATGACATATCAATTGAACTATCAAATTCTGCTCTGCATTTTTCTTTCATAATTTCCTCTACTTTCATAATAGCTTCATCACTATCAATCTTCATACCAAGAGCTGCAACCATATCCGCAAGAGCGGTAAACCCAAGCCCTGTTCTCCTTCCATTTTCTCCTGTTTTTAAAAGTAGTTCCCAGGTTTCTTTTTCTACCGATTTTATTTTTTCTGGCTCATCATCATCTTTTACTTTTTTTAAGATTCTCCCTATTGCTTCTGTTTCTAAATCTACCAAATCATCCATTAACCTTTGCCCTTCATAAGTTGCTCTATAAAAATTATCCATATTAAATGTTGCTTTTTTTGTAAATGGATTTTCTACAAACTTAAATAGATTGATAGCAATCAGTCGGCAACTATCTCCTCCTTGCATTGCAATCTCAGAACAAGGATTAGTAGAAGTATTTTCATATCCAGGATAAATTGAAGAAGTAGAATACCAATGTTGCCTATCCCAGAAAATAAGTCCCGGTTCGGCAGTATTATGAGCGCATTTTATTATAGTATCCCAAAGTTCTTTTGCTTTTATCGTTTTGCTAAATTTTGGATCATTGGAATCAATTGGCCACCGATGTGTATATTCTGCATTATTTTCAACAGCTTTCATAAATTCATCCGAAAGGCGAATAGAAATATTTGCTCCAGTTACTTTTTGCAAATCTTGTTTTATAGTTATAAAATCTTCCACATCTGGATGTGCAATATCCATTGAGAGCATTAAAGCTCCCCGCCTTCCATTTTGTGCAACCTCACGAGTTGTGTTTGAGAATCTGTTCATAAAAGAGACGGCCCCAGAAGTACTTCCTGCAGCATTAGATACTTTTGCACCAGATGGCCGTAGGTTTGAAATATCTACTCCAACACCACATCTTCTTTTGAAAAGTTGAGCCAATTGTTGGTCGGTATAAAACACTCCGCCATAAGAATCATGCATTTCAGGGACTACTATACAATTAGATAAAGAAGCCAATTTATAATTATTACCAAGAGAACTCATCACGCTTCCTTGTGGAATAATATACCCAAAATTTTTAAATAGATTATAGATTTTCTCTTCTGTTAGTGGGCCTCTTTTTTGTCCGTACTCAGAAAGGAACTTTGCTCCTCCATTTAAATCATAACGTAAAGCATAATCATTTTCAATTTTTGCAAACTCTTTAGCCATTCTATTGTGCATGTCATCAGGAGATTGTTCTACAAATTCGCCTTCACCATTTACCATGGCATATTTGTTCATCCATGTTGTGGCGGCTAATTCATCTCCATTAAAATACGCTATACTCTTTTTTAATACATCTTCGTAAGTATATGTTTTTGCACTTACATCTTTTGCAAATACTTCCTCTGTGACTTTTGGTTTTACTGTCATTTGAACGCCTACTAACTTATGCGTTCCTTTAGGTATTGCAAAAGCAGTCCAATTAAAAAGAACGTCGTTATCAGAAAATGCTGCAGCATGTTGTTTAGAAGCTGTTATAGTTGGTTTTACTTCTTCATATGGTATTTACTTTTTCGCCGCTAATTCTATTACCTGAATTAGTCTTTGAAAAGATTCCTTTTCAACTCACTTTAATTGGGCAGTATATTTTTAAAAATCTAATCATTATTGTTGGATTATTAATCCTTTTAAAAAACAATCAACTAAATAAATATTAGAACAGACAAAATAACTATTAATATAAAATCTCAGTTATATCATCTTCTAACTGCAGTCATTAAATTAT
>CAYZIA010000095.1:0-5536 GCA_964478325.1 uncultured Weeksellaceae bacterium
AGGAAACTTCTATTCTATCCATTGAACTATGGGGCTGCCTATTCTTTTACAATTAATTTTTTCTCTACTGTTCCATCATCATAGATGTAGAATAAAGGAGCGTTTTTAGTTGGCAGTACCTCTCTTCCTAAAACATCTACAATACGAATAAGATTTTTTTCATTTTTAATAATTGTAGGAATTGAAGTAGTTTGATTACAAGGAAGCAGAGGATATAAAAAATCGCTTGTAAAACTTATCGCCTGCAAAAATTTTGGGTTAAGATTCCCTATTCCCCAGCCATGACCTTCTCCAACAAAAATAAGTTTATCATTTATAATCCCTACAGTATCTGCTTTTGGATGCATCTGTCCTGCTCCACATAAATTCAACACAGCAGGATTATTCAATCCAGGACCACAATTATAATTTACCGTCAGGTCGTTTGTCCCATGTATGCTTACTATGGGTTCATCATTTGCGTCTATCCAATTTAAATTATTTATACCGCCAGCAAAACTTATTACTCCCTGAACCTCAGATGAATATCCATTATTCCCGGAATCTCCTTCTAGTGTTCCTCCTATGACGCTGACAAGTGCTTGTACATCAATGGGGGATGTTGGCAAATCTGATATTAGATCAATAAATGCTAAATGTATAGCTAATACTCCGCCAGAAGAATATCCTCCTATAAATATAGCATTAGGATCTATGCCATATGTGTTGGTATTTGCATGATCTTTTCTCATAAATCGAATAGCTGCCTTAGCGTCTGCAACAGCCTTAAGTACCGTTCTATATTGCTCCTCATTACTAAGCAAAAAAGAAAGAATATTCCCTAGCCTATGATTTACAGCAATAGCAACATATCCTCTTTTAGCAAAAGCATTGCAAAAATCGATACAATCTGTCATAGATTTATCTCCGGCATAAAAAGACCCTCCATGAATATAAAATACTAAAGGCCTATTTGTCACCGTATCTCCATCAGGTGTATAAATATCCATTCTATGCTCTAGCCCCGTGTATACATCTGAATAATCAACTGTAGCAACATTTGTATTGCTAAAAATTTCTGTTTGATACCGTCCATTGCATTGGGCTATTGCAAAAGTAGTCGCTAAAAACGTTGCTACTAAAAAACATAATTTTTTCATAATAAAAATTTCTGTTTGCTAATATAATATTTTTATGTGTTTAATTTTTCTCTTTGTTCTTGAATCTTGTCGTCTTCAATTTTTTCAAACAAATGAATCGCTTCATTTATTTGGTGATTCTCCGGAACAATAATATCCCCAGCATCATTCCAATTTACATTTTCAAGTGTTAAAATATCTTTTAGTTTACTAGAAGAGAATGGCATAAAAGGTTCTGAAAGAATTGCTAATGACGCTGCAATTTGCATAGCAATATTCATTATTGTTTCTGTTCTGCTTTCATCTGTTTTCTTGAGTTTCCAAGGTTCAGTATCAGCTAAATATTTGTTCCCTAATCTTGCTAAATTCATTAACTCAGCAAGGGCCTCACGAAATCGAAACTTCTCAATTGACTCACTAATTTTATTTGGGAAAGCAGAAAGTTTTTCCAATACTTCTTTATCATATGGTTCTAAATCATTCTGAGAAGGGACAGTTCCATCCCAATATTTATTAGTAAGCACCACTACACGATTAATAAAATTGCCAAAAATAGCAACCAATTCATTATTATTCCTTGCCTGAAAATCTGCCCAAGTAAAATCAGTGTCTTTACTTTCAGGAGCTGTTGCACAAAGCGTATATCTAAGAGCATCTTCTTGTCCTTTAAAATCTTCAAGATATTCGTGCAACCATATTGCCCAATTTCTTGAAGTAGATAGTTTTCCTCCCTCCAGATTCAAAAATTCATTTGCAGGAACATTTTTTGGAAGAATAAAATTCTCGTGTGCTTTTAGAATAATTGGGAAAATAATACAATGAAAAACAATATTATCCTTTCCAATAAAATGTATAAGTTCAGTTTCTTCCGATTTCCAGTAATCTTCCCAATTCTTATCGTTATCAGAAGCCCATTGTTTTGTTGCTGAAATATAACCGATAGGAGCATCTAGCCAAACATATAGTACTTTCCCATCAGCACCTTCTACTGGAACTTTTACTCCCCAATCCAAATCACGTGTCATTGCTCGGGCTTTTAGTCCGCTATCAATCCAGGATTTGCATTGACCTAAAACTTGACTTCTCCACTTCTTTGGATCATGATGATCCCCCTCCTCTAATATCCCATTTTCAATCCAAGATTTTAACCATATCTCATGATCTTGCATTGGTAAATACCAATGTGTTGTCTCCTTTTTTATGGGAGTATTCCCACTCAAAGTAGATTTTGGATTGATGAGTTCATTAGGGCTAAGTGCCGAGCCACATTTCTCACACTGATCACCAAAAGCTTCATCCCCATTACATTTTGGGCATTCACCACTAATATATCTGTCAGCCAAAAATTGATTGTTCTCTTCATCATAAAATTGCTCAGACGTTTTCTTTGTAAACACCTCATTATTTTCTAATTTTATGAAAAAGTCTTGTGCGGTTTCATGGTGTAATTTACTGGAGGTTCTGTGATAAATACTAAAGTCAATTCCAAAATCAGCAAATGCTTTTTTGTTTATAGCATGGTATTTATCTACAATTTCTTGTGGTGTTAAATTATCTTTTTTTGCCTGCAAAGTAATCGCAGCACCATGTTCATCTGAGCCACAAACAAAGACAACATCATGTCCTTTCCCTTTTAAATATCTAACATAAATATCGGCTGGTAAATAAGCGCCTGCAATATGTCCAATATGTAGTGGCCCATTGGCGTAAGGTAGTGCGGATGTAACTATGTGTCTTTTTGCACTCATTTCTCTCTAAAAAAATTATTTTCGCAAATATAAGTTTTTAATAGCATTTATGATTATCCCACCAAAATTAAAAGTAGGAAATAAAATTAGCATTATTTCAACTGCTAGAAAGATTTCCTTAAAAGAGATAACGCCAGCAGTAAATATTTTAAAAAGTTGGGGATTAGAAGTGATTTTGGCCAATAATATTTTTAAAGAAAATAATCAGTTTGCTGGGACGGTTGAACAAAGAAGTGCCGCTTTGCAAAGCGCAATTGATAATGAAGATATAAAAGCTATTTTATGCGCAAGGGGTGGGTATGGAAGTGTTCAAATTATTGACAATATTGATTTTTCTTGTTTACAAAAAAGTCCTAAATGGATTGTTGGTTTTAGTGATGTAACCGTTTTGCATTCACATCTTAATAATTTAGGCTTTGCAACATTGCATGCTACTATGCCAATTAATTTTCCAACAAATACTCATAAATCGATCGAGAGTTTGAAAAATGTTCTTTTTGGGAATGAAAAACAAGTTGAATGTAAAATTCATCCTTTTAATAAATATGGTGAAGTTGAAGCGGAAATTGTGGGAGGGAATCTTTCTATATTATATTCACTTTTGGGCTCTCCATCTGACATAAATACGGATCAAAAAATTCTGTTAATTGAGGATTTGGATGAATACTTATATCATATCGATAGAATGATAATAAATTTAAAGAGAAACAGAAAATTAGAAAAGCTGAAAGGTATGATTGTCGGTGGAATGTGTGATATGAATGATAATGATATCCGCTTTGGGGAAACAGCTGAAGAAATAATTCTAAAACATACAAGAGATTATGATTTCCCAATTTGTTTTGGATTTCCTACTGGGCATTTGGATGATAATAGAGCAATTAAATTTGGTGTAAAATCCAAACTTGAAATTACAACAAAGAAAGTGATATTAAGTTCTAATAGTCACCTATAAACTTATTCAAAAAAATGTATTTTAGCATCTTATGAAAAAGATTAGGAATTTTTGTATAATCGCCCATATCGACCATGGGAAAAGTACTCTTGCTGATAGGTTATTGGAAGTAACCGGAACGGTTTCCAAAAGAGATGCGCAAGAGCAACTTTTAGATAATATGGATTTGGAACGCGAAAGGGGAATAACCATAAAAAGCCATGCTATGCAAATGAAGTATAATGGCTATACACTTAATCTGATTGATACTCCAGGTCATGTAGATTTTTCGTATGAGGTTTCCCGTTCTATTGCTGCTTGTGAAGGGGCCTTACTAATTGTTGATGCGGCTCAAGGAATTCAGGCGCAAACTATTTCTAATTTGTATTTGGCTTTGGAAAACGATCTGGAAATTATTCCTATTGTTAACAAAGTAGATTTGCCCTCTGCCGAACCAGAAGTGGTTGCCGACCAAATTATTGATTTAATTGGTTGCTCAGAAGAAGAGATAATTCAGGCAAGTGCAAAAACAGGTGTTGGAATTGAAAATATTTTAAATACAATTATTGAAAGAGTACCTCGGCCTGTTGGAGATAGAAACAAGCCACTTCAAGCCATGATTTTTGATTCAGTTTATAATCCTTTTAGAGGAATTGAAGCCTATTTCAAAATCTTAAATGGGGAAATCAAAAAAGGAGATAAAGTAAAATTTATTGCCACTGGAAAAGAATATTTTGCAGATGAAATTGGCGTTTTAAAATTTAAGCAAGAATCAAAAACTATAATGAGTGTTGGAGACGTTGGCTATATTATTTCTGGAATTAAAGAAGCGAGAGAAGTAAAAGTGGGGGACACAATTACCACTGTTAAAAATCCTGCAACTGAAGCAATTCAAGGATTTGAAGATGTAAAGCCAATGGTTTTTGCAGGGATTTATCCAGTTGACACAGATGATTATGAAGAGCTTAGAAGTTCTATGGAAAAACTCCAACTTAATGACGCTTCACTTACTTATGAGCCGGAATCCTCCTCTGCTTTAGGATTTGGTTTTAGGTGCGGGTTTTTAGGGATGTTACATATGGAAATTATTCAGGAAAGATTGGAGCGTGAATTTGATATGATAGTAATTACAACCGTTCCTAATGTTTCCTATTTTGCCTATAGCACAAGGGGTGAGAAATTGGCGATTCATAATCCTTCAGATTTGCCAGACGCAAGTATTTTAGATTATGTAGAGGAGCCATATATTAGGGCAAAAATTATTACAAAAGCTGATTATGTTGGCGCTATAATGACGCTTTGTATTGAAAAAAGAGGAGAGTTAAAGAATCAAGTTTACCTAACTACTGATAGAGTAGAGCTCTCTTTTGAGATGCCTCTTGGCGAAATTGTATTTGATTTTTACGATAAACTAAAAACTATTTCAAGGGGATATGCATCTTTTGATTATCAGCCATTAGATTATAAGAAGTCTAATTTAGCAAAGCTTGATATTCTATTAAATGGTGATCAAGTGGATGCGCTTTCTTCGCTTATTCATAGGGATCATGCTTATGCTTTTGGAAGAAAAATTTGTGTAAAATTGCGTGAGCTAATCCCAAGACAACAATTTGATATTGCCATTCAATCAGCAATTGGATCTAAAATTATATCAAGAGAAACAGTAAAAGCGCTGAGAAAAGATGAAACAGCAAAATGCAATGGAGGAGATATTACTCGGAAAAGAAAACTATTGG
>CAYZIA010000096.1:0-5410 GCA_964478325.1 uncultured Weeksellaceae bacterium
AAAATAAGGACGAATAACCCCTGATGAATTGGATGCCGTGGAATAAATTCCAATATTTGAAAAAGCAGTATCTATTCCATTTACGGAATAACATTCTACATAATAAAAAGTAGCGGGCTGTAATCCAGTTAAATTCATAGTATGAGTCAGGGTATTTCCTCCATTATTAATTGTTATTCCTAATCCGGAAGAAAGTCCATAGTTACAATTTGTAGTAGAGGAATCTGAAATGGTCCAAGACAAATCAAAAGATGTAGTTGTAATGTTGGATTGCACAACTGCAGAAGTAAAGATTAAAGCACCTGTTTGTATAATATCAGAAGAATCTCTTGGCAGAATCTGATAGCCATCATTTGCCGGAACCGAGAATGTATATTGAGAAGAAATTCCAATAAGTGTAATAGGGCCTATTGGAATAAGGGAATTTTCTAATGGGTTTCCAGCTCTTATATACACTTTTCCTGTTTCTCCATTTGCTGTAAAATCGTGTGTTCCCACTATAAAAAGAGAGCCACCACTATTAAAAATTACATTATTAATCTGAACTAATTCTGATTCTGTATTTTCTCCTACTTGAATTGGGGTAATCAATTGGGGGATTATTGAATTTCCTGTAGAATTTGTAATGTTTGAATTAACAGGAGTCATTTCCATAAGCCCATTATAGTCAACTAAAACACCACTTACTGTAACTTCTTCTCCTCTTACCACTCCGCTTAAGGCAGTAGGGTCATATAACGCTAATCCTGCTGTAGAGTCTTCAATATATCGAATTGGACCAAGTTCATCTCCATTAGTTACTATTCCTGTAACAGTTACGGTTGCTCCAACTCCTTGAGATCTTGCTGTTGCAATATCCTGTGCAAAACCCACTACTGATATGAGTGTTGCAATAATTAATGTTGTTGTCTTTTTCATTTTGTAATAGTTATTCATTATTTAATTATTAAAAAGTAAATTTTGCAGACATGTTAACTCTTCTGCCCAAACCGAAAAATACCCCTGCTGATTTTGCATCAAAATCTTGAAAATTAGCATTGTAAGGGTCATTGTTTTGTGCATCTGAAATATAAATCTCATTTAACAAGTTTAATATACTTAATCGTATATCTAATTTGTTCTTTTCTGATAATTTGAACTTGTAGCCCGCATGCAAATCTAGTAATTGATAAGATGGGATTTTCCAAGATTCTCTCTTAGCATTTTCTCCATTTAAAGATAAAGGATCAAAATCGGCATAATAATCTTCAAAAAAGGTTCCTCTTAATTTCAAATAGGCGTGAGGTACTGGTTCATATCTAATACTAAGTCCGAATTGAGTTTGAGCAGCATCCCCAACATGAACTCCATCCGCATCAAAAGCTGCAATAATCTCATTGCCAAAATCATCCACAATAGGATTATTATCATCATCTAAGAACCTAACTGTATCTGAGGAAGTCCATCTCCAATCACCCAATGAGAGTAATCCTTCTATGCTAATTTTTTGATTAATTTTCAAAGCGAAATCCATTTCCACTCCTTTATGTAAAGCATTCATTCCATTGATGTTTGCTTTAAAAAGCACATCATCCACCATTACTGATACTCCTCCATTTGCAGGTTTGTTCTCCCAGATAGTATAATAGCCATTTACATTAGCCGAAAATAAGGAGGAACGATATGAATAACCTCCTTCCACTGCCTTTACCTGTTCATTACGAATATCTCTAAAAAGTTGATTGCTATAATCATATATGTTATTAAATCTTGGTGCTTTGGAAATATATCCAATATTGAAAAATATATTATTGAATTCATCTAAGTTTATATTTGCTCCTGTTTTTATAGTATATCCTTTTATCCATTTCCAAGAAGTCTCCGCTAATTTTGCTTCTTCAGAATCTCTTGTATAGAAGTTTCCGTTATGCCAAATAGTATCTTCCATCATTGTTTTATGAGCGCCAATTATGTTTCCAGTATTATCATATTCATATATAGTATTCACAGAAGTTCCCAATGCTTCTTTATACGTTGTATCTGACAATACCAGATCTTTCTTTTTGAAATAATCGATTCTTTTATAGGCAGAGCTTGAGCCAGAGACATTAAAAAATACGCTTAACATTCCATTACTATATTCCATTTGAGAAAAAATGCCAGACCATTTTACTATTCCATCGTTATGATAACCCACTATATCTCCCACTTTTTTTACTTGTGAGTTTTGCATTCCATTTGCTTCATCAATAGCATAATCTGCTCCTAATAAATCATAAACTTCTCTATAATGTTGTCCTTTATAATAACGCATATCTAGTCCTCCAGACAGTGAAACTTCATCAGATACCTGATAATTAAGGGTAGATAAAGCTCCATACCAGAAATGATTATTGATGGAACTTCTAAGATAAGTTCCTGCTTTATTTTGCCCATCAGAATAAAGTGGGTCAATATTATTTATATTTTCATCATATGCTTCTTGTAAATTATATTGCCCATCAGTGTCATAATTATTTGTGTTTCCATTTAGACCCGTTCCTCCCCCTTGTCCAATAGAAGCATAAAAAATATTTGAAACATAAAATTTATTATTTACTGTCCAGAAATCTCTTAAAGAGAATTGAGGTTTGTGGTAATAATTTTGTTTTGTATTTAAAGTTTCTCGATTGTGGATTATATTACCATTACTATTAATAGCCCATCTGTCCAAATGTCCCCAATGTTTGTTGTAAGCAATACCTTTATTTATTGTTCTGCCAGAGAAATCAGATGTGTCTCCAAGAGATTGAGCGTAATCTTTATCATAAGTTGCAATATCACTTTTATAAGATCTTTGCCCATGTTTTTGAGGCGCTCCCATTGCTGATAAACTGAGAATATGATTTCCTATTTCTTTCTGTATTTTTGCATAATAAAAGAAGCCCTCACTCCAAGTTTCATCTACAAAACCATTTCCTTTTTTATAAGAGCCAGCTAAAGTATATCCCCATCCATTTTCTAGCCTTCCAGAATTATAACCAACAGATGTTCTTAATCTACCAAAAGAACCAACCGATTGCTTTATGGTTCCTCCTGCTTTATTTCCAATCCCTCTTGTCAAAATATTCATAGTTCCTCCAACTGATGGAATAGCAATTTTTGATGCCCCCAATCCTCTTTGCACTTGTATGTTTGAGGTTATTGCATCCAAGCCAAACCAATTGCTCCAATACACCCAGCCATTTTCCATATCATTTACTGGAATTCCATCAATCATTACTGCCACATTTCTTTGGTTGAACCCTCTAATAGTAATACGAGCATCTCCATCTCCGCCGCCACTTTGAGTAGCATAAACTCCTGGAGTTGAATTAAGCACCATAGGAATATCTTGCGAGGCTAATTCCTCATTTATTTTCTTCATAGGAACAGTTGAGAAGGCCACTGGTGTTTCTCTATCTCTTGCAATATCAGCTACTACTTGCACTTCATTTAGCAAGATGGTTTTTAGTTTGAAATTCAAAATTTTCGTATTTCCATTAATAGATACGATTTTATTTATTGTTTGATATCCCACATAAGATATTTTTAAATTTCGTTCTCCTTCTTGAATAGAAATAGAATAATTGCCATCTATGTCAGTTGCAGTTCCTTTCCCCTTTCCATAAATGATAGTTGCTCCAATAAGTGCTTCTCCGGTATTTAAATCTGTTATTTTTCCGCTTAAAGTAGTTTGCGCATCAGATACAAGACTTGAAATTACAGCAAAACCTAAAATTATAATCTTTCTCATAATTTATTGACAAGAATACTGATGGGAACATCAGTATATTCATTCTTTTATTTAATAACTAATTTGTTTTCAGCTATTTCCCCATCAGTAAATTGGATATTTACAATATACGTTCCTTTAGACAAGATATTAGTTGAAATTATATTGTTTGATGAAAATAAAACAACTTCTCCCAATATATTTAACAATTCAATCTTTTTAATGTTTGTATTTGAGCTAATAACTACTACACCTCCAATATTTGCAGGATTAGGATACATTATATAAGAGACATCATCTTTTTCGTTTATTGTACTAATACTACAATCACAGCTATGTGTTCCCATTCCTGAATAAGTTCCGTCTGGCAAAGAATCATATTCCAAAGTAGGATTAAAAACAATAGGGTTCATAGTAACACCTTTTTTCACAGATGCTTTCCTAACTAATGTTTGTCTTTTGCTCCACCAAGTCCCTCCATTTGCATCGGTGTATCCTGCTGAGGCATCATCAGTCCACGCATTACCTGGATCTTCACCTACTTTGCCAAAAATATCAATAATATTCCCATCTTTTTCTAAAGTCATCGCATCATCTCCATTAAAATAAAAAGGAGTTGGATAAATACCGCTTCCGTGCAAATCACAGGCAGCATAAAATACAGGATCAACCGGTACAGACCAATAAGTAGAAACCCAAACAGAATCTAATTGCCCGTTTCCAATTGCAATAGCTTCTCCAGGAGTAAGGTTGCCACTTAAAGGCCAAGTATCAGGCCCTGATGTAGCCCCATTTCCATATCTATTTATAGAATATCCTGTTAAGTCAATTGAGGCATTTGTAGGGTTGTAAATTTCAATTGCATTATTATTTGCAGGCCCTTCTATATATTCTGAAATAAATAATTCTGCACAATCCAATAATTGAGCATTTGCACTGATTACAAGAAGCATACTTATACTTAGTAGAATTTTTCTCATTTTTCTCATTTTTTGATTAAGCCGCTAATTTACAAATTCGTATTAAATACTACTCTTTTTCAGTATAAATTGTTTTTTTATCTTTGGGAAAATTTGAATTTAAATTATGAATAAAAACATTTTAACATTTGAAGAGTACAAAAAAGAATATCAAAAAAGTATAAAAAATCCAGAAAAATTTTGGGAAGAAAAAGCAAATGACTTCACATGGCAGAAAAAATGGGATACAGTTTTAGATTGGGATTTCAGCAAGCCAGAAATAAAATGGTTTGAAGGGGGAAAACTTAATATTACAGAAAATTGCTTAGATCGTCATTTAGAAAAAAAAGGCGAGCAAATAGCTATAAAATGGATTGCGAACAATCCAAATGAACAAGGCAGATGTTTATCTTATAAATACTTACATTATGAGGTGTGTAAATTTGCGAATGTTCTAAAAAATAATGGTGCAAAAAAAAGTGACAGAATTTGCCTTTACATGCCAATGATTCCTGAACTTGCAATTGCAGTTCTTGCTTGTGCTAGGATTGGTGCAATTCACTCTGTTGTTTTTGCTGGCTTTTCTGCAAAATCACTTTCTGATAGAATTAATGATGCTGATTGCAATATACTTATTACTGCAGATGGTGGATTTAGAGGTGCAAAAATCATTCCCCTTAAAGAGATTGCTGATGAAGCAATGAAAAGCTCCCCATCT
>CAYZIA010000097.1:0-832 GCA_964478325.1 uncultured Weeksellaceae bacterium
ATTGATTTCAGCATATTGACTCATTGCTTTTAAAAAAATACTGCATTTCACTACATTGTTAAAATTCATTTCAGCAGTTTCAAGAATTGCCTGTAAATTCTGCATTACTCTTTTAGTTTCACTTTTTATATCAGTTGTTTCGAGTTCTCCATTTTCAGGATTAATTGCGATTTGCCCTGAGCAATACAGAGTGTTCCCAGCCAAAACTGCTTGACTATAAGGCCCTATTGCTTTTGGAGCATTAGGAGTAGAGATGATTTTTTTCATGTGTGTAAATTTATAATTTTTAATAGGAATAACTACTTTTGCTCACATAATTACTGATGCTATCGCTTTTTTAAAAGAGGAAAGTCCGGACACCATAGAGCAGCATAGCGGATAACATCCGTCCACCGCAAGGTGAGGACAAGTGTAACAGAAAGCAAGTACAGTTCGGCTGTAGTGAAATCAGGCAAACTCTATGTGGTGCAATGCCATGTATATCAAGACTCTTGGATTGCTCGTCCAATCTTGAGGGGTAGGCAGTTTGAGGTTAAAGGCAACTTTAATCCTAGATAAATGATAGCACCTTTTTAGGAACAGAATCCGGCTTATGTGTAATTGTTAGCAAGGCAGCAACTGCTGCCTTGCTTTTTTTATCTTTGTTCTTATGAAAAAAACCATATTATTGTTTCTTTTTCTTTCTCAGTTTATTTTTGCCCAAGAGCAGATAGTAAAATCGGTTTTGCTTGATAGCGTTACTGTAACTGGTGTCAAGGATGGATTTGATATAGATGAGTTTATTCATTATGTAAAAACCGATACTACTTTCTATATAGCCTTTAAGCACCTA
>CAYZIA010000097.1:842-5338 GCA_964478325.1 uncultured Weeksellaceae bacterium
TAAGATATTATACTCATCATTATGAAAGTGAACTCAAGATATTTAATAAAAAAGAGAAAACAATCGGTATACTAAACAGATGGGGCACTCATTTTTCTGATGGTAAAAAAGCTTGGGTTGTAGATGACTCCATTCATGATGAGGGGAAGGTATTTTCTAGAAAGATCACAAGAATATTAAAAAAAGATATAGATTCTACTTCATCTTTCTATGCCCAAATAAGTAAAATAAAAAATAAGTATAGGTACTATACCCCTGAGGCATTTGATGAGGTATTCTTTCCTGCCGACACTATAGGTGTTTCTTTAAAAATATCAAATGGAAAGAATGATAATGAGAGTCAAAATATGCGAGATGCAAAAACGGTGGGATTTTCAATTGGGAGTAATGATACTGAACAGAAAAAAGGAGGAGCCTCTATTAAGTTAGCGATATTTGATATTAGTATGCAGCAATATTACGATTATAAAATTGATACTGTAAACTATAAAGGAAGGGATTGTTATGTTTTTTTGGTGGAAGTCAAAAAAGATTTAAGCAAAAAGGATTTAGGGGAAGCACTTATTAGAAAAATTGTTTCCTATTTTGATAAAGAGAATTTCAATGTAATTTACAGAGAATATGTTTTTTCTTATCAGCATTGGCTTATTGATTTAGATATGCAAGTAATAGTAAATATGGATTATTTTAATAATAAACACATTCCAACTGATATTTACTACAAAGGATCTTGGAATGTGCCATTCCTTAAGCCAGAAAGGGCTGATTTTAGATTAAATTTAAAAGACTATAAAGTGGATTAAAGTGTTTTATGAGTTCCATCACAAAACGAACCTTTTTTGGAATGTTTACATCCACACCAAGCTACTTTCTTGTCTTCTGTAAGTTCAATAATTTCAGGAGAAAATCCAGTGCCTTTATGAGAGCCATCACAATAAGGGTCTTTGTTGCTTAGGCCACAATTACAGAATGCTTTTTTACCAGCCTTTTCATCCAAAACATAAGGTTTCCTTTGTACTATCTTCGGTATATTTTTCATCAGGTTTATATATTTACTTTTTTTCAGATAGGAAGCGTTCTGCATCCAAAGCTGCCATACAGCCCGTACCTGCAGAAGTAACAGCCTGCCGATAAACATGATCAGCTACATCCCCAGCTGCAAATACGCCAGGAATCTTGGTTCTTGAGGTTCCGGCTTCAATTAAGAGATAACCATTTTTATCCATTTCTAATTGCCCCTTGAATAGGTCAGTATTTGGTGTATGGCCAATTGCTACAAAAAATCCAGCAATAGGAATAGTAATTTCCTTACCAGTTTGATTATTGAATGCCGTTACACTTTCTACTCCCTTCTCTCCATTTATACTCTTTGTTTCATGATGGAAAAGCACATCTAAATTAGAAGTGCTAAAAACTCTTTTTTGCATAGCTTTTGATGCACGCATTTCATCTCTTCTTACAAGCATTGTTACTTTATTGCAAAGTTTAGCTAGATATGTTGCTTCTTCAGCTGCTGTATCTCCAGCACCAACCACTACCACATCTTGTCCTTTATAAAAGAAACCATCACAAGTTGCGCAAGCAGACACTCCATAACCACTTAATCGTTTTTCATCTTCTAGACCTAACCATTTAGCAGAAGCACCTGTTGCAATAATTACAGTTTCAGCTAGTACATTTATTTTTTCATCAATTTCTACTTTGAATGGTCTTTCAGAGAAATCAACTTTAGTAACCATTCCCCATCTAGTATCTGTTCCAAATCTTTCTGCCTGAGCTTTAAAATCTTCCATCATTTCAGGGCCAGTAATTCCATCTTTGTATCCAGGATAATTATCTACATCAGTAGTAGTTGTTAGTTGTCCTCCTGGTTGAAGACCCTGAATGACAACCGGATTCATATCTGCTCTTGCTGCATAAATTGCTGCTGTATATCCTGCAGGACCTGAACCGATAATCAATGTCTTTATTTTTTCTATATTATTCATAATAATAAAATAATAATTTTTGTAAAATTAAAATATATCTGTAATTTTTGGCTGAAATAGTGAATCAATTACAGTATCTTTAATTATAGGTATTTCATAATAACTTGCTCCATAACCAGTCCATCCTCCTAGACCATTATTTATATTACTTACAAGATTTAGAGGTTCAGAAAATGGATTGTTATTTGTTGTAGATTGACGAACGACACCTCTCCAGAATTTTACAGAGGATTCATCTATTTGGCAAAATTTAACTAGTACTATATCATGAGGAAGCTTTACACTATCTTCAACTCCATCATTATTGATGTAAGATTTAAAGTGTGTTGTATTATAGGATCCAGAAGGAAATCCTCCCTCTTCTTTTGGTCTAGGAAAAAAGGTCTCAAAAGACTCACCATTAATAAGAATATCTGATCCAGCATCAACAAGAATTAGTCTTGCATCATTTTCATTTTTAATTTCACCATTTATTGAATCTCTCTTCCAATGTTCCTTACGTTTACTTCTAATTAGTATATGATTCTGAATATCACCTGGATCAGAATATATTGCTCTTATGTCGTATTTAAAATCTCTATTAGCTGTTTCACTTTTTTCTACCCATAGACAATCTAATGGTGTTGGTTCGGGAATTCTAGTTTGAGAAGTGATAATCTTATTATTCCATTGAATCTCAAGAAAATATGTTTTTCCAATTTGACTAAATTTATAATCATCAATATTACTAAAATAAGTAAGATCTGTATAGATTGGGGGTAAAGAATCTAATCCAGGAACTTGTTCAAGGATTCTAGTTTCTTTTTCTCCATTATCATTATAGAACCATACTTTAACTGAGTCAATATTATTGACAAATAAATTATTATATGTGTTTGTATCAATAGGTTCAAAATATCCTTGGTTTTTAGTTAGTATTACATAAGGAGGGAAGTTTGGTTCAATACCTCCTTCTACTACGATCTTACTTTCAGCTTTAGGAAGACTAAGAGTTATCTCTTTTTGACATCCTAGTAAGATTAAACATATTAAAAATACACTCTTTTTCATAATCTAAAAATTAAAATTCCATGTAACAGACGGTAATATCGGGAATATTGACACTTCATATGCTTTTGGTGTTAAGTTGCCGTCTTGTATACTCCCATCTTGATTTTCCGGAGCTTCTAAATCAAAGTAAATAAAATAAGGATTTTTTCTGCTATAGATGTTATAGATGGAAAAGTTCCAAGAACTTTGAAATCTTTTATTCTTTTTAACCATATATGTAGCTCCTATATCAAGCCTATGATATGGGTCAATCCTGAAACCATTTCTTGATGTATATTCTGTAAATATATTGCCTCCAATCATATATCTTTCAGTTGGTAGTGTAATAGTATTTCCTGTAGCATATACAAACACACCACTCAGTGTCCATTTTTCAGATAATTTATGAGTGGCAGTAATTGATAAATCATGTCTTCTATCATATTTTGCAGGAAATGAAATACCATTATTTATTTCATCAAAATATCTAGTTGTTTTTGATAAAGTATAACCAATCCAACCAGTAGTTTTACCTTTATTTTTTCTTATTAGTAATTCTACACCATATGAGTCACCATTACCAAATACAAAGGCATCATCACTACTTGAATTAGTATTGTCTTCAGGTAATACCCCTTCTTTATATTCAATAAGGTTTGTCATCTCTTTGTAATACGCTTCAATCGAAGTTTCATATATATTATCTTTCAAGTTCTTAAAATATCCTATTGCATATTGATCAGCAAACTTTGGTTCAATACCAGCTGAACTTGGGACCCATAAATCAGTAGGTAAACTTACACTAGCTGTAGATGCCAAATGTATGTATTGATAGTTTTGAGTATATGCTCCTTTTACTGAAGTTGTACTATTTAATTTATATCTAAATGATAATCTAGGTTCTAAATGCCTATAATTATCATTATTTGCCTCTATTTCATTCTTTAGATAATCTCTAAAGCTTATATATCCACTATGTTGAAATGAAGAATATCGAAGACCTGCATGTATTTTTAAATCATCAGTTAAATCAAAATCATCAGATAAATATATAGCACCTTCATTCGAGTATTGTTTAAATATCTCATCAGGTTCGAAAACTACATCACCTGACTTTCCTGATGCATTTCCAGGAGTAAACTCATGATATGTGTAGTTAGACCCAAACTTAATAGTATGCCTTTGATTTGGTTGATACAAGAAGTCCACTTTTGTATTCCAGTCATTAATCCCAGAAAATATCTTAAGTTCAAAGTTACTTTGATTTATATTAAATTCAAACCTATAATCAGAGAAGATAATAGATGTATTTAAAAATAATTTATCATTAAATAGATGATTCCATCTTAGAGATGTTGTGGCATTTCCCCAACGTATCTCAATTCCAATAACACTGTCAGAGATTCTGAAACTAAATACATCTCTTCCAAAGAAACAACTTAGGAATATACCATCCTTGACAGAAATACAAAAATAAAC
>CAYZIA010000098.1:0-2320 GCA_964478325.1 uncultured Weeksellaceae bacterium
GAAATGTATGTGGAGCAATTCCGTATTTTCAAGAATATGGTTAAAGATATTCTTATTTATTTCTTAGAGGATGAAGAACTAAATAAGCTAACGCAAGAAAAGTCATCTTGCAAGATGAAATCATATACTACACCAAGATATGAAATAAATAATGGCGTTACCTCAGTAAATAATACTGAATTATTAATTTTTGGAAATCATAATCTACAAAATATAACTGCTGCTAAATTAGTATGTAATGAACTTGGGGTTTCTGATATTGATTTTTACAATGAGATATCATCTTTTAAAGGAGCATCAAATAGATTGGAATTGGTAAAAAAGACAGCAACTTCTGCAATTTACAAGGATTTTGCCCATTCACCTTCAAAATTGAATGCTACATCTTCTGCTATGAAAAGACAGTTTAAAGATAGAAGATTGGTAGCTTGCATGGAATTACATACTTTCAGTAGTTTAAATGAAGAATTCCTGAAACAGTATAAAGGTAGTATGGATGAACCTGATATGGCTATTGTTTATTTTAGTCATAAAGCCATAGAACATAAAAAGTTAGAAACAATTACAAAAAAACAAGTACATAACTCTTTCGGAAGAAAGGATTTATTAGTTTTTATTGATGTCAAAGAATTAGAGGACTATTTAAAATCCTTAAATTGGGAGAATCAGAATTTACTAATGATGAGTTCAGGGAATTTTGATGGAATAGAGCCTCAGAAGTTAGTAATATAAAAAAGATTTTATAACTCATATTAATCTATATTTTTGCTTTCTTATGCATAACAGATTTCTACTCCTATTTTCTTTACTTGTTTATTCTTTAAACGCACAAGAGAATTTTAGTTATAATTATTTAGGAAGTCTAGCTTTTCCAAATAATACACTTATTAGCTTTAGTATTCATTTTAATGAGGAAGATGGGGTGGTTAATGGCTATTCTCTAACTAACATAAATACACCTGACGAAACAAAAAGTGATCTTTCAGGTATTTATTTTAAAGGAGATAAATCTTTCCAATTACAGGAAACACAAATCCTTAGTACAAGTTCAGAGGCTGATCTGAGCACTTTTTGTTTTCTTCATATTAATATTTATTTCAAAGGAAGATTAGGAACAAAAAGATTGGAAGGGAATTTTATTGGTTTGTTTACAAATAATGACACTTGTGCAAGTGGTAAAGTTTTATTGCTAGAGCAAGAAAAATTGAAGAAAAAGATCAAAAGAATAAAAAATAAAATTGAAAAGAAAGAAGAAGAAATATCTACCTTTTTACAAATTCAACAACTAAAAGATGGAGATGATTTTTTGATTGAATGGGAAAATGATAATCTGAGATTATTTATTTGGGATGCTAATGAAGAAGATGGAGATAAGATTCAACTTAAAATAAATAATGAGATTATTTTGAATGATTTTACTACAAAACGTAAGCAAAAGAAAATAAAATATAAACTACAAGAAGGCGAGAATGTTATCGAAATACGAGCAGTGAATTTAGGAGATTCTCCGCCAAATACTAGTCGAATTAAATTAGTAGATAGTAAGACAATATATCCGATTATTACTCAACTTACTTTAGATAAATCAGCAATTATTACTATTATGAAATAAAAGAAGCCCTCTTTTGAGGGCTTAATTATTGGAGTATTTTTTGTAATTGTTAGATTACTTATTCATAGTAAGCAAAAACTCCTTATTATCTTTTGTTCTTAATATCCTCTCTTTCATAAACTCAATGGCTTCTACAGGATTCATATCTGCTAAATAATTTCTCAACACCCAGATTCTTTGGATATCATCTTTATCTAATAATAAATCTTCTTTTCTAGTAGATGAGGAAACTAAATCAACCGCTGGATATATTCTTCTATTTGAGATTCTTCTATCCAATTGAAGTTCCATATTTCCAGTTCCTTTAAATTCTTCAAAAATAACCTCATCCATTTTACTTCCCGTTTCGGTAAGTGCAGTTGCTAAAATGGTAAGAGAACCGCCATTTTCAATTTTTCTAGCTGCACCAAAAAATCTTTTTGGTTTGTGCAATGCATTAGCATCTACACCACCGCTAAGTACTTTTCCAGAAGCTGGTTGAACCGTATTATATGCTCTTGCTAATCTGGTAATTGAATCTAATAGAATTACAACATCATGTCCACATTCTACCATTCTTTTAGCTTTGTCGAGTACAATATTAGCCACTTTCACATGTCTTTCTGCTGGTTCATCAAAGGTAGAGGCAATTACTTCTGCATTTACATTTCTTTCCATATCTGTTACTTCCTCAGGTCTTTCATCAATAAGTAAAATAATCATATAAAC
>CAYZIA010000098.1:2330-5311 GCA_964478325.1 uncultured Weeksellaceae bacterium
GCAATAGCATTGGCAATATCTTTTAGTAAAACGGTTTTCCCTGTTTTTGGTTGAGAGACAATTAATCCTCTTTGCCCTTTTCCAATAGGCGTAAAAATATCCAATATTCTGGTTGACAAACTACTATGCCCATTATTAGTTAAACTAATTTTTTCGAATGGGAATAAAGGAGTTAGATGCTCAAAAGGTACTCTGTCACGTACTACATTTGGGTCTCTACCGTTAATTGTTTCAACTTTTATAAGTGGAAAATATTTTTCTCCTTCTTTCGGAGGGCGAACACTACCTCTTATTGTGTCTCCAGTTTTTAATCCGAAAAGTTTTATTTGTGATTGAGATATATACACATCATCTGGTGAGGTAAGATAGTGATAATCAGATGAGCGCATAAATCCATATCCATCAGGCATTATTTCCAAAACACCTTCTGCTATTATTATCCCATCAAAATCATAATTATAGTTGTGCCCTTTCTTTTCTGGTTTTTGATTTGTATTTTGGTGTTGTTTTGGATGATGTTGCTCTCTTGAATTCTCAGCTTTTACTTGAAGATCCTCCTTTTTCTCAGATTCTTCTTTTTTCGTCTTATGTGTATCGTTTTGCTGCTGTTCTTTCTTTGGAGAATCTTTTTTAGGATTTCTTGTTCTAAACCTTCTTTGTTGTTGCTGATTCTTCTGTTTTTTAGGTTCATTAGGTGTATTACTTGGAGGTAGTACAGATTGGAAATCGAGAATCTGGTAAATCAGATCTGATTTCAATAATTTTTCTACTTTAGGAATATTTAACTCTTTTGCAATTTCTTTTAAATCAGAAACCTTTTTTTTGTTTAAATCTTCTAGTTTATACATTTTTTAATAAATTTTTTTGTGATAAATTGACTTATCGTCATATTAAGTTGTGAAGTAAAAACGTGTAAATATTGAATTTTGCTTATGAAAAGATAGTGCAATAATACAAATAATTTTATAAACTATACTTTTCGCTATATTTTTAATTATTTTTGTTCTTATAAACCCTGCAGTTATGATCCAAAGAATTCAAAGCTTAATTCTTCTTTTATCGGCTTTATGTTTACTTGTAATTGTTTTCTATTTCCCCGTTCTTCACGTCAGGGTTTATAACACTGACAACTATATTTTCCTTACAGATACATTCTCTTATGCTCGGCTTTGTATCTTTCTTTCTGTAGGACTTAACTTATTTTCTATTTTTCAGTTTAAAAATAGAAACCGACAAATCATTATTAATCAAATTAGCAAGCTTTTTATTTCTATTGCCTTTATCATTATTATATTTCAAAAAGGAGAATTGAATTTTACTATTGGATTGTTCTTATTTATTATTCCTTATTTTCTTATTATTCTAGCCAACTATTTAATTAGAAAAGATGAGAGATTAGTAAGATCTGCTGACAGAATTCGTTAATTCCCTCCTCTTTCTAATTCTACAATTTCAAGGTTAGAAATATTCTTTCCATCAATTTTAAAGCGGAGCATGGTCTTTACTTTATGTAACCCAGAATTTCCGGCGGCTCCAGGGTTCATGTGTAGAATTCCTAATTTTTTATCATTCATCACTTTTAAGATATGCGAATGCCCACAGATAAATAGAGTAGGAGGGTTTATTTTCAATTTATTCTTTAGTCTCTTATCATACTTACCAGGATAACCTCCAATATGTGTAATAAAAACATCTACTCCCTCAGACATAAATCTTAAATCTTCAGGGAATTCCAGGCGTATTCTATGATTATCAACATTTCCAAATACAGCCTTTAATGGCGCTATTTCTTTCAATCTTTCGGCAACTTTTATGCTGCCAATATCTCCTGCATGCCATATTTCATCACACTTCTTAAGATGAGTTTCAAATCTTGAATCTAGAAAACCATGTGTATCGGAAATTAAGCCAATAAGCTTCATTTATCTAAAAAGTTTAAAGGCACCAACAAATTTGTGTGGCTTATTTTTAAGGTCCGTAGCTATAATAGAATACGTATAAATTCCTGATTGGGTTTCAATATTATTTATTGTCCCATCCCATGGTTTATTTTTCTCTGTGGTATGATAAATAGTTTCCCCCCATCTATTGTAAATTTTCATTTCAAATTTACTTATGCCATAAACAGAAGGTCCGAAAGCATCATTGATATTATCTCCATTTGGTGTAAAAGCATCTGGAATATAAATGATAAAAATAGGATCAATTATAATTGTATAGGCAATAGTATCTACGCAACCAAACTCATTACTTACTGCTAGATTTACCTTGTAACGTCCTGTATCATTGTAGGTATGAAGCAATCTACTTATGGTATCATTTAGAGTAAAGTCATCTCCAAAATCCCAAATTGCAGAGGTGTGTCCAAAAGAGAGATTAGTAAAAGTGATATGGGGATTATCCAAATCGGTTGGTTGTGGAAAGAAAGAAAATTCCGCCAAAGGCAAAGGATTAACTGTAATAGTAGCATTTCCTGAATAAGTTCCTGAACAGCCATAAATATCTACTAGATCTGTGATCATGTAAAGCCCCGCCTGATTTGTAATAATTTCAAAAGGCCCAACCCCAGAAAGAGTTATCAGATTAAATCCATTTGTGTAGGTTAGATTTACAATGGTAGAATCATCTGTAATAATATCAATAGTTGCTTGGCTGCCATCATTACAAATATCACCTCCTCCACTTATTATAGCATTTACTTTTTCGTTTACATTAATAGTTACAGAATCATGTGCTGTATTAAAGCAATTGTTGGCATCCGTAATATCTACTAAGCTATAAACAGTAGTAGTGGATGGGTTAACCATAATCGTATTTAGTCCATTATTGCTAAAGGCATTAGAGGTTGCTACTCCATTGATATTGTAATTTACATTGTAAGGTGGTAATCCGTTTTGTAAAATAAAAGTAATAGGCGTAGATTCATCTTCACAAATGGTAGTAGTACCAGAAATAAGAGCAGTAGGTAAATTGTTAACGAT
>CAYZIA010000099.1:0-5202 GCA_964478325.1 uncultured Weeksellaceae bacterium
AATGGCAAGCAATACGCGATCCCATAATTCCGGAACCAATTACTGCTACTTTATTTATGTGTCTATTTATTTTCATCTATAATTTTATTTATCTTTTTTAAAATTGTAAAGAAGATTTCCATTTCTTCTTTTTCAAAATGCGATTGTATAGTTTCATTAAATTCAATAACTACTCCTTTAGCAACTTCACGCCAGTCCATTCCAAGAGGAGTTAGATGGATAACTGATTTTCTTTTATCTTTTGGATCCGGTTTTCGTTCAATTACACCTGCTTCTTCTAATTTATTAAGTGAGCGAGAAAGTGATGTGGCTTCCATTCCCATTCTTGGGCCAAGTTGAGTAGAAGGAGTTCCTTCCATGATGTCAATATTTAGGATAATCATTCCAAGTGCCATGCTCGCCATATACTCTGTCGCAGTACGATTATACATCTTAGTAATATTATACCAAGTTTTTCGTATATTATAATCAATCGTTTCTTCTTGTTCCATGTTTTCTTGTTTGGCGCTAAAAGTATAAAAATATACTATGCATGCATAATAAAAAGTAAATTATTTTTATCTTATCTTTACTCCATAAAATTTAGAGGAATGAGATACCTATCACCATTGGAAATGCTCTATAAATGGGAGCAAGAGAAACCTGATGAAATCTATTTATCGCAACCAATTGATGGTAAATGGCATAATTGGACTTGGAAAGAGTTTGGAATAGAGGTTCGAAAAATGGCAGCGTATTTAAAATCACTTGATCTTCCAGAAGATAGTAAGATTGCACTGCTTTCCAAAAACTGCGCACATTGGATGATGACAGACTTAGCTATTATGATGAGTGGGTATGTCTCAGTTCCTTTATATCCTAACTTAAATGCAGAAACTTTAGCTAAGATCTTAAAACATAGTGAAAGTAAATTATTATTTGTTGGTAAATTGGATAATTTTTCTGAGATGAAAGCAGGTGTTCCTTCTGATATTGAGTGCATTGCTTTTCCTTTTTATTCTGAGGATTTTCAAAGATGGGATGATTTAATAAAAACTGTTCAACCATTAAATAAAAATATAATTAGAGAACCAAAAGAGTTAGCAACTATTATTTATACTTCTGGCACAACTGGCGATCCGAAAGGAGTTATGCACAAATTCTATAACTTCTCTTTTGCAACTTCCAATGCAGTTAATTCTTTGCATTTAGACAATGAGGTTTTCTTTTCATATTTACCTCTCTGTCATATTGCAGAAAGGTTATTAGTGCAAATGGGAAGCATGTATAGTGGAGGTAAAGTGTTTTTCGCAGAAAGCTTAGATACTTTTGCAGCTAATTTAGCAGAAGCATCTCCAACCGTATTTTTAGGAGTACCTAGGATCTGGACTAAATTTCAACAAGGAATTTTAACAAAACTTCCTCAAAATAAATTGAATATATTGCTAAGTATTCCAATCATCTCCTCCTTAATGAAAAACAAAATTCAGAAAGGATTGGGCCTTAGTAAAGTAAGAAATGTATTTACTGGTGCAGCCCCCACTCCTGTGGCTCTTATTAATTGGTTTGCTCGTTTGGGTATAAATATTCAGGAGGCTTATGCAATGACAGAAAATACTTGTTATTCCCATGTAAGTTATAACGATAATATTAATATTGGTTCTGTTGGGCAAGCTCTACCTCTTTGTGATGTAAAACTTTCTGAACAAAATGAGATCCTTATAAAGCATGAAGCACTTATGGATGGTTATTATAAGATGGAGGAGGAAACTGCAAAAACTATTGTTGACGGCTGGTTGCATACAGGTGACGAAGGTGCTATTGACTCAAATGGATTTTTGAGAATTACGGGTAGAGTTAAAGATTTGTTTAAAACAAGTAAAGGAAAATATGTAGCGCCTTCACCTATTGAAATGAAACTTTCTGCTAATAAAAATATGGAACAGATTTGTGTTGTTGGTACGGAATTGCCTCAGCCAATTGCAATTGTAGTATTATCTGAAAGAGGTAAAAATAAATCTCAGGAAGATCTAATTTCATCATTAACGACTACATTAGAGATTGTAAATTCTAAGTTAGATAGTCATGAAAAGATTCATAATTTTGTAGTTGTAAAAGATAACTGGACGGTTGAGAATAAATTATTAACTCCCACAATGAAGATTAAGCGTAATGCAATTGAGAAGTTGTATAATACTAATTATAAAGATTGGTATGAGGGAGAGAAAATAATTATGGATTAAGTTCTGCTCCACATTGCTTACAAAATTTAGAATCTACTTCATGTCCTTCTTTGGCACAATCTGGACAAGATTGGGTACTTATTTTTTCTTTTTTTCTTCTGGCAAACTCTGACGTTACAATGCCTGTTGGAACAGCAATAATTCCATATCCTAGGATCATTATGAAAGAAGCAACTATTTTTCCAAATATTGTAATTGGAGTGACAGTACCATAACCAACAGTAGTAAGAGTGACTACTGCCCAATATATTGAATTTGGAATATTATCAAACCCAATGGTTCCATAACTACCTTCAATAATATACATTAATGTTCCTAATACAATGACTAGTATAATTACTGAGAGTAAAAAAACAATAATTTTTGGACGAGACGATCTTAAAGCTATCTGCATTGTATGTGCTCCACGTAAGTAGTGAGATAGTTTAAAAACCCTAAAAACCCTAATTAGTCTTATTGATCTAATGACAGACAAAGAATGTGCTGCTGGAAAAACAAATATTAAATAAGTAGGAATAATAGAAAGTAAATCTATTATCCCCATAAATGAGAATATATATTTCAGCGGTTTATTAATTGAATAAATACGTAAGAAATATTCAATAGTAAAAAGAATAGTAATAGTCCATTCAAAAGCAATTATTATGGTATGATATTTTTTGTTTATTGAATCAACACTTTCTAAGATTACACTTATAACAGATATGAGAATAACTATTAACAGAATAACATCAAATAACTTACCAATTTTAGTATCTGCCTCAAAAATAATTTCATGAATTTTTTTCCGAAATGATTCTGTATTTCTATCTTTCATAATTATACTTTAATTTAATTTAGATAATTCTTTTTTTATAAAGGTAGCTAATTCTTTTACATAACTAGCAGAAAAATCAAACTTAATTCCTGCTGTTTCATAAATCTCAGAGATGCTTTTGGTATAACCCAATCTCAATGCCTCCATATAATTGTCTAATCCTTTTTCTCCCAATTCTTTGTAAGAACGCCACATAGCAATTGCCCCTAATTGTGCCATTCCATATTCAATATAATAGAATGGCACTTCATAAAGGTGTAATTGTCTTTGCCAAAGATTAGCATGTGCATTTTCATTGCCTTCCCAATTAATTACCTGATTCCCAAGTTTTGCAGAAATTTCTAACCACTTTTCTTTTCTTTCCTTTGCCGTATGCTCTGTTGTATAAATCCAATGTTGGAATTTATCAATAGAAGCAACCCATGGAAGTGTCTCTAATGCCTTCTCCAGTTGTTCTAATTTTGCTCTCTTAAGTTGACTATCATTTTCATAAAAGATATCCCAATGATCCATAGATAAAAGTTCCATAGACATAGATGCTAATTCAGCTACCTCAGAAGGAGTAGATTTAAATTCTGTCATTTCTAAGTTACGACTTAGAAAAGAATGAATAGCATGCCCTCCTTCATGCACCATTGTTACGACATCTCTTTGCGAACCAACAGCATTCATGTAAATAAAAGGCACTCCAATTTCATAAAGTGGATACATAAATCCTCCTGGTGCTTTTCCATCTTTTGACTCCAAATCCAAATGTTTCATCGCTTGCATAGTAGCCAAACAATCTCCAAAATAAGGCCGTAATCTATGAAAACATAATATGGATTTATCAATTAAAACTTTCCCATTATCAAATGGTTTTAAAGGGTCCAATCCATCTACATTCACTTGTGTATCCCAAGGCTTATAATTCTCAAATCCTAATTTTTCTTTTCTTTTTTGTTCAAAAGAAGTTATAATTGGAACAATTTCTTTTTCGATGGCATCATGAAAATCAAAACAATCTTCCGGAGTATAATCAAAACGACCCATTGCCGCAAACATATAATCGCGATAATTGTCAAAGTCAGCATTTTTTGCAATTTTTTGTCTTAACACTATTAATTCGTCAAACAAATTATCTAATGCCTCTTCATCTTGTCTTCGTCTTGCACTCATTTTATTAAAAACCTCCTCTCTTTTTGCTCTTTTTGTATTTTTAAGTAGTAGTGCTGCTTTTTGCATAGTCATCTTTTTTCCATCAATTTCTACACTCATTTTTGCAACAATCGAACCATACTCCTGTTGTTTTGCTTCCATCTCTGTAAAAAGCAGAATATTTTCTTCACGAAAGATCTCTATTTGTTTATTGACACTTCTTAAATAGATGTGGTATTTTTCTTTCTCTAATTCTTTTAAATAAGGACTTTTTACCAATTTAAGATTTAATTTATGTGAATATGGAGCAGTCTTTGGTGAAATCTCTTTGATCCAAAATGAAAAACGATCTGCTAGTTCTTTATCAGTAGTATCAATATTCATTTTTATATACCGCCAAGCCATATCTTCTTCCAAAACGGCTTCTAATTCTGATCGGTCCAACATCCATTCTTGCAACTCTTCTGATGAAGATACCTTTCTTTCAATTAAATTATCAAAAAGTGGTTTTATCTTTTTCCAAGAATCAATTTCGATATTTTCAGAAACGAATTTTCTCTTTGGCCGTCTTGGGATTGTGATTTGTTTAGTTTCCATTATTTTAGTTTTTCACCAGTTTCGTTTTTTTAGATATCTTCTTATCTACTTTCGGTAACTCAATCAAGCCAGCAGTTTGTAGTGTATTATACCATTGAATCACTTTTTTAATATCTGAAATGTAAACCCTTTCTTCATCAAAATTTGGTAAAATTTCTAAAAAATATACTATCAATTCATTTTTAGCTGTTTTATGAGAGATGCTTTGTTTTGCATTTTCCTTTATTGCAATACTATCAAATATTTCTGATAATGGTTTGGTATCTTCGTCAGTGTAAATGCCAATTTCTTCCAAAGTATTTGCTTGATGTCGAGCAGTAATTGGCATTCTTTTTTTATCCGAGATATTTTCGACAATTACTGCATTTTTCCCTTGAGATTTTACTTTAAATAGCCCTGCTTTTCCTGTAATAGCTATAATTCCTTCTA
>CAYZIA010000100.1:0-5175 GCA_964478325.1 uncultured Weeksellaceae bacterium
ACAAAGAAATAAAAACACTTCTGGATTTTTGCCAGAGGAAAGAGAGTGGATGAGTCAATTTATTTCAAGCGGGTTTAAAGATAGTTTTCGTCACTTAAATTCTGAGCCGAACAATTATTCTTGGTGGAGTTATAGGGCAAACGCAAGAGCCAAAAATTTAGGATGGCGCATTGACTATAATATGATAAGCAAAAACTTACTCTCCAATTTAAGCCGTTCGGCAATTTTAAGCCAAGCAGTTCATTCTGATCATTGTCCAGTTTTAGTTGAATTGGATTTTTAGTATTTCCCCACATCTCTGTTAATAAGTAAATTTTTTTTCAAAAAAGACAAAAAGGCGTATTTGTAATTTTGATAAATCAGAAAATAAAAAATTATGCAAAAAATATTACTATCCATTTCGTTTGTATTATTAGTTTTTTCATCTTGTGTAACTCCAAAAATTCATAATGCCTTACATACAGAATATAATAAGACAAAAGCAGAACTAGAAAATAAAGACAAACAAATAATATCTCTCAAAGAAAAAGTAGAAGAGTTAGAAGGAAAAATTATTAATATCAAAAAGCAATTAGAGGGGATTCGAAATGATTCTATCCAAAATGGGAAAGCACTTTCTAATTTACAAAACTCCTATAATGAATTAAGTAGTGCTTACGATTTGTTGGCAAGTAAAAACAGCAGAAATATGGCAGAAAAAGCTAAAGAAACCAAAGCGCTTTTAAAACAATTGCAAGAGACAGAAAACAGCCTTTTAACAAAAGAAGATGAACTGAATAATTTATCTAATTCTTTAGCTGAAAAACAATTGGCACTTGAAAAAGCTCAAGAAGAATTAGAAGCACGTTCTACCAGAGTTGCCGAATTAGAGTATATAATTAATAAAAAAGATTCTATGGTTACTATTCTAAAACAAAGAATATCCAAAGCATTAATAGGTTTAGAGGGGGAAGGGTTAACTGTAATTCAAAAAAATGGGAAAGTTTATATTTCATTGGAAGAAGATTTACTTTTTGCCTCTGGGAAATATCAAGTTGGAACTGTGGGGATTTCTGCTTTAAACAAACTTTCAGCTGCACTTGCCGATCAGAAAGATTTGGAAATTTTGGTGGAAGGACATACCGATAGCATTCCTATTAGTAAAGGAGCTGTAAAAGATAATTGGGATTTGTCCGTGCTCAGATCTACAGCAGTAGTAAAAGCCCTTATGAAAAATCCTAATTTGAACCCTATTCAGCTTACTGCAGCAGGCAGAGGAGAGTACATGCCATTTAAGAGTAATACTACCCCTGAAGGAAGAGCAGCTAACAGAAGAATTGAAATTATCTTAGCCCCTAATCTAGATGACTTATTTGACTTACTAGAAGAGTAGAGAAAAAACTTCCTCAATTTTTATGCACTGTTTTATAATGATTTTGAAATCTTTTTTGCTGATTTTGCTGTGTTTTGAAATTATGATTTGTTTGTAACCCAATTTTTCTGCTTCTAAAATTCTTTCTTCTATTCGATTTACTGCACGTAATTCACCCGACAAACCAATTTCAGCAGCAAAACAAATATTCATATCAAGTGGAATATTTTGATCAGATGAAAACACGGAAGAAATAATTGCTAAATCACTAGCGGTATCATCAATTTTTATTCCTCCAGTAATATTTAAAAAAACATCTTTAGCGCCTAATCGAAAACCACATTTTTTTTCCAAAACAGCCAACAGCATATTAAGCCGCTTTCCATCATATCCTGTAGCAGATCTTTGGGGCGTACCATAAACGGCAGAACTCACTAAAGATTGAATTTCAATTAGTAAAGGTCGAACGCCTTCAATTGTAGCTGAAATTGCCACTCCACTAGTTGGCTCATCTCTTTCTGATATTAGAATTTCAGAAGGATTGCTTACTTGTCTTAATCCGTCTTTCCCCATCTGATAAACCCCCAATTCAGAAGCAGATCCAAAACGATTTTTAATGGTTCTGAGAATTCGATACATATGATTTCTATCGCCTTCAAATTGCAAGACTGTATCTACCATGTGCTCCAATATTTTTGGCCCAGCCAAGGAGCCATCTTTGGTAATGTGGCCAATTAAAAATACAGTAGTTCCTGTTTCTTTAGCAAACTTCAAAAGTTCGCCAGTACAGGTTCTAATTTGCGATACACTTCCAGGAGCAGAATCAATTAAAGAAGTGTTTAATGTTTGAATAGAATCAGCGATTAAAATATCTGGCTGCAATTTTTCTATCTGCTGAAAGATATTTTGTGTAGAAGTCTCACAGAGAATAAAGCAATTTTCAGAACTTTTACTGATGCGTTCTGCACGCATTTTTATCTGCTTTTCACTTTCTTCTCCAGATATGTAAAGTACTTTTTTGCTTTGCATTTGCAAAGCAAATTGTAAAAGTAAGGTAGATTTTCCAATTCCAGGATCCCCACCCAAAAGGATAAGCGAACCAGGAACGACACCCCCTCCTAACACTCTATTTAATTCTTTGTCTGGAGTAGTAAATCGTTTTTCATCAGTAAAATTGATGTCTGAAATTAATGAAGGAATATTTGTTTTACCATCTTTTCTGCTCCAACTTTTAGTTTTTTTATCCCTATTTATAACTTCCTCCACATAGGTGTTCCACTCTTCACAAGAAGGGCATTTCCCTAACCATTTTGATGATTGTGTGCCACAACTTTGACAAAAAAATGCAGATTGAGCTTTTTTAGACATTTTGGATTTTATCAATAATATTGCTAGTTGAAAACCCTTCAGTAAGAGGAATCGTAATTACCTTCCCTCCATTTTGTTGTACTACTTCATAACCTACAATTTCTTCTATTTTATAGTCACCGCCTTTTGACAAAATATCTGGAACGATTTCAGAAATTAATTGAAAAGGAGTTTTTTCCGAAAACAGAATAACAGCATCTACAAATTGGAGAGCAGCAAGCAGAAGGGCTCTTGAATCTTCTTCAAGAATTGGCCTGTTTTCTCCCTTTAAATTTTTAATGGAACTGTCAGAGTTTAATCCAATAATAAGTCGGTTGCCCAAATTGGAAGTTTTAGCCAAAACTTCAATGTGTCCTTTGTGCAAAATATCAAAACAACCATTAGTAAAAACAATTTTATCTCCTGCCGATCTCCATTTTTCTATTTGTTTCTCTAGATCTAGTAGGGTATAAATTTTATTTTGAATTGAATTAAGATGATTCATACTTTTTCTTTTTGGTTAAAAATAAAATAAATAAGGAAATAGAGCCCATAATAATAGCAACTAAAGTTTGTGCTATATGCACTACTGTAGGGAATATTAAAGCAGGATTAATTTCTCCTTCTGGAGGCGTTAAATTGATAAACCCAACACCCAATACTGCTAAGCCAATCATTACAATTGCATGATAGGACCCAATACCTCCTGGGGTTGGGATTACCATTCCAATGCCACCAAGCACTAAAAGGAAAAGGCCATCACTAATAGTGAGGCTTGAAGTTTCACTCATGCTAAAAAAACAAATATAAGTCATTAGAAAATACATAATCCAAATACTAAAAGTATGTATCCAAAAAGCAGATTTTCTTTTCATCTTTTGGATACTTTTAAATCCTTCTTTCAGACCTTCTATAAATGAAATAAGTTTTTTATAAAAAACAGAATTTTTCATCCATTTTTTGAGGATAAGAAATCCTATTACCCCAACAGCAATTATGCTTAAGATAATCAAAATCTTACTATTTCCAGCACTATTATCAGTTTGATGGGCTTGAAGCGTGCTAAAGAATTTTAACAAATTATCCAGCTTCAAGAAAAAGGTAATAATAATAAGAAAGAAAAGAAAAATAAAATCAATAACTCTTTCAATTAGAATAGTCCCAAATAGCTTATTTACAGGGACTTTCTCAGTTTGACTAAGAGCAGTACATCTAGATATTTCGCCAGCTCTTGGGATGAATAAATTGGTAAAATAACCAATGGAAACAGATGCAATACTATTTATTTTGGAAGATTTATATCCTAAGGCATCAATCAACAAAAGCCATCTGAGACCCCTGCTTACATAAGCACAAGCACCAAAAATCATAGATAAGATAACCCAACTCATTTCTACTTTTTGAATTTCTTCAAAAAGCTTAACAGGGTTTTGATGTTGAAAAAGGGCATAAATAATAACAAATGCAAACGCAAAAGAAATACTATATTTTAAGATATTGAGTAAAAGAGAATTTTTCCACATGGTGTAAAACTAAAAAATAATATTATCAATAAGGCGAACCCCAGCTACAAAAGCTGCAATACAAACGGCCGTTTCGCCTTCTCCTTTTAAATGACTTATGCTTTTTAAGGTAGAATAGTTGACAAATTCTAGATATTCTAGTTTTAAGGATTCTTCCTTTTCAAAGCAAATAGAAATGTTTTCTTTTAGCTGTTGAATGCTTAGGTTTTTAGAATTTTTTCTGCAATACAACAATGATTTATATAAAATAGTGGCCTTCTCTAATTCTTTTTTATTTAAAAGCTTATTTCTAGAACTCATGGCTAATCCACTTTTTTCTCTAATTGTTGGAATACAAATAATCTCAATGGGGAATTTTAGTTTTTTCGTGAGCGCTTTTACAATTAAAAGTTGTTGCAAATCTTTTTGGCCAAAAAAAGCTTTTTGTGGTTTGATAATTGCAAAAAACTTTTCAATAATAGTAACAACCCCATCAAAATGCCCTTTTCGAAAGTATCCTTCTAAAACTCTATCTAAGCCATCAAAATCATAATGCTTTACTTTTTCATTTTTAGCATACAAATCAGAAACAGCAGGAATATATACCACATCACAATTTATTTTTTCAAGTTCGATTAAATCATTAGAAAGTGTATTCGGATAGTTATTAAAATCGTCTTTTTTATCAAATTGTGTTGGGTTTATAAAAATACTACAAATTACAATATCAGATTGACTTTTTGCTTTTTCTACAAGCTCTAAATGTCCTTTGTGCAAGGCACCCATTGTTGGCACAAAAGCAGTTAACAAGGTGGAATTTGACGAAAGATAAGAAGATAATTCAGTTTTTGTTTTGAATATTCGCATCTGACTTAAAAAATTAGAACACAAAACTAAAGCAATTGCTTGATAAAAATGATATATTTTCGTAAATTTGTACACTTAAATTATTATTATGGGAAAGAAAAAAGTATT
>CAYZIA010000101.1:0-5133 GCA_964478325.1 uncultured Weeksellaceae bacterium
CAACTACTTATTTGTAAAAAAAAGAATTAATCGAATATTTGATTACAGATATGAAATGTTAGCAAAATTATTTGATGATTAATTTACTTTTTGATGTGTAGTTTTCTGTTCTAATTAGTAACATATATATTCCTTGAGCTAAATTTCCTCTATCAATTACAATTGAGTTATCAGAGGAAGAAGTATTAAAATCTCTAACTTTTTTTCCTGTAGGAGAAAAAAGTGAAAGCTCCAAAACAACATCTTTAGAGTTCAATAATTTGATAGTCATTTTTTCAGAAAATGGATTTGGAAAAAGCAATAAATTTGTGCTAAAATGCTCCGAAATACCTGATACAATATTTGTAACAGTAAAGATTGTAGAGGTGTCAATACATCCATTCATATCTGTAACAACAAGAATGTAATTTCCATTTTGAGTTGGAGTATAAGTAGCACTCGTTCCCACCACTATATTTGCAAACAACCACTGATAACTAAAGCTTGGCGTTCCTCCAATTGCATTTGCTTCCAAATCTAAAATAGGCTGGGAAATAGTTGCTATTAATACAGTCGGTTCATTTATTGTAAAAGAAGTAGTTGAGCTTAAGCCAACATTATCTATTACCGTAACAGAATATGTTCCTGCTATCAATGCATTCGGATTTGCGCCATTCCAATTAATAGAATAAGGAGCAGTTCCTCCTTGTATACAAAGAGATGCTGTACCATTACTATCTGCATTACAAAGGACATCAGTTGTACTCACTACAGCAATTGGAGCGCCTGGTTCAATTGAATTAAAACTCCCAGCCTCAAAAAACACGCCGGAATCATAAACACCATCACTACCATCTGCTATAGCTAATTTTATATGATAAGTTTCACAAGCAGTAACTACTGCCTGAGCAGTAAATACATCTGTAAATCCATTAAAGGCACAAACCTGACCAAGTGTATCATAATTGTAATATTGGCTATTTAAAGTGTCATTTATAGTACTAACTGTAATTGGCAGAGATGGGTTAGAGTTGGGTACTTCAGCAATATTGATAGCTCCATTAGGGAAAGCTGCAGGAGAGGCATAAGGACCAGAAATTCCAGGGCCAGATATCAAAAAAGCAAATACATCATTAAAGGCTGAATTTATAAAAATAAGATATTCTTCTGATGCAAACACATAATTAAATTTTACAGTATCTGAAGAAGGCACAAAATCAAATTCCAGAATTGCTACATCTTGAGTTGAAGCCACTGTAAAGGATTGTCCGATCATAGCAGGAACTGAGTTAGCAATGGTAAGTAAATCAGCATCAGAGCCGCCAAATAAATCAGAAGAAAGAAAATAATCTTGGACGATTGAAAAGCTTGTATCTGCACCAAGAACACCAATAGAATCCACACCGCCAGTGGTAAGCACAAAACCACTATCCATTCCTATTAGCCCTAAAGAATCAGAGAAAAACCCTATTTGAATAGGATTGCCTGTGAAACTATGATTTGAAGTAACCACTCCATTCCCGATAAAGGCATTGTTAATTAAATAAGATGGATTTGAATAATTTCCAGTTGTATTCATTTGAATTTGAGCAACAGAATTAAAGGTTATAACACATAGTAATACAAGTAGTAGTTTCTTCATTGTTTTTAAGTTTAATATGAGATTAAAACAAAAGTAAAAAAAGTCGGGATGAGAGGATTACATTTTACTAGATTAACCCACCCAAAAGGTACCCGAATAGGTCCCCCGCATTTCCTGTTGCTTTAAAACTTTGGTAAATATATAAATTATTTGAATTTGAGAATGAAGGAATTATTTTAAAAGATATTTTCTGTCAATATAAAAAGTACCAAAAGGTATGACAGATGCTAATAATACAATGCTAAAATCTTTAGTATCCCAGTTTTCATCTTCTCTTAATGAAAATGCTATTATAATATATAATACAAATAATAATCCATGAGGCATTCCTAATAGTTTTACATAGCTTTCGTCGTTTAATTGGTATTTAGAATAAAGACCAACGGTCATTAATAAGATGTAAGATATTCCTTCTAAAAATGCTACTATTCTAAAAAATAATTTCATACAACTTTTATTTTTTAATTCATAGACATTGCGGACATACCAAGAGCAGCTATTCCAATTACAACTAAAATAATAATCCAACCATTTTTCCAAATCCATTCTTCATATATCTTATTTGGATTATAATAGGTTCCATATTTTCTTTTATTTGAAACTAAACCAAAAGTAGTTACTATTAAAGCTATTGCAAAAACAATAAGAAATGATGATGAATCTGGTTCATCAATTATTTTATTTACAGGAAAAGAAGCATAACTTACATTTGTAAGTGTAGTTAGCGTTATTAATAGTGATGGTTTTTTCATTCTATTGTTATTCGTTTTTCAACTGTTCCATCATCATAGATGTAAAAAAAAGGTTGATTTGTTCCTTTTATTTCTCTTCCTAATATATCTAACAGCTTATAAATCTTTTTGTCTTTCTGAGAAATATTGTTAACTCCAGTTGACATAAAATTAATTGGAAATGAACATGCTAAATAAGTTGGACCACCTGAGTGCCAATCATTAACTATTTGTATTACACCGGAAAAGAAATAACTAAAATTTGATGTTGCTTCCAGTGTTCTAGTTTCAGTTAGGCCCTGAGTTATACCAAAAACATTACCTGAAAGTAGAGGTTGATAAGCTAGTGTATCTCCATTATTATCTAAGAGAAATAATCCACAGTAAGGAAAATTATAATTAGTGAAATAGTTAGGTATTACCTCAAAATCAATAGTTCTTGGATTAGAGAATGTGTCTATTGATAGTAAATTAATTTCAATAGAATCACAATACGGGGTAATTTGTCCAAATGCAAAAACTGGTAAGTAAAGTGATATGAGTAGTAGTTTCAAAATAATCAATTAAGTAAATGCTGTTTCATAAATTCTTTAGAGAACTCTAAAGCTTTTTGTTTAACTTCTTTATTTCCTCCATAAGTTGGTCCTCTTTTAGCACACATACCAACGCCTAGTTTTTGCAAAAATGGAGTTACCATTGGTATATTAAAAAAATTCATAACTACCGCACCCTCTTCATTCATAGAAAACCGACAATCTTCTAATATATAACCATTTGATTTAATTTGAGGTGGTGCATCTCTATCAAAAGAATGGTGTGCATTTGGATAGATTGTTAATGATATATTGGAATTTATTGGCATTTGATTTACCAATTCAAGACAAGCATCTGATGGTGTCCAATTATCTAATTCTCCAATCAAAATATGTATTGGTGCTTCACCAAAATCTAAAATTGTGGGAACAACAATACAGGGTGGGTAAAAGGCTAAATGTGCAATAAAATGTACATTTGGATTAATCGCATTTTTTAATGGACCCCATGCTGAAAAGAGTGTCACACCACCACCAAGACTCCAACCTGTAATGCCTATTTTATCTTTATCAATATTTTTATGTAATGATAAGACTTCAAATGCTTTATATGCATCTAAAACCATCATTGCAGTGGTAACATCAACCTGACTGCCCACTGTAGAGCTAACGCCCCTACTTTTAAAACTAGAGACTTCAAATGTAGCAATCCCATTGGATTGATATAACTCTAAATACTCATAATGATGTGTAGACCAGCCATTACTGCCAGCAAATGCAATTATCAAAGGGTATACTAAAGTCGAATCAAAATCATCAGGCATGGTTAAAACCCCATACACTATTTGATTGGTTTGAAGGTTGGGGTTGGTTATTATATCCTTAAACGAAAATGGATTTGAGCTATTAAAATAAATCTTTTCTTGAGCAGAGGAGAAAAGTGCAGCAAATAAAAATAATATTATGTGTGTAATTACTCTCACGTTGGTAAATATATGCAAAAAACTGTTTTTTGTTTTGCAATTATTTGAATTATGACAATCGCTTATATGCATATGAAATCAAATCTTCCATAGGAATCACGTCAAGTGTTTTCTCGTTAGTAGCTTCTAAAACAACCATTGGAGCACTGTTATTTTGAAAAGCTTCTTTCCAACGTAAAGCACATAAACACCACTTATCTCCAGGGTTAACGCCATCAAAACCAAACTCTGGCAATGGGGTTGTAAGGTCGTTACCTGCTTCTTTTGAGAATTTTAAAAATGCTTTGGTAGCTATAATACAAACAGTATGCATTCCTAAATCAGTATCATCTGTATCACAACAGCCATTTCTAAAGTAGCCTGTTAATGGCTTATGACTACAGACAATTAATGGATCGCCAAATATATTTTTATTCATATTTCAAGTATTATATATTATTTCTATTTTTTGCAATAAAATTATATACTAAATTTAACAAAGAGTTAGGCAATATATTAAATATGTAAAAAAGATTATACGGAAACTTGATGAATTTACAAACATTTAATACTGCGGTAGCTCTTAAAAATATTTTTTCTTGAGAATGAATATAGATAACAGAATCTATATTTTGTATACCATAATTAGACATTAACTCCCTTCCATTAAAAGATTTAAAAGAAAAGAAGAATGTGTCTGAGTCTTCAATTAAAGAAGATATTTTGTGTGCTAAATTGGAACAAAATGGACAATCACCATCATATAATACGTACCTCATAATTATTTATATATTTTTGTCAAGATTACAAATAAATTTTATTTCTCAATAATTATAATGAAAATGATAAGTAAAAAGACATGCATTCCTTGTCAAGGAGGAACCCCACCACTTGAACATCAGAAAATTAATACATTAATGAATCAATTAGAAGATGGTTGGAAAGTTTATAAAAATAAAGAAATAAGAAAAGAATATATATTTACTAAATATACCGATGCAATTATTTTTTCTAATAAAATTGCTCAGTTATCTGAAAAAGAAGGACATCATCCTTTTATACATATTGATTACAAAAAAGTAACCATCATACTATTTACTCACAAAATAAATGGGTTACATGAAAATGATTTTATTCTCGCTTCAAAATGCGATATAGTTTTAAAATCATCAAAAGAATAGATAAGAAAAAAGTCGGGATGAGAGAACGATATTCTACTAGGTTATCCTACCCAAAAGGTGCCCGAATAGGTCCCCCGCTATTTTATACATCAAAACTACAAACTA
>CAYZIA010000102.1:0-5131 GCA_964478325.1 uncultured Weeksellaceae bacterium
TTCTACCCCAACTATATGATGCTTTTCTATTTTTAATTTTGTAATAATATCATGCGCCACCTCTTGCTGCATATTCCCATTCAGATTTGAAATAATAAGTTTTGAAAAATCTCTTTTTATATCATTGATGTAGTTTTGAAAGTGTATTAAAAATTTCATTTTGAATTCTTGACGAATATCACCACTACTCCCAGATGGGAAATAGACACTTATAACTGAAAATTCATCAAAATCTGCTCTTAAAATTCTGCCTTCAAAATCAAATTCTTCTATCCCGCAACCATATTCCACATGTTTAGGCTTTCTTTTGGAAAGAATTGCCACACCACTATACCCTTTTTTCTCAGCAGGATTCCAAAAACAATGGTAACCTAAATTGGCAAAAATACTTGTCTCAAATTGGTCAGGATTTGCTTTAATTTCTTGCAAGCAAACAATATCTGGATTAACATCTTTTAACCAAGAAAAAAAATCTTTTCTTAGTGCTGCACGAATTCCATTTACATTGTAGGTGAGAATTTTCATTCTATTTTAAATTGAATATTCTTGTCCCAAGTAAAATCCTATCAATATAAATCTCTAACAGATAATCTCCTGCTGTCAGTGGGTCCCCCCTTTTAAAATCCATACTAACTGAAATTAGCTTATTTTCGTATTGTAATTGTTTTAATGCAGAATACTTTTTTTCACCCGATTCTGTATTGAATATTTGTCCCCTTCCTGTATTGAGTAAAATATTTCCATTAGGGTTTAGAAAACGAATATAAATATTTTTTGCCCCTTTCTCTGCTATAGGATTTTGCTTAATATCAAAAGTAGTTCGAATTTTTATTACTTTAGATGCCTTTGTGGTTTCTACTTCTTTTCCGCTATTTCTATATTTTAGTGTCTCCACCAAAACATTTTCTATTTCCAATACCGAACCTTTATTCACTTTATCTATTAGTTCCAGATTTTCTTTGTTGAGCTTGTAGTTTTTCCAGTTGATGTTTTTGTTTACTTTTATTACGCTATCATTTTCGTTATGTAATTGTGCATTTATGGTATAAAGAGAATCAATATCTGCTAAATAGCGAACAGAAATACTTTTAAGAATTTCCATTTTTTCTTTGGCTATTTTTAAATCTTCTTTGGTACGAATCAAATTTCTAATTTCAGCTATTTGTGATCGAATAGTAGAGTCTTTTTCTCCTAGTTGAATATTTAAATCGCCATATTGTTCCAATAGATTGTCATGCTCATCTATCAGATCATCCAAATCGTCACGCAAAGCATTCTTTTCTTCAATAAACTGCATTTTTAGTGCTTGTTTTTCCTGAGGAAGTATCCAAAAAAATTGAACAAGGAAATACATTATTGCCCCTAATACTAAAAGAAGAATAATATATAACCTTTTTCTTTTTGGTTTATTTTCTGGCAAATTACTCTGTGCCATCAATTATTTCTTTTTCTTTTTCTTTTTAGTTTTTTTCTTTGTTGACTTTGGCTTTTTTTCCTTTTTCTCTTCTACTTTGTCAGAAGTTTTACTTTTTTCATCTACATAGTTTAGTCGTAAATCTGAAAGCATTCCATCCAACATTCTTTCTATATCTTCTGGAATATTACCTTTTGTTTTTTCTTTTAGCATAGCCATAAGGTCAATAGTTTGGCTTACATACTCCATATTTTGATTAAGCTGACCTGTTGGATCTGCAATTTTACCAAGACCTTGCATTGCAGATGTGTGAAACATATACAATAGCTGCATAAATAACTGATCGTTTTTTTCCATTAGTTTTTTATTTTTAATTAAACATCCAAAAATACAATTTATTGTGCATAAAAAAACCACCAAATGGTGGTTTTTGTGGGCCCAGCAGGGCTTGAACCTGCGACACCTTGATTATGAGTCAAGTGCTCTAACCAGCTGAGCTATGGGCCCTCCTTTTAAAAAGGAAGTGCAAAACTATTAAAATTGTTCTATTAATTAGCAGATTTGCAAAATGAAAAACTACAAAGCCATAATTTTTGATTTAGGTGGAGTAATACTTAATATTGATTACCTACTTACCATTAATGAGTTTGAAAAATTAGGAATAGAAAATGCTTCCAATTTTTATTCTAAAAAGGTGCAAAACCCTATTTTTGATAAAATTGAAGTGGGAGCAATTAGCTCAAAAGAATTTATGGCAGCTCTAAAAAAGAAATGTAATAATACAAGTTTAGAACAAGTAGAAAATGCTTGGAATGCAATGCTTTCAGATTTACCACAAAACAGATTAACCCTTATCAAAAAACTGAAAAATAAATACAAAATATTTTTGCTAAGTAATACCAATAAAATTCATATGCAGGCTTTCCAAAACAAAATAGGAGTAAAAACATGGGGAGAATTTTCTGCTTTGTTTGATAAAATGTATTTATCATTCGAAATAGGATTTAGGAAACCAGCCAAAAGTGCTTTCAAAATTATATTGAAGGAAAACAACCTAAAACCAAATGAAGTATTGTTTATTGATGATTCCCCACAACATATTGAAACAGCTAAAAGGTTAGGAATGAATTGTTATTATTTACTAGACGAGGAAGATGTCACTACTATTTTTCCTGACATAATTCTATAAGCACCCCAGCTGTATCTTTTGGATGCAGAAAACAGATAAGTTGATTATCGGCTCCCACTTTTGGCCTGTTATTTAAAAGACGAATGCCTTGTCTTTTGAGACGATTCATTTCCTTTTCAATATCCTCCACTGCAAAAGCAATATGGTGCATGCCCTCTTTGTTTTTGGCTAAATATTTAGCAATAGAGCTTTCAGAATTTATAGCAGAAACCAATTCTATTTTACTCTCTCCTAATTTAAAAAACGTGGTTTTTACATTTTCTGAAATTACTTCTTCTTTTTTATAAGCGCTTTTCCCAAAAACATTAGAAAATATTTTTTCTGCTTTTTCTATATCCTTAACCGCAATACCAATATGTTCAATTTTTTTCATAAAGTATGCTTTAATAAGTCCAGAAACTAATGTGCCTTTCACTAAGGATAGACGGAACTCTAAAGGAAATTGAGAGTTCGTGCGTTCCATTTTGGTAGGTATTAATCTCATTAAAGAAATAGTCGTAAGCATAGGTGATATGCATTTCTCCAGTTCTAAAACCAATTACTCCCGACATAGAGCTATTTGTTCTTACGCTTAATCCAGCCCAAAAAGACTCTTCGAAAAATACTCTTGTAGAGAAATCATATTGTGATTTGTTACTTTCCGTTTTTCGAATTAGTACAGATGGTTCAAAATGTATGTCTCTATTATATTTGTATCTATAACCCAACATCCCTATATAATTCCTGTGCAAATAATTTTTACTAAAACCATTTCCAGCTTCTTTGTTGAAATTAGATTGTAGCATATTAAGAACAGAGTATCCAGCATAAAAATTTTGTCCATATAAATACAAACCTGAACTGACATCCGCTAGAAAACTATTGTAAGCATTCGCTGAAAATGCAGGGTCTTCACCAGGAGGCAAGGTTCCTCCTTTTAAATTCAAAGTATAGTACATAGTTTTTGCTCCTATTCCAAAGGCAATATTTACTTTATCTTTATCGAGCGGAACATGATAAGCATAATCTAATTCGAACACACTACTTCCGGCTTGGCCAGTTTGGTCATGATATAAGCTTCCTCCCATTCCTGAACGATTATTAAGCGCGCCATGATAGCTGATACTAGCAGTAAGTGGCGCTCCTTGAAATCCTAGCCATTGTTGGCGTGTGACAATAATAAAAGGGTTGAAAGACTTGCTCCCTGCAACTGCAGGATTGTAAGCCAGCTCATTTATAAAATATTGAGAGTAAACAGGGTTTTGTTGTGCAAACAAAAAAGAAAAAGATGTTAATCCTATAAAAAAGAATATGCATAATAGTTTTTTCATTTATCTTACAATAGTTACTGTTCCCGTAAATGGTTCGTCTCCATTTTCCAAATTAATAATATAATAATACGTAGCTGAAGGCAATCTTTTCCCATCTATTTTCCCATTAAATGCGTCTTTCAAAGTGTTTTTGTAATCTCTACGTCTATATATCCTATCCCCAGACCTATTATACACTTCAACCAAGGCCTCTGGATAATACTCAATATTTTTTATTTCCCAAAAATCATGATTAGAGTCTTCATTAGGTGAAAAGGCAGAATATACTTTCAAGCATATTCTCGGATTATGAATCACAGTTGCGGTATCTTGTAAAATACACCCCATTGCATCTATTATTTCTACAGCATAAGTCCCTTCCAACAAATCTCCAATTATACTTGTATTTGCTTTATCCAAATCAATAATATTATCGGGCCAATAAAAATCGTAAGGAGCTGTTCCTCCGGATACATAAGCTTGTATATATCCTGTATTATCGTCTTTACAATCCGCATCGCCTATACTCATAAAAGATTGTAATGGAGGTGGTAATGTAATTAAACACGATAGTTGGGGGGATGAACATCCGTTTAGATCTGTAACAGTTAATCCATACCAACCAGGAATTAATCCTTGAATTGATGCTGTTGTAATTCCTCCTATTGACCAACTATAAGTATAAGGAGGCGTTCCTCCATAAACTAAGGTGCTTACATCTGCTGAGTCGCCTATTTCACACAACCCAGAAACAAAAAATTCTGCGGTAATTTGTAGGGGCTGCTGAATAGTATAATTAAAACTGTCCATACAGGAAGTGCTAGCATCGTTCACTATTAGCTGATAATCACCTGCTAAAAGGCCAGAGATATCTTCAGTAATGGAAGAAAACCCCAAAGGGCCAGTCCAGAAATAAGTAGTTGTAGTAGGGCTTGATGTAACATTTACTGTAATAGCTCCAGTATTATCTCCATAACAATCAATATGGGTGGCTTCATCCAATGTGATACTGCATTGTGCCATAATTATAGATGGAATAACAATTAAACCTACAACTATTATAATTTTTATTTTACTATACATTTTAAAAAATTCAGTCGCAAATTTAACATTTATTAACTAAAAAAGAGCCCCTTTTTTCAATTTGGGGCTCTTTTTCTGTGAGGTCTCGAGCGGACTTGAAGAAAAATAGCCATTACTTTCTAACGAGTTTAAAAGTCCACCTTATTTTCTTTGGTA
>CAYZIA010000103.1:0-5100 GCA_964478325.1 uncultured Weeksellaceae bacterium
CTTGCACCCTCCGTATTACCGCGGCTGCTGGCACGGAGTTAGCCGGTGCTTATTCCTACAATACCGTCAGCTTAGTACACGTACTAAGGTTTCTTCTTGCAGAAAAGCAGTTTACAACCCATAGGGCATTCATCCTGCACGCGGCATGGCTGCATCAGAGTTTCCTCCATTGTGCAATATTCCTCACTGCTGCCTCCCGTAGGAGTCTGGTCCGTGTCTCAGTACCAGTGTGGGGGATCACCCTCTCAGGCCCCCTACCTATCGTAGCCTTGGTAAGCTTTTACCTTACCAACAAGCTAATAGGACGCATGCTCATCTTTAACCACCGAAGTTTTAATTATAAATAGATGCCTATAAATAATACTATGAGGTATTAATCCAAATTTCTCTGGGCTATTCCTCAGTTAAAGGTAGATTGCATACGCGTTACGCACCCGTGCGCCACTCGTCAGCATCTCGCAAGCGAGATCTGTTACCGTTCGACTTGCATGTGTTAGGCCTGCCGCTAGCGTTCATCCTGAGCCAGGATCAAACTCTCCGTTGTAAAAAAAGTTTGTAAAAATTTGATTGACTTATAGAATGTGCTTAATTTGATTTTATATCTTCATTAATTCAAAGAACAAAAAAGGGTAGCGAATTTAACTTAAAATTCTAAACCCTCAAAGCTTTTTATCTAAAAAATTAATTTTGATTTTTAAAAAGCGGCTGCAAATATAAATCCTTATTAATACAGAACAAAACTTTTCTCTTCTTTTTTAATAATATTTTCATGCGTTATTATTTTTATGTAAGTGCCTCATATTTTGAGTGTTGGAGATATTTAAAAGTGATTTATGATATAGGAAGAGTAAGAGGAATAAAGATTGTATTGGAATAGATTATAAAAAATAGCATTTTAGGAGATTATTGTAATGATCCTTTATACTGCTTATTCTTTCAAAATTAGCCATAGAACTATCTTAAATCTCAGTGAAGATTTGTTTTATTTCTTTTGAGAATTCCAGCATAGACAATTATCCAATAAAAATAGAATCACACTTCTTTCCTAATTTTTTAAAAAGTAGTTGTACTGCTTTTCTCCCTTCAAGTCCTAAAGAAATAGAAAAATCATTAACATATAAATTAATATGAGCATCAATAACTACTTTTTTCATTTCTTGAGCATGGCATTTAACATAATTATCTGAACTATTAGGGTTTACAAAAGCATGTTCCACTGATTTTCTTAAAACTCTTTCCATCTTTTCTTGTAACTTAAATGGTAAAGATCTTTTTATAACAATTCCACCAAGTGGAATAGGAAGTCCTGTTTCTTCTTCCCAGAATTCTCCTAAATCTTTTACTTTTTCCAAACCCTTTTCTTTGTAGGTAAATCGATTCTCATGAATTATGAGTCCTGCATCAATATTTCCATTTATTACATAGCCCTCAATATTTGAAAAAAGTGTTTCAATCTTATTTTTATAATAAGGATATGCAATATTTAGAAGCATATTTGCAGTTGTATATTTTCCAGGAATTGCAATCTTACTCTCTCGTGTAAGAGTAACTTCAGGTTTCTTGATTAATAAAGGACCGCAATTTCTCCCAAGAGTTGAGCCACTATCTAGCAAAACATAATCATAAATACAATGAGTAAAAGCATTGTAAGATAATTTTGTAATATCTAATTTTCCCTCCAGAGCCCATCTATTAAGTTGTTCAACATCTGCAAGAACAACATCAAATTCTAAGCCTTCTGTATCAATCTTATGATGTACAAGCGAATCAAAAATAAAAGTGTCATTTGGGCAAGGAGAAAAACCTAAAGTTAGTTTCATAATGTATCGATTATTCTTGTCACTTCTAAATTTAAGTTTCTAATTGCTAAATCTGTATCCCAATTTTCTTTATTTCGTTTCTCCACTTTGTTAGAAATAGCTCTTATTTGCATGCATGAAACATCAAGTTCCTCACATACCTTAAAAACTGAAGCTCCTTCCATTGTTTCAAGATCAGGATTAATTCTGTTTACAATTTCAGTAATAGAATCTTGTCTCCCATGAACTGTATTTATAGTAATCCCTTTTGCTTTTCTGAGATTGGTTTTACTTTTAACAACATAACATGTTTTAATTCTAAAATCAGTGAATTCTGATACTTTATCTCCATCCTCAAAACCAATCTCTGAGAAAGTATCTTCTACTACCTCTACAACATCTCCTATTTTAACATCATCCGAAAAAGATCCAGCAATACCCATATTAATTACTAAATCATAATCAGATTTAATCAGTTCCTTAGTTAGATTAATTACTGTATTTACCATTCCAACACCTGTTATCAAAACAGGAAAATTCCTAACATTTATAGAAACAACTTCAAGTTCTGTAGCGGCCACAATCAATACTTTCATATGGCAAATATATGGTATATTTGCAGCCTATTTATAAAAATATGAGTGATAATTACAATAAAGAATTAGCTGGTAATATTAAATCTGTACTTTCAGAAATAGGAGAAAACCCAGAAAGAGAAGGTCTTTTAAAAACTCCTGAAAGGGTTGCAAAATCAATGAAATTTTTAACTGATGGTTATAAACAAGATCCTGCTAAAATTATACAATCAGCTATGTTTTCTGAAGAATATAGTCAAATGGTACTTGTAAAGGATATTGAATTATACTCCTTATGCGAACACCATATGTTACCTTTCTTCGGGAAAGCACATGTAGCATATATCCCAAATGGACACATTGTTGGACTTAGTAAAATACCAAGAATTGTTGATGTATTTGCAAGAAGATTACAAGTCCAAGAAAGATTAACTGATGAAATAAAAGATTGTATTCAGGAAACACTAAACCCAAAGGGAGTAGCTGTAGTAATTGAAGCACAACACCTTTGTATGCAAATGAGAGGAGTTCAGAAACAACATTCATCTACAACAACATCTGCTTTTTCTGGTATTTTTATGTCAGATGAGAAAACAAGAGCAGAATTTATAAATTTAATAAAATAGATAATGAAAGCATATGTATTTCCTGGGCAAGGCACCCAATTTCCAGGAATGGGAAAAGACTTATATGAAGCGTCAAATAACGCTAAAAAAATGTTTGAAAAAGCAAATGAGATACTAAGTTTTTCAATTACTGACATTATGTTTGGTGAAGATGTAGAAGCGCTAAAACAAACAAAAGTAACGCAACCTGCTATTTTTTTACATTCTGTAATTTTAGCTAAAGTATTAGGAGATAATTTTAATCCAGAAATGGTTGCAGGACATTCATTAGGTGAGTTTTCAGCTCTTGTTTCAGCAAATTATTTATCATTTGAAGATGGATTAACATTAGTTTTAAAAAGAGCATTGGCTATGCAAAAAGCATGTGAACAAAACCCATCTACAATGGCAGCTGTATTAGGATTAGAAAATAAAGTTGTAGAAAATATCTGCTCAGAAATTGATGAAGTTGTTGTGCCTGCAAATTATAATTGCCCTGGTCAATTAGTTATTTCTGGTAGTAACAAAGGAATTGATATTGCTTGCGAAAAATTAACTGAAGCAGGTGCTAGAAGAGCGCTTAAACTTCCTGTTGGTGGTGCATTTCATTCACCACTTATGGAGCCTGCAAGAACTGAGCTTGAATCAGCAATTGATAATACTAATTTTAATAAAGGAATCTGTCCTATTTACCAAAATGTAACTGCATCTGCAAGTACAAATCTTGATGAAATAAAAGAAAATCTTAAAAAACAACTTATAGCTTCAGTAATGTGGACTCAAACTATGCAGCAAATGATTACTGATGGTTTATCATCAGTAACCGAAGTTGGTCCTGGAAAAGTTTTACAAGGATTATTTAAGAAAGTTGATAGAAAACTAGAATCTTCTAGTGCAACACTATAAAGTACTATTTAATAGCTTGCCACTATTATTCAAATCATGCCAGGCTTTTTTAGTCTGGCATTTTTTATATAACTCAGCGTGATTCATATTATGACAATCACTTCCTACAAAACTAACCATTTCAGCATTAATTAATGCTATTGTCTTTTTTTCAATCTGTGGCGAATAATACCCTATAATTGAAAGCCAATTGATTTGTAATAGAACACCTCTATTTGCAATCTCTTTATAATCTTTCATATTATAATAACCATATCTTTCAGGATGAGCAAGCACTACTTTATATCCTTCTAATTGCAATTTAAAAATAATCTCATATAAATTCTTAGGTGCTTCCATAAACGAAAATTCAACTAATAAATGATTATCACCAAAAGTTAAGAATTGCTCCTTCCCTATTTTTTGTTCAAAATCATAATCAATATAATATTCTGCTGCTGCATCTATTTCCATATTGATATTTTGTGTTCTTAATTCAGTACGCACAGCAGCAAGCCCATTAAGAATAGTTTCTGAACTATTTTGAAAAAAATCACTCATCACATGAGGGGTGGTGATAATCTTTTTAAAGCCCAATTGTTGCATTTGCTTTATCATACTTATAGTAGTTTTCATGTCAGGAGATCCATCATCTATACCTGGAATAAAATGAGAATGAATATCAGTGTTTAGTATTGAAAAATCAAGAGGAGCAACTTCCTCTTCCTTTTTTCTTAAAAACCATTTTAACATAACCTAACTATATTGTTTCTTGTAATAATTCTGATAATCTCCAGAAGTAATATTGTCCATCCATTTTTCATTCTCAAGATACCAAGCAATAGTTTTTGTCAATCCTTCTTCAAACTGCAAAGATGGTTCCCATCCTAATTCATTTTTTAACTTATTAGCATCAATTGCATATCTTTTATCATGTCCTGGTCTATCTTTTACATAAGTAATCAATTCCTCAGCAGTTCCTGGTTCATTTTCTAATGCAAAATCCATTTGCTTACATAATATCTTTATCAAATCGATATTTGTCCATTCGTTAAAACCACCAATATTATACGTTTCGCCATTCTTACCTTCATGATAGATCTTATCAATTGCAATAGCATGATCCACCACATACAACCAATCACGTGTAAAGTTTCCATCACCATAAACAGGCAATGCTTTCCCATTTCTAATATTATTAATAAACAGTGGCAATAACTTCTCGGGAAACTGATT
>CAYZIA010000104.1:0-5048 GCA_964478325.1 uncultured Weeksellaceae bacterium
AAAACTAAAGCAATTGCTTGATAAAAATCATATTATTTTCGTAAATTTGCGTACTTAAGTTATTATTATGGGAAAGAAAAAAGTATTATTCATCTCTCAGGAGATATATCCTTATTTACCTGAAACCGAAATGTCCTTAATCGGGAGACACCTTCCGCAACAAATCCAGGAAGACGATAAAGATGTTCGAATTTTTATGCCAAGATATGGTATTGTAAACGAAAGAAGACATCAGTTACATGAAGTAATCCGTCTTTCAAGGATGAATTTAATTGTAGATGATTTCGATCATCAACTTATTATAAAAGTGGCTTCTATTCAACAAGCCAGAATGCAAGTTTATTTTATTGACAATGAAGATTATTTCCCAAAAAAGAGATATTTTCATGATGAGGAAGGGAAGTTTTTTGAAAATAATGATGAGAGAATGATTTTCTTTTGCAAGGGCGTAATCGAAACAGTTCGTAAATTAGGATGGGCGCCAGATATAATTCATTGTCATGGCTGGATTTCCTCTTTAGTCCCACTGTATATTAAGAAACTATATAAAGAAGACCCTCTTTTTAGTAATTCTAAAGTAATTTTTTCTGTTTATGATTCTGATTTTAAAGGCGAATTAAATAGTGAAATTGGAGAAAAGCTTCTTTTTGAAACTACCCTGAATGAAAAAGATATTAAGGGCCTTAAAACTCCAAATTTTGTTTCTCTTAATAAATTTGCTATAGATTATGCAGATGCTATTATCAAGGTAAGTAATAAAATTGATAAAAGAATTTTAAAACATATTGATGTTTGTGGGAAACCAGTGATGATTCATCCTGGTGGAGAAGATGGAGCGTATGTTGATACCTATGCAGATTTTTATGAAGAACTTTATGAAGCGGTAGAGAAGGGCGAGCTAGAATTAACTGACTAAAATGATAAAATACATAAGCACTTTTTGTTTTTGTGCCCTTCTCCTGATATTTTCGTGTACTGATCCAAATTTAATTGGCCTTGAAGTTCAGCCTCCTTCAGATGGGATTACAATTACACTTTCTTCTGCAAAAAATAATTTAAAATTAAGTACTATTTTGGAGGACTCTCTGCGTTCAGATGAAACATCTACTATTCTTTTAGGTCATATGCCTTATGATTACATTTTTGGAGAGAGTTCTGCAGATTTTGCCACTCAATTTCAATTGCCATTTAATAATATAGATGTTGGAAATTCAGATACGTTAATAGTCGATTCTGTAGTATTATCATTATCTTATGCTGGAAGTTATGGAAACAATGATGCTTTAAATATCCAAGTATATAAACTAACCGAATCTATTTTTAAGGATAGTAGCTACTACTCAAATCAAGAATTAAATTATGATCTAAATAACTTAAATACTTCTCCCATCAGATATATTAATACCGAAGATAGTGTGTTAGTAAGGGGCGAAATGAAAGCACCACACTTGCAGTTAAAATTAGACGAATCCTTAGGGCAAATCCTTCTCGGGGCTTCTGGTACTATTCACTTAGAAGATAATACGCAATTTGTAGAATTTTTTAAAGGATTATATTTAAAAGCTAGTGATGTTTCTTTTACTGGAGGCTCAATAATTTATTTTAATCCATTTGCAGCAAATACAAAACTAACTGTTTATTATCACAGCATAAATTCTGATTCTTTGAGTTTAGATTTTTCTATTTCAGCAGATGCTGCACGAGTTAATCTTTTTAATGAAAAGGATATAACTCAATTGGTACAACAAGCTGACACTTCGCAAAATACTTATATTCAATCTATGGCAAGTTATAAAACTGTTGTAGAAATTCAAAATTTAGATTCTATAAAAACAGTTTTTAAACATAAAGCGATCAATAAAGTAAATTTAAATTTTGAATTAGATGGTACAGACACTACCGATTATGCGCCACACTATAGAATGTATTTGGTAAGGGTTGACAAAGAGGGTAAGGATTATTTTTTAACTGATTATATTGCAGAAGGAGAAGAACATTTTGGCGGGAAATTAGAAAATGGCAAGTATTCTTTTAATATTACGAGATATTTTCATCAGTTATTAAATAATGAGGAGTATACAAACAAACTATATTTGGTGTCAGCTGGCGGAGCAGTAAATGCAAACCGAACGATTTTACTAAAAAATAAAGTGAGTTTTAACATTATTTATACAGAATTATAATGTGTGGGATTATAGGATATGTTGGAGGGAAACAGGCGTACCCAATAGTAGTAAAAGGCCTTCATCGTCTGGAATATAGAGGATATGATAGTGCTGGTATTGCTATTGGGTTGCAAAATGAAATTAACATCTACAAACAAGCCGGAAAAGTTTCTGACTTGGAAGTTTTTGCGCAAGAAGGAAATACAAAAGGTAGTATAAGTATTGGACATACAAGGTGGGCAACACATGGCCCCCCTAACCAAATAAACGCACATCCGCATACATCAGGAGATAATACTTTAGCGCTTATACATAATGGCATAATAGAAAATTATGATTCTATAAAAAAAGCTCTAATTAAAAAAGGGCATACTTTTGAGAGTGAAACCGATACAGAAGTGCTGATTCATTTGATTGAAGAAATTAAAAATCATGAGAAAGTAAGCTTGTTTGAAGCTGTGCGTTTGGCATTAAATGAAGTGGTTGGTGCTTATGCTATTTTGGCCCTTGATAAAAATAATAATGAGGAAATTATTGCTGCTAGAAAAGGGAGCCCGCTTGTAATTGGGGTAGGAAAAGGGGAATATTTTGTGGCTTCTGATGCTACTCCAATTGTAGAATATACTCGGAATGTAGTGTATATGGAAGATGAGCAAATTGCTCGTATTAACAAAAATGAAGAGCTGGAGATTAAAACTATTTCTAATATTAAGAAAACCCCTTATATTGATGAGTTAGAGCTTAGCTTAGAAGCTATTGAGAAAGAAGGATACGAACATTTTATGCTCAAAGAAATTTTCGAGCAACCTAAATGTATTTTGGATACCATGAGAGGCAGAATTTCCTCCAAATCAGGGGAGATAACTTTAGGAGGAATTTTGGATTACGAAAAGAAAATATTGAATGCTGAACGAATTATAATTGTGGCTTGTGGCACTTCTTGGCATGCTGGCCTTATTGGAGAATATCTTTTTGAAGATTTGGCAAGGATTCCTGTTGAGGTAGAATATGCTTCAGAATTCCGTTACAGAAACCCTATTATTACAGAAAAAGATGTGGTTTTGGCCATTTCACAATCAGGAGAAACTGCCGATACTTTAGCAGCACTGGAACTAGCCCAAGAAAAAGGGGCAACTATTTTAGGCATTTGCAATGTGGTTGGCTCATCCATTCCAAGATTAACTGATGCTGGAAGCTATACTCATGCTGGGCCAGAAATAGGAGTGGCTTCTACCAAATCATTTACCACACAAGTAGTGGTGCTTTCGCTTATGGCACTAAGGATTTCTAAAGAAAAAGGCACAATAACAAGCACTGAATATCGACAGATGATTACTGAGTTAGAGTTGATTCCTAACAAAATAGAAAAAGTTCTAGAATCAGATGATTTGATTAAGAAAATTTCAGCAGAATTTAAAGATGCCACTAACTTTTTGTATTTAGGAAGGGGATATAATTTCCCAGTGGCTTTGGAGGGCGCACTCAAATTAAAAGAAATTTCATATATACATGCAGAGGGCTACCCAGCAGCAGAAATGAAACATGGGCCAATTGCACTAATTGATGAGAAAATGCCGATTGTAGTACTTGCCACACGAAAAGGAAATTATGAAAAAGTAGTGAGTAATATACAAGAGGTAAAAGCGAGAGGCGGTCGACTTATTGCTATAGTTACGAAGGGGGACAAAACAGTAAAAGAAATTGCAGATTTTTGCATTGAAATCCCTTCTTGTTTTGAAGAATTAATGCCACTACTTTCTATTATTCCTTTGCAATTGCTCTCTTACCATATTGCTGTTATGCGGGGATGTAATGTTGATCAGCCAAGAAATTTGGCTAAGAGTGTTACAGTCGAGTAAAGCTGGAGGATATTTGATTCTTAAAAATACACATAAAAATGCTAAAGAGTTTTAAGAAATTTGCAGATTTTGTAAATAGCTATCGGCTAAAACGGCAAATCCCTAATGAGGAGATTAATAATATTCTTAAGACTAATACTCGAAAAGTATTAGAAGTGGGGTGTAATATTAGGCCCCTTTGTAATCAAAAAATTATCGAAGATTATAATATTATTTTACATGGTATAGATCCTGATCAATCTATTGATTTTAAAAAAACTAAAACAAAATTTGAACACTTTGAAATAACAGATTTAGAAAACTTTGAAACAATTGAAAAATACGATCTAATATTATTAAGTATGGTAATGGAGCATATAAAGGATAATAATATTTCGTTTAGAAAATTAGCAGAATTACTTAGTGAAGATGGAGTTATTATTTGCCATCAACCCTCTAATTTACATCCGTTTTCAATCTTAAATCGTATTCTATCTGACAGTCTTAAAGAAAAAGTTCTGCAAATATTATTGCCTTGGTCAAAAAGAGGAGCAAGAGGATGGAAATCGTATTATCATAAATGCAACTATTTTGGTTTTAAGAAACTGTGTGCAAAAAATAATTTAAAGATTATTAGCGAAAAGTTTAATTATAATGCCTCTCATTATTTTAGTTTCTTCCCTCCCCTTTTTCTGACAATAGTACTATATGAAGAATTTATAAAACTGCTTAAAATCAAACTATTATGCTCTGATTTTTATCTTTTGATTTCTCATAAGAATCAGAATTAAAATTGCAATTTAGATCAACTATTTTTTGGACTTAGACCGTGACTCAAGGCTTTTTTTGAGTAGAGGCACTATTTGACGTTCATAAGCGGTTTCAACAATTTTAATATCTTGACCTTGGTATTTTTTCACTAAGGTTTTATACTCTTTAAGTCTCCAACCTTTCGTTTGTGTCTGACTACCTGGAATGGGTGATTCTGTTGAATCATATCTACATGCTCCTGGTGCAAAATGAATAACTGACCACTTTTTTTTCT
>CAYZIA010000105.1:0-5036 GCA_964478325.1 uncultured Weeksellaceae bacterium
ATAAAAACAATTATCTGGATAGATGCATTTCAATTTTTAATATACTTATCTGGATTTACAATCATCAAATGTACATCCAGAGTTTTTGTAGCATAAGTATTAATCTTTTTGATAATTGGCATTCCAAAGGAGATATTCGGAACAAAAGAACCATCCATTACATCAAGGTGGAACCAATCAGCTTGGCTAGAATTAATCATCTCACAATCTCTTTGTAAATTACCAAAATCGGCTGCTAAAATGGAAGGGGCTATTTTATGATTCATATTTTTTTTGCAAATATAAAAAAAAAGAGGGCGGAAGCCCTCTTTAATATTTTAACCTAAATAGGTTTTTAGTATCTTACTTCTCGAAGTGTGTTTTAATCGTCTCACTGCTTTTTCTTTAATTTGCCTAACACGTTCACGAGTTAGATCAAACTTTTCTCCAATTTCTTCCAAAGTCATTGCATGCCCTTTATTCAACCCAAAGTAGGAAGAAATAACATCTGCTTCTCTAGGGGTAAGTGTGTCTAATGCTCTTCTGATTTCTTTTCTTAAAGATTCCATCATTAGTTCAGTATCTGGGCTAGGGCTTTCGTCACTTCTTAGTACATCATACATATTACTATCCTCTCCGTCAATAAGTGGAGCATCCATAGATACATGTCTTCCAGAATTTTTTAGTGATTCTTGTACTTCTGTGATAGATAACTCAACATAGTCAGCAATTTCTTCTGCTGTTGGAGGACGTTCGAATTCCTGCTCTAACCTAGCAAAAGCCTTATTTATTTTATTTATAGATCCTATTTTATTTAAAGGCAAGCGTACAATCCTAGATTGCTCTGCTAATGCTTGTAAAATAGATTGACGAATCCACCAAACAGCATAAGATATAAACTTAAACCCTCTTGTCTCATCAAATCTTTTAGCTGCTTTTATAAGACCCAGGTTTCCTTCGTTTATCAAATCAGGAAGAGTAAGCCCTTGATTTTGGTACTGTTTTGCTACAGATACTACAAAACGCAAATTTGCTTTTGTCAATTTTTCTAAGGCATTTTTATCACCTGCTTTTATTTTCTGCGCTAACTCTACTTCTTCTTCAGCAGTGATTAGATCTACTCTACCAATTTCTTGTAAATATTTGTCCAGAGAAGCAGTATCTCTGTTTGTAACCTGTTTTGTGATTTTTAATTGTCTCATAAAATAACTTATATTGATTAGTCTGTGCGCTTATACGCACATAATTTTATAAGGTTACATAATTTTTTAAAAAATTACGATTCTTTTCTTTCTGGTCTTGGAAGTAGTACTTTTCTCGATAACTTTAATTTCCCACTTCTCTCATCAATAGCGATAAGTTTTACCTCAATTTCTTCTCCTTCTTTTAGTACATCCTCTACTTTTTCTACCCTATCCCAAGTTATTTCAGAAATATGTAAAAGTCCATCCACATTGTTAGCAATACCAATAAAAGCGCCGTAAGGCATAATCGATTTTACTTTTCCTTTATAAGTTTTTCCTTCTTCAGGAACAAAAGCAATTTCTCTAATCTTAGAAATAGCATTGTCAATTTTGGCTTGGTCCGTACCTAAAATCTCTACTCTTCCATGCCCATCAATTTCCTCAATAGTTATTACTGTTTCAGTAGCTTCTTGCATTTCTTGAATTGCTTTTCCACCAGGACCAATTACACCACCAATAGTTGATTTTGGAATTTCTAAAATAACAATCTTTGGTGTTTGAGGTTTTAGTTCAGTTCTAGGTTTCTCAATTACTTCTGTAAGTTTGCTTAAAATATGTAATCTACCTTCTTTTGCTTGATTAAGAGCTTGTTCCAAAATATCATAAGATAATCCTTGTACTTTAATATCCATCTGACAAGCAGTTATTCCGTCAGCAGTTCCTGTAACTTTAAAATCCATATCTCCCAAATGATCTTCGTCACCTAAAATATCAGAAAGAACAGCAAATTTTCCACTATCTTTATCTGTAATTAATCCCATTGCGATTCCTGAAACTGGTTTCTCAATCTTAATACCGGCATCCATTAGTGCCAAAGTTCCAGCACAGACAGTAGCCATAGATGATGATCCATTAGATTCCAAAATATCAGAAACAATTCTTACTGTATAAGGATTTTCTACTGGGATCATTTTCTTTAAAGCTCTTTGCGCTAGGTTTCCGTGTCCAATCTCCCTTCTACTTGTACCTCTTAAGAATCTTGCTTCCCCTGTTGAGAAAGGAGGAAAGTTGTAATGTAAATAAAAGGACTCATGTCCTTGATAAGTTACACCATCCAATCTGTTTACATCCATTTTTGTTCCAAGAGTAACGGTAGTAAGTGATTGCGTTTCACCTCTTGTAAATATAGCTGAACCATGTGGGCTTGGCAAATAATCAATCTCACACCAAATTGGTCTGATATCTGTAGTTTTTCTTCCATCTAATCTAATACCCTCATTTAGCACCAGATTTCTTACTGCTTCTTTTTCTACATCATGGTAATAACTACCAATTAAACCAACTTTTTCTGTAACCTCTTCTTCAGAAAGTGTGGCAATAAATTCTTCTTTAACCGCTGTAAATCTTGAAGATCTTTCATCTTTCCCCAAACCAGCTTTTGCTACTTCATATACTTTATTATACGTAGCTTTTTTTACTTTTTCTCTCAACTCTTCATCATGAGTCTCATGACAATATTCTCTTTTAGGATTTGCTTTTTCAATTTTTGCAGCCAATTCTAATTGTGCAGTACATTGTACTTTTATGGCATTATGTGCAATTTTTATTGCTTCAATCATATCAGCTTCTGATACTTCACTCATTTCTCCTTCTACCATTGCTACACTATCAGCAGAAGCACCAACCATAAGGTCGATATCTGCCTCTTCCATTTGAGCTGGGCTTGGGTTTACTATGAATTTTCCTGCTACTCTTACTATTCTTACTTCTGATATTGGACCATTAAATGGGATATCGGAAACAGCAAGCGCTGAAGATGCAGCCAATGCGGCTAAGCTATCAGGAGATATATTCTCATCATGTGAGTTTAATGATATCATAAGTTGTACATCCGCGTGATAATCACTTGGGAATATTGGTCTTAAGATTCTATCTACCAAGCGCATAACCAAGATTTCTTGGTCTGTTGGCCTTGCTTCTCTTTTTAAGAACCCTCCTGGGAATCTTCCATCGGCTGCAAATTTTTCTCTGTAATCTACTGTAAGAGGTAGAAAGTCTACTCCATCTTGTGCATCTTTACTAGAAACTACAGTTGCTAATAATTGGGTATTTCCCATTCTTATTTCAACTGCCCCGTGGGCTTGTTTTGCTAATTTTCCTGTTGTGATGATTATTTCTCTTCCATCATCTAATTTTATTGTTTGTTTTATTTCTTTATATGACATTTTACTTATCTCTAATCTTTATGTTAATGAATTAAAAAAGGCAAGTTATTTGCCTTTTATGTTTTATTTTCGAAGCTTTAGATCTTTGATTAATTCCCTGTAGGAGAGAATATCTTTACTTTTTAGATAATCTAATAGTTTTCTTCTTTTACCAACCATTAATTGTAATGATCTCTGTGTAGAATAATCTTTTCTGTTTCCTTTTAGGTGTGCTGTTAGATGTTTGATTCTTTCAGTAAATAAAGCCACTTGGCTATATACTGATCCAGAATCTTTGGCATTTTTACCAAAATCTTTAAATAATTTTTCTTTTCTTTCTGTTGTTACATACATATTCCTCTTTTAAATCTTTAGTTTTAATGGGCTGCAAATTTAGAAAATACTTTTGGAAAAAAAAACTCTTTTACTACAAATAAACTTATGCTTTTATTATGCGTAAAATCTGGCTTAGTTTTGATTTTAATTTTTTTCTCTCTACTATCAAATCTAAAAAGCCGTTTTCTAGTAAAAACTCAGCAGTTTGAAATCCTTCTGGCAAATCTTTTCCTATTGTTTCTTTTACCACTCTTGGTCCTGCAAAACCGATAAGTGCATTTGGTTCAGCAATATTCATGTCACCGAGCATAGAGAAAGAGGCAGTTGCACCTCCAAAGGTTGGGTCAGTTAATAGAGAAATATAAGGTACTTTTTCATTTGAAAGTTGTGCTAGTTTTGCAGAAGTTTTAGCTAATTGCATTAAGGAAAAAGCTGCCTCCATCATTCTTGCTCCACCTGATTTTGAGATAATAATCATTGGAGATTTATTTTTTCTGGCATAATCAATTGCTCTTGCAATCTTTTCGCCTACGACAGAACCCATCGATCCACCGATAAAATTGAAATTAAAACAAGCAATTACTACATTTTCTCCATTCATTTTTCCATAGGCAGATGTAATAGCATCTTTTAACCCAGTATTTTTCTGATTTTGTTTTAATCTGTCGGTATATGTTTTGGAATCTTTAAATCCTAGAGGATCTTTTGATATCATTTTTGTATCTAATTCCTTAAATTCATTCTTATCAAATAAAATCTTGAAATATTCTTTAGCATGAATCCGATGATGGTAATTACAATTTGAACATACATATAATTTTTGTTTGTGTTCCTTAGCAGTAATAATGGTTTTGCATTTTGGACATTTGTTCCACAATCCCTCTGGGGTTTCCTTCTTTTCGTTTGTAGAAGTTGTTATTCCTTCTTTTATTCTTTTAAACCAACCCATATTTTATATTTTGGATTTTTTCTAGTTATTTTTATCCTGATTCTAAAATCTTAATATTTCCTACCAAAAGTAGCCAAACTATTATTTTTTGCCCTTATTAGAAATGCTTTCTGAGCTGATTTTCTATTTTCATTTTTACCTTTCCAAGTATTTAAAGCATCATGTTGAAGTGCTCTTCCATAGGAAAAAGTTAAATTCCAAGGCATAGCTTTGTATTTTTCATTCATTTTTCTTAGATGAGATGTAGCTAAATCTCCACTCTGGCCACCTGATAGAAAAGCAATTCCTGGTACATTCTCAGGAACATTTTCTTTTAAACAAGCATAAGTCATGTCCGCTACTTTTTCTATATCTGCTTGAATAGGACAATCAATTGCTGAGATA
>CAYZIA010000106.1:0-4824 GCA_964478325.1 uncultured Weeksellaceae bacterium
CCTATCTCTTTGGGATAAAAACCCTTCTCCAAAATCAATCTCATTTAATAATTCATCCATCTTTATTTCCTCCACAAAAACTGGTAATCTTTTGGACGTTTTAGGCGAAATTATCTTTTGCATAGGACTTTGTTTAATTATATTCTCTTGCAAAAGAAAACGAAAATAAGTTTTTAAAGTAGTAATTTTTCTATTTACAGAACGAGTAGAAATATTATTACTTAAAAGTCTTGCAATCCAGCTTCTAACAAATTGAAAATTAATGTTCTCAACTGTATTAACCTGAAACTCAGAAGATAAAAATTGAATAAATTGCTCTAAATCGGTAGAATAAGATTTAAGCGTATGAACAGAATATCGTTTTTCGTATTCTAAAAACCGTAGAAATTTTTCCTTCTGCATATACTGATTTATAAGAAGTATACGAATATATACAAAAAAAGTGAAAGAATAAGTGAAAAAATATGAAACTTAAGAGTTATTGTTCCTCTTGAAGAAGCTTTTGAGAATAAGCAGCTTTAAGCTTTTGTTCCCGTAAAATTACAGATTTCTTGGTAAACTGCTTTCTAGAGCGTAATTGGGTCATAGTGCCAGTTCTTAAAAATTTTTTCTTAAATCTTTTAAGCGCTCTATCAATTTGCTCTCCTTCTTTTACTGGAATAATTATCATTTACTATTCTAATTTGGGCTGCAAAAGTATAAATATCTTTATAATTGACACAATTATTTCAAGATTTGTTTTGCAATTACTAATTTCTGAATTTCGGAGGTTCCTTCCCCAATAGTACAGAGTTTAGCATCTCGATAATATCGCTCCACTGGAAAATCTTTAGTGTAGCCATATCCTCCTAGTACTTGTACTGCATCATTGGCTATTTTTACAGCAATCTCTGAAGAATAATATTTTGCCATCGCCCCTTCTTTAGTCATATATTTTCCTTTATTCTTTTTATCAGCAGCACTATAAATAAGTAACTCTGAAGCTTCAATTTCAGTTGCCATATCAGCTAATTTAAAAGCAATTGCTTGAAAATGGGAGATTGGTTTTCCAAATTGTTCTCTCTCTTTAGAATAGTGTAATGCTGCTTGATAAGCGCCTTTTGCAATTCCCAATCCTAATGCAGCAATAGATATTCTTCCCCCATCCAATACCTTCATAGCTTGCACAAAACCCTCCCCTACACTTCCTAAAATATTAAATTCTGGGATTTTGCAATTATCAAAAATGAGTTCTGCTGTTTCTGATGCTCGCATGCCCAATTTGTCTTCTTTTTTTCCAGATGTAAAACCTGCAGTTCCTTTTTCTATTACAAAAGCACTCATTCCATGAGAATCTCCGATTTCACTAGTTCGTGCCATCACAACTGCAATATCTCCTGAAATTGCATGTGTAATAAAATTCTTAGCGCCATTAATTACCCAATAATTACCTTCTTTAATAGCTGTTGTTGCCATAGCTCTAGCATCTGAACCAGTGTTATGTTCGGTTAAGCCCCAAGCACCAATATACTCAGCTGTAGCTAATTTAGGTAGCCATTTCTTTTTTTGCTCTTCATTTCCAAATTGTAGAATATGACCAGTACAAAGAGAATTATGTGCAGCCATAGACAAACCAATAGATGGATCTAAAATAGAAAGTTCTTGGATTGCAGTTACATATTCAGTATAAGAGAAACCGGAACCACCATATTCTGTTGGCACTAATACGCCCATCAATCCAAGATTCCCCAATTTTTTAAATACTTCTACTGGAAAAGTTTGTTTATCATCCCACTCACGAAGAAAAGGAGTGATATTTTGCTTTCCAAATTGCCGAATCATATCAGCAATCATTTTTTGATTTTCGTTTGTATTAAAATCCATCTCTTTAATAATCTTTTAAGCTAATTATATTCTCAGAATATTGTTTTAATCTTTCTTTTCCATTTAAAGAATCAAGAGCTACGACAAAAGCAAATCCTGCTACTTTAGCCCCTAAATTTTGAATAAGTTCTGCTGCCGCACAAGCGGTTCCTCCTGTGGCTAATAAATCATCATGAACCAATATATTCCATCCTTTATTAATATCAGATTTATGCACCTCAACCTCTGCTGATCCGTATTCTAGATCGTATTTATATTTTAGGGTCTCACCAGGCAATTTTCCTGCCTTTCTGATAGGAATAAATGGAATTCCTATTTTATTAGCTAGAAGAAAACCAAACAAAAATCCCCTACTTTCAATACCAATAATAGCATCCAATTCTAGCTTTTCTAATTGTATAGTAAAGCTATTAATAATTGCAGAAGATAATTCAGCATCCATCAATAAAGGTGTAATGTCCTTAAAATTAATACCTTTTTTTGGAAAGTCAGGAACTATTCTAATTGCTTTATCTAAGTTATTACTAATCATCTGTTTTAAAATTTTCGCTTCACACTTATTTTTTAATTGCACTTAAATATTTTTTGAGCTCTTCTTTTACTTTTGGAAATAGGAAGAAAAGACCAATCATATTTGGAAAAATAAGTGCTAAAATCATAGCATCTGAGAAACCCCAAACAGCATCCATATTAGCAGCTGCACCAATTACAATAAATACTAAAAACAATATTTTATACATTAAATCCGAAAATTTACTTTTTCCAAAAAGATACATCCAAGATTGTAATCCATAATAAGACCAAGAAATCATGGTAGAAATGGCAAATAAAATTATAGCTATTGTTAAAATAATTGGAAACCATGGAATCGCATCTGCAAATGCCATAGAAGTAAGTACTGCACCTTCTACTTTTTGTCCATCAATAATTATATCTCCACCATATTCGAAAATACCTGAACTATTGTACATAATAATCACCAATGCCGTCATTGTACAAATAACAATCGTATCAATAAATGGTTCTAAAAGCGCAACAACACCTTCAGAAGCTGGATATTTTGTTTTTACTGCCGAATGTGCAATAGAAGCAGAACCTGCCCCTGCTTCATTCGAAAAAGCAGCCCTTTGGAAACCGACAATCATCACTCCAACCAAACCACCAAAACCTGCTTGCATACTAAATGCACTAGAAAAGATTAGACTAAAAGCATCATCAATATAGCTAAAATTCGATAAAATAATAAACAAACAGGCTATTACATAAATAATAGCCATAAAAGGTACAATCTTCTCAGTTACTGAAGCAATTCTTTTAATCCCACCAATAATGACGATACCAACAAATATAGCCAAAACAAGGCCAATTAAAGTGCCTGCACTTCCTCCTGACATACCAAACATAGAAGCAATCTGCATAGCAGCTTGATTGGATTGAGCAGCATTACCCCCTCCAAAAGAAGCTCCAACACAAAGCACTGCAAAAAATGCTGCTAAGCATTTTCCTAATCTTTCATAACCTCCTTCTTTTAGTCCTTTACTTAAATAATACATAGGTCCTCCATAAACAGTACCATCTCCTCCAACATCACGATATTTAACTCCTAAGGTACACTCCACAAATTTGGTAGACATACCTATTAAACCACAAATAATCATCCAAAAAGTAGCTCCAGGGCCACCCACCGCAATAGCTAAAGCAACTCCAGCAATATTACCAAGACCTACTGTACCAGAAACAGCAGTAGCTAAGGCCTGGAAATGGCTCACCTCTCCTTCTTTACTTTCATCTTTTATGGTGTCTGGGATATCACCATCTACAGCCAAATCTGTTTTTTCAGTGCCATGCTCCAACTCATCATATTTTCCCATAACTGTATTAATTGCTGTAGGAAAATGAGTAATATTTACAAAAGAAAAACGAATAGTAAAAAACAGAGCTCCAAATACTAATAATAATAACACAAAAGGAATACTGATTTCATCTGTAAAAGATATAGGGTAGAGCACTATATCAACCCACGCATCTGCAATAGGTTTAAACCATTCATTAATTTTTTCATCTAATCCTTCTGCCTTTATAATATTAGGTAATACTAAAGTAAAAGTTAATAAGATCTTTTTCATATTTAGTTAGTTTTTATTTAATGTTAATTAATTGCTCCTTAATAATAGACAAACATTCTTCAAAAGAGTGTGGATTATATCCCAGTAATGATTTAGCTTTATTCAAAATAAAGCCAGTTCTCGGGGGTCTTTTTGCTTTTTGATTAAGTGTTGATGTAGATATTCTATTCAAATTAGTATTATTCAGCCCATAATATTTTCTAATATATTCTACCATTTCATAAATACTCATAGTATCTTTTCCTGAAACATTAAAAATACCATATGCTTTTTTCTTGATTGCTAATATACAAGCATCTGCTAAATCTTCCGCTAAAGTTGGTGCTCGAAATTGGTCATCAATAATATTTAAAGACTCTCCTTTTTCTAAAACTCCTTTTGCCCAAAGAACAATATTTTCTTTACTCAATCTCTCTCCTGTGCCAAATACAACAATGGTCCTTAATATTGTCCACTTTATCATGTGGGCTTGTAATAGCTGTTCAGATTTTAACTTTGATAATCCATAATACGATAGTGGATTTGGTTTATCCTCCTCAGTATATGGTCCATCTTCTCCATCAAAAATAAAATCAGTTGAAATATGAACCAAATGTGCATTAATTTTCTGACAAGCATCCACCAAATATTGTACTGCATTTACATTTAAAGCATCACAAGCATCTTTTTTATCCTCACACATATCTACATTTGTCATAGCAGCTGTATTGATTACGACATCAGGCATTTGCTCTACTATTACCTTTTCAACTTCATCATTATCTGTAATATCTACATCAAAATATATGTATCCATGCTTTTCAGAAACTCTATTCTCTCCTCTGGATGTTGCAAT
>CAYZIA010000107.1:0-4738 GCA_964478325.1 uncultured Weeksellaceae bacterium
CGGATATAAAGAAATTACGCTTATAGGGCAAAATGTAGACTCTTATCTGTGGCAAGGAGGGGGATTGAAAAAGGAATTCAAAAGTTTAAGTAAAAGTGAACAAGAAAAAAGTGTTTGTTTTGCACAACTAATAGAAATGGTAGCTAATGTAAGTCCAGAACTAAGGGTTAGATTTTCCACTTCAAATCCGCAAGATATGACAGATAATGTACTTCATATTATGGCGAAATACGAAAATATTTGTAACTATATTCATTTGCCAGTTCAATCTGGTAGCAATCGTATCTTAGAAAAAATGAATAGAGGATACACTCGAGAAGAATATTTACAAAGAATAGAAAAAATTCATGAAATTTTGCCGGATTGTGCTATTTCCATGGATATAATTGCTGGCTTTTGTACAGAAACGAAAAAAGACCACAAAAATACTCTAGATTTGATGGAAAAAGTAATCTTTGATTTTGGCTATATGTTCAAATATTCTGAACGTCCAAACACTCCAGCACAAAGAAAGTGGGAGGATGATGTTGCAGAAGAGGTTAAACAAAAAAGGTTAACTCAAATCATTGAGAAACAAATGGAACATTCTTTAATTAAAAATAAGGAAACTATTGGTAACACTTATGAAGTTTTGATTGAAGGAGAATCTAAAAAATCAACTGAGAAATTGCAAGGCAGAACAAAACAAAATAAAGTGGTTGTATTTGACAAAGGAGATCATAAAAAAGGAACTTATATAAAGGTCCAGATTCAGGACTGCACATCTGCTACTTTAATAGGAAAAGTTATATAAAATGGATATAAAACAAGCAAAAAGAAGATTTGGGATAATTGGCAATGATGCGGAACTAATTCGTGGTATTAATGTGGCGTTACAAGTTGCTCCTACGGATATTTCTGTATTTGTGTATGGTGAAAGTGGTACAGGAAAAGAAAATATTCCAAAAATAATTCATCAAAATAGTAAAAGAAAACACAACAATTATGTGGCGGTAAATTGTGGAGCAATTCCAGAAGGTACTATTGATTCCGAACTTTTTGGACATGAGAAAGGTGCTTTTACAGGTGCACACGAAAGCAGAAAAGGATACTTTGAAGTAGCGGATGGCGGCACTATTTTCTTAGATGAAGTCGCTGAATTACCTCTTTCAACACAAGTACGACTTTTAAGAGTTCTGGAAAGTGGAGAGTTTATGAAAGTAGGGTCTTCTAAAACACAAAAAACAGATGTACGAATAATAGCTGCTACCAATGTAAATGTACAGGAAGCCCTTAGAAAAGGGAAATTTCGAGAAGATTTATTTTATCGGCTAAACACAATCAGTATACAGATTCCAGCACTCAGAAAAAGAAAGGGAGATATTTCCTTACTCTTTAAAAAATTTACAGCTGATTTTGCCGACAAATATAATACTCCTCCTATTCGCCTTAGTGATAATGCTATGGAAATGCTGAAAAATTATCCTTGGCCAGGAAATATTCGACAACTTAAAAACTTTGTTGCACAAATTTCTGTTATTGAGAAAGAAAGAAATATCTCATCTGAAACTTTGCATAGTTATATACCTCACAAAACCAAAGATGAAAAAATCCCAATACTTTTTGAGGGAGAAAATAGTGGAGAGCTAACTGAAAGAGAAATACTTTACAAAGTGCTTTTTGATATGAAAAAAGATTTAACTGAACTTAAAAAGATTACTTTTGATTTGATGCAAGAAGAGGTGAAAACACATAAAACTTCTACAAAAGTATTTGATGATTTGAAAGATGGAAATGTAACTTTAATTCCAAACAAAAATACAGATGACACAATTGATGTCTCTCAAAACTTATCTCTTTTTCAGCAAGAAAAAATACTGATTGAAAAAGCTTTAGAAAAACATAAAGGAAAGCGAAAATATGCAGCAAAAGAGCTGGGTATTTCTGAAAGAACTTTGTATAGAAAGATTAAAGAATTCAATTTATAATGGATAGATTTTGCAACAAAATATTATTTCTTTTTGCCTTAGTATTTTTAAGCGCTTGTGGCTTTTATTCTTTTACTGGAGCATCCATTTCCCCAAACATAAAAACTGTTTCTGTTCAGTATTTTCCTAATTATTCAGCTACCATTGAGCCAACTCTTAGCCAAGTGTTTACAGAACGGCTTAAAGATTATTTTTTAGAACAAACCAACCTTAGTTTGGAAACAGAATTGGGCGATTTAAATTTTAGTGGGGAAATTGTAAAATATGAAGTAAAACCCATTGGCATTCAAGCTAATGAGCAGGCAGCACGAAACCGACTAACAATTGCTGTAAAAGTAAAGTTTGAAAACACAAAAGAAAATAGTAAAAACTTTGAGCAAAGATTTTTTCGCTATGCCGATTATGATAGTGAACAAAATCTAGTGGAAGTAGAAGATATGTTAATTGAACAAATTACAAATGAATTGGCTGAAGATATTTTTAATAAAGCAGTGGTAAACTGGTAATGCGGAACCAAAAACTTATAAGAAATATTCAAAACCCTATGCAAATAGGGAAGCGGGAGATAGCCGATATGCGCATTAGTTTGCAGGCTTTTCCTTACTTTACTTCCATGCAATTGCTTTTTGCTAAAGGGCTTTACAATACTGATAGTATTAGCTATAATCTACAACTACGAAAAGCAGCTGCATATGCTGGTGACAGAAGATTACTTTTCCATCTTATTACAAAAAATGTAAAAAAGGCTGAGCAAATTCCAGAAATAAAAATAGAGAAAAAAGAAAAAGCTCAAACTCCTGAGAAAGAACTAGAAATTGGCAAACCTCTAGAATTTACAGAAAAAGAAACCCATTCCTTTGCTGAGTGGTTAGCACTTACAAAAAACAAAAAAATTGAGAGAACAGAGGAAAAAGAAGAAAAGTTAATTGACAAATTTATTGAAACTGAACCAAAAATTAGCAAACCAAAAAGAGAAAAATTCTTTTCTTCAGAACAATCAGCAAAGGAAAGTTTGATAGAAAATGATGAAATTGTGACTGAAACTTTGGCTCGTGTATATCTAGAACAAGCACATTACGATAAGGCAATTGCAGCTTATGAGAAATTAAGTTTGAAATTTCCACAAAAAAGTAGTTTCTTTGCAATCCAAATAAAATTAATTTACGACTTAAAAGAAAAATAAAATGTATACAATTTTTGCAATACTTATTATTATTTGCTGCATCCTATTAGTATTAGTTGTGCTTGTTCAAAACCCAAAAGGAGGCGGACTTTCTTCCACATTTGGTGGAGGTGCAAGTCAAATGATGGGCGTAAAGAAAACAACTGACTTCTTGGAAAAAGCTACTTGGACATTGGCAATAGCACTCATTTCGCTTAGCTTGCTATCTAATTTTGCTATTCCTAGAATAAATACAGACGATCCAGAATCGATTATGCAAGAACAAATTGATCAGTCAATTGTACCACAACAAGTGCCAAATTTGCCAATTACAAATCCAGCTGCTGACGAGTAGTTATCATTTTCTGAAAAGAAAACTGACAAATTTACATCTTGTCCTGCTTTGGCACACTTTATGTACTTAATAGCTTTCAGAACAAAATCTTAACTTAAATAAAAAATTAAAAATGACTAAAACAAAAATTACACCACTAGCAGACAGAGTACTTGTACAAGCTGCTGCTGCCGAGACCAAAACTGCTTCTGGAATTATTATTCCGGATACTGCTCAAGAGAAGCCACAAAAAGGAAGTATTATAGCAGTGGGAAAAGGAACTAAAGAGAATCCGATAACTGTAAAAGTAGGTGACAATATATTGTACGGAAAATATTCTGGAACCGAACTAAAATATGATGGAGAGGATTATCTTATCATGAAAGAATCAGACATTTTAGCAATCATTAAATAATTAAAAACATGGCAAAAGAAATCACATTTGATACAAAAGCAAGAGATGCTCTAAAAAAAGGAGTAGATTCGCTTGCAAATGCAGTAAAAGTTACATTAGGTCCGAAAGGAAGAAATGTAATAATTGATAAAAAATTTGGTGCTCCTGGCATTACTAAAGATGGCGTCACAGTAGCCAAAGAAATTGAATTGGAAAACCAAATTGAGAATATGGGGGCACAAATGCTCAAAGAAGTGGCTTCAAAAACTAATGATCTGGCTGGTGATGGAACTACAACGGCAACTGTTTTGGGACAAGCCATCATCTCTGCAGGACTTAAGAATGTTGCAGCTGGAGCCAACCCAATGGATCTTAAAAGGGGGATGGATAAGGCGGTCTCCTCTATTGTAGCTGATATAGGAAAACAAGCCAAAGAGGTTGGAAATTCTTATGAGAAAATAGAGCAAATAGCAGCTATTTCTGCTAATAATGATAATAGTATTGGCGCGCTAATTGCAGAGGCTATGAAGAAAGTAAAAACAGAGGGAGTAATAACTGTAGAAGAGGCAAAAGGAACAGAAACTACTGTTGAAGTTGTAGAAGGAATGCAGTTTGATAGGGGTTATCTTTCTCCCTATTTTATTACAGATGCAGACAAAATGGAAACCGAATTAGAAAATCCTTATATCCTTATTTATGATAAAAAAATCTCGACAATGAAAGATTTGTTGCCAATATTGGAGCAAACTGCCAAAGGTGGAAGACCACTTTTAATTATTGCAGAAGATGTGGATGGAGAAGCCCTTTCTACTTTGGTCGTAAATAAACTAAGAGGTGCACTAAAAGTGGCTGCTGTAAAAGCTCCTGGATTTGGAGATAGA
>CAYZIA010000108.1:0-4684 GCA_964478325.1 uncultured Weeksellaceae bacterium
GTGTTTGGTTTTGCCAGAGGATTATATTTCTCTTGAGCAAAAGATAATATAGTACAAAATAACAATAAGGTAGAAAGTATTTGTTTCATAATAAAATATTTTGGATTGCAAATTTACAATTCTTATTTGAGATTCTTACTTTTATTTGTAGCATTTAAGATACTGACATTTAGTTCAAAGCCAGTAAGTAAAATAATAGAATTAAAATACATCCAAAGTAGGATAATCATTAAGGTTCCAATAGAACCATAAATTTTGTTGTATTGCGAAAAATTCTGGATATAATAATTAAATCCAATAGAGGTAATGATAATAAAGATTGTTGCAAAGATTGAACCAGGACTAAAAAGTTTCCATTTGCTTTTAAGGGCTGGACCTAAATAAAACAGAATGGAGATTCCGAAAAAGAGCATGCTAAGCATCACTATCCATTTTCCATAAATAATTAAATCTGCTGCACTAGTAGTAATTATTTCAGTATTTACTAAATAATTTATAACTACTGTTCCAAATATAATTAGTCCAATAGAGATTATTAGCATGACAGAAAGTAAAATTGTAAGTCCAAGGGATAAGATTCTTTGCTGAATAAGTGGGCGAATTTCCCTAATATGATAAGACGAATTAAAGGCTTCAATAAGCGAATTTATTCCATTAGTAGAGAAGTAAAGTGCTAAGATAAAACCAATAGAAAGCAAGCCACCTCTAGGATTATTGATAATATCTTCCAAAGTTTGAAAAGTAATTTCATTGGTAGATGGCGGCAAAACAGTGCCCAATAATTCCATTAACGTTTCTTGCAATCCCTCAATTGGTATATAAGGAATGAGGGTAAAAAAAACGATAATAGAAGGAAAAAATGCCAAGAAGAAATTGAAAGCTAAAGAAGATGCTCGTGTAGTAATAGCCCCTTTTATTAGCCCTTTCCAAAAGAAAATAGCTACATCATAAATACTGAGTCCTGAGAAACCAAGAGGTTTTATTTGTTTTGATAGTTTCTTTAGAAGATTCATTTTAGGGCTTTTAGACTTAAATCAAAATTTTCAATTGTATTAGTAAGTGCTCCAACCGAAATAAAATCAACCCCACATTTTGCATATTCTACAATGGTTTCTTCATTAATTCCGCCAGAGGACTCTGTTTCGCATTTGTCTCCAATAATTTCAACTGCTTTTTTGGTATCTTCATAGTCAAAATTATCTAGCAGAATTCGTTTTACCCCTCCAATATTTAATATCTCATTTACTTCCTCCAGATTTCTTGCTTCCACAATAATCTCTAAATTTTTATTCTTTTCAGCAAGATATTGTCTTGTTTTCTGAATAGAGTTTGTAATTCCTCCTCCAAAATCAATGTGATTATCTTTTATCATAATCATATCATATAGTCCGAATCTATGATTTTTTCCACCACCAATCTTTACTGCCCATTTTTCAATTATTCTATTTAGCGGGAATGTTTTTCTTGTGTCTAATAATTTACAATTTGTATCAGAGATTAAAGAATTAAGATAAGTTGTTTTTGTAGCAATTGCACTCATTAGTTGCATACAATTTAACACTAATCTCTCAGCAGTTAAAATAGAAATGGAATTTCCCTCAACAACAAAAGCAATATCACCAAGATCTACTCTGTCACCATCTTTTAGTATTTGATCTACTTTTAAAGAAGAATCAATCTGATGAAAGATCATCTCTGATAATTCAACTCCTGCTATCACACCTTCTTGTTTCACTAAAAGTTCTGCTCTATTCTTAGTCTGTCTTGAAATACAAGAAATAGCACTATGGTCGCCATTTCCTACATCCTCTTTTAAGGCGTTAGTTATGAACTTTCTTAGATCCTCCTGTTTAGTCAAAATACAAATTGTTAATTTTGTCAAAAATACAAAAAATGAAGATTGTATTACTTACTATTGGAAAGACAAGCGAAAAGTATTTGATAGAAGGATTTTCTCAGTTTCAGACCCGATTAAGACACTATTGCTCCTTTGAAATAATTGAAATTCCAAACATTAAAAATGCTAAAAATTTATCTATTTCTGAGCTGATAAAAAAAGAAGGAAAACTTATTCTGAAAACATTGCAAGATACTGATTATATACTTCTTCTAGATGAGAAAGGAAAAAATTATTTATCTGTTGAGTTTTCTAAAAGATTACAAAACTGGATGACTGGTGGCAAGAAATGCTTGGTTTTTGTTGTTGGTGGAGCTTATGGTTTTTCAGATGAGGTCTACAAAAGAGCAAATGAGAAAATATCTCTTTCAAAGATGACTTTCTCTCACCAAATGGTGCGGTTATTTTTTGTAGAACAACTCTACCGAGCATATACAATTTTAAGAAACGAACCATATCATCATGACTAACATAGTAAAATATGTAGATGTAATTCTTCCTCTTCCTATTCATGGGAGTTTTACCTACTTGGCCGAAATAGATTTGGATCTAAACATTGGTCAAAGAGTAGTGGTGCAGTTTGGAAGTAGAAAATTATACACGGCAATTGTGATCAAAATTCATGATGAAAGACCTAAAGAGTACGATGCTAAAGAGCTTTTAGCCATTTTAGATGAGAACCCAATTGTAAATGAGAAACAATTGCAATTTTGGTTTTGGATAGCGGAATATTACATGTGTAATTTAGGAGATGTGATGAATGCAGCATTACCTTCCTCCTTCAAATTAGCAAGTGAATCCAAAGTTATTATCCATTCTGATTTTGATGGAGACATGGAAGACTTTAGTGAAAACGAAACACGTATTGTGAATGCACTTTTAAATCAGGAAGAATTGCTGGTACAAGAAATTATTCCACTAATAAACAACAAAAGTGTTTTTACCATTATTAATAACATGATTCGTAAAGAGATTGTATTAATAAAAGAAGATTTGCATGACAAGTATAAAGAAAAGATTATTCGAGTTGTAGAATTAGCAGATGAAAATTTACAAGTAAAACTAACAGAAAAGCAAGAGCAATTGCTCCTGGATTTTTCTACTTTAAGAATAAAATTTCCAAAGAAGAAATGGACTGTCTCAGATTTATTAAAGAAAACAAAAGTAAGTAGGGGAGTTTTGATTGCGCTAGTAAAAAAAGGTGTTTTAAAAATAGAACGTCAAAGTATCAGCCGTCTTTTAAGAACCTATAAAGAAGTAGAGATCTCCAAAAAATTAACCAAGCCGCAACTAAAAGCATATGATCAAATAAAAGAAGGATTTAAAGAAAGGAAAGTTTGTCTTCTACATGGGGTAACTTCATCAGGAAAAACAGAAATCTACATCAAACTAATAGAGGAGCAATTAGCAAAATGTAAACAGGTTCTTTATCTTTTGCCAGAAATTGCACTTACTACTCAAATCATTAATCGACTTAGGAAACATTTTGGAAATAAAGTAGGTGTAACCCACTCTCATCTTAATAATTCTGAAAGGGTAGAGGTATGGAAAGCTGTGCAAGAAAAAGACAAAGAAAAGGTGCAATATCCCATTATGTTAGGAGCTCGTTCTTCACTATTTCTTCCTTATGATAATTTAGGACTCATTATTGTAGATGAGGAACACGATCCTTCCTACAAGCAGCATCAACCAACTCCAAGATATCATGCAAGAGATGCTGCTATCTATCTAGCAAATATTCATAATTCTTCTTTGTTATTGGGTTCTGCCACTCCTGCCTTGGAGAGCTACTATAATGCAATAGAAAGAAAATATCATTTGGTAGAATTAAATAGTAGATATCAGGATCTAAAGCTTCCAAAGATAGAATGTATAGATATCAGAAAAGCATACTTAAAGAAGAAAATGCAAGCTCAGTTTGCTCCAGAACTTCTTGATGAGATTAAAGAAACTATTGCAAACGGGAAACAAGTTATTTTGTTTCAAAACAGGAGAGGATATTCACCTATTTTGAGCTGTGTTACTTGTGCTTTTACGCCAAACTGTAAGTATTGTGATGTCAGCTTAACCTACCATAAATGGCAAAATAAAATCAAGTGCCATTACTGTGGATTTACAGAAAATCTCCCAACTATTTGTCCTTCTTGTAATGCTACCGATTTTGATAGTAAGGGATTTGGTACTGAGCAAGTTCACGAGAGTTTAAACGTTTTATTACCAGAAGCAACTATAAATAGAATGGATTATGATACTACAAGAAGAAAGTTTGCTCATCAAGAAATAATCAGAGAATTTGAACAGGGAAGAATTGATATTTTAGTGGGCACACAAATGGTAACTAAAGGTTTGGATTTTGATAATGTGGCTGTGGTTGGTATTCTAAATGCCGATAATATGTTGCATTATCCTGATTTTAGGGCTCACGAAAGAGCCTTCCAACTAATGATGCAAGTGGCAGGTAGAGCAGGCAGAAAAGGAAAGCAAGGCAAGGTTTTACTTCAAACTTATGATGATACTCATAGTGTAATTCAGCTTTTGAAAGCACACGATTTTAAGCATTTCTATAGAGAACAAATTGCCGAAAGAAAATTATTTAATTATCCTCCTTTTAGTAGAATAATAGGTATTACTCTAAAACATAGAGATAAAAATAAATTAGACAAAGCAGCTAATCAGTTGGCTACTCAATTACGTAAAAGTTTTGGGCATAGAGTGTTAGGTCCAGAATACCCGTCTATTTCAAGAATTAGGAATTATTATCATAAAAATATTTTACTAAAGATAGAG
>CAYZIA010000109.1:0-4568 GCA_964478325.1 uncultured Weeksellaceae bacterium
CATTGTGTCCATTTATAATAGCTTGGATCAGAAGTTTGAACCTCTCTACTCCAATCAAACGAAAAACCGATTTGCTCTAATTGTTTTCTGTATCTATCTGTGTTATCTTTGGTAGCAACTGCAGGATGAATTCCTGTTTGTATTGCATATTGTTCTGTTGGTAACCCAAAAGAATCAAACCCCATTGGATGCAATACATTAAATCCTTTTAACCTTTTATATCTGGAAAAAATATCAGAAGCAATATATCCTAAGGGATGACCAACATGTAACCCTGCCCCAGAAGGATAAGGAAACATATCTAAAACATAATATTTTTCTTTTGAAGAATCCTCAAAAACCTTATATGTTTCATTTTTTCTCCAATAATCCTGCCACTTCTTCTCTATCTCCAAAAAATTATACTCCATATTAAATCTTTTAAGTTGTGGCAAAGTTAAGGAAATACTGAATGTATTTTTTTATTTTTGACATTTGATATGAATACTTAAAAATCTATGTCATTAAAAAATAAAATAAAATCCTCTTCAATGTCCATAGTAATAAGCATGTCTTTGGTACTTTTTCTTCTAGGAATTTTAGGATTTTTACTGCTTAATGCTAACCGGCTTTCCAATCATATAAAACAAAATATTGGTTTTTCAGTAATGATAAAAGAAGGAGAGAAAGATATAAATATTATGCAATTGCAGAAATTAATTGATTCAAAAGCATATTCTTTAGAAACTGATTGGGTGAGTAAAGAAGATGCTGCAACCGAACTTCAAGAGCAATTGGGAGAAGATTTTATTTCTTTTTTGGGCTATAACCCTCTATTGGAATCTATTGATATAAAGCTAAAAGCAACTTATGCCAACCCAGATAGCTTACGTATTTTGAAAGAAGAACTAACAAAAAACGACTTAATTCATGAGGTATTTTACCAAAAAGATTTGGTAGAAAAAATAAATGAAAATGTGAGAAAGATGAGTATTTTTCTACTTTCTTTTTGCCTTTTACTTTTTATCATTTCCTTTACTCTTATCAATAATACTATCCGTCTTTCTGTTTATTCTAAACGATTTTTAATTCGTACTATGAAATTGGTTGGAGCGACCAATAAATTTATAAAAAGTCCGTTTTTATCTGATAGTATTTACAATGGAATGTATAGCTCACTTGTTGCTATTTGTATGCTGCTTACTATTTTTCAGCTTTTGCAGAGTGATATGCCCGATTTTCTAAACATTCAAGATTTTAAAAGTATGGGTATTATTTTTGCTAGTATATTTGTAGCGGGAATTTTATTTACGTGGCTCTCTACTTTCTTAGCGCTAAGGAAATACCTTAGAATAAAAGAAAGTGAAATTTATTTATAATTATGAAAGACAAAAATAATTTGGACTTTGCATTTGCAAAACAGAACTATGTGTTAATGCTTCTGGGGATTGCCCTTATTTGTGTTGGGCTTTTTCTAATGATTGGTGGCGGCTCGGATGATCCAACTGTTTTTAGTGACAAAATATTCGACTTCCAAAGATTAACCCTTGCACCAATTTTAATTGCTACTGGCTTTATTATTGAGATTTTTGCGATAATGTACAAACAAAAACAGAAGTAACAAATGGAAAATTTAAGTGCTATTATCCTTGGGATTATTCAAGGATTGACTGAGTTTTTGCCCGTAAGTAGTAGTGGACATCTCGAGATTGTAAAATGTGTTTTCCCTTATGAAATTATCGCTAAAGAAAGTATGCTTATGACAGTGGTTTTACATTTTGCTACTGCCCTTTCCACCATTTTTATTTTCAGGAAAGATATTGTCGAAATTTTTTCTGGACTTTTTGGATTTAAAAATAATAAAAGTTTTCGGTTTTCTGTAAAAATTATATTCTCCATGATTCCAGCAATATGTATTGGGATATTTTTTGAAAGTGAAATTGAAGCTCTTTTTGGTGGGCAATTAATTTTGGTCGGCGGGATGTTACTTTTAACTGGATTGCTTCTTTTTTTTGCGGACAAAGCAAAAATTTCAGAAAAAAATGTAGGATTCAAAAACGCTGTTTTGATTGGAATTTCACAAGCAATAGCAATATTACCAGGGATTTCTCGTTCGGGAGCTACTATTTCTACTGCTGTTCTTTTAGGAATTGACAAAGAAAAATCTGCTCGTTTTTCTTTCTTGATGGTAATCCCTTTAATTTTTGGAAAAATGACAGAAAATATTCTTTCAGGAGAAATTTCTACAACTGATGCTAATTTTCTACCCCTTTTAATTGGCTTTGTTTTTGCTTTCTTTACTGGACTTTTTGCTTGTAAATGGATGATAAAACTGGTGAAAAATAGTCAGTTGAAATACTTTGCATACTACTGTTTTTCGTTAGGAATTATTGTTATTCTTCTTTTTTCAAATCATCAATTCCCTTGCCAGTAATTACGCCAAGCAAAATAGATAAAAGCAGTAATTTTGTTTCTGGGACTCTGCTTTTAATAAACAAACCTCTAGAATGGACGTCATTTGATATAGTGAAAAAAGTACGGAATCTAATAAAGAAAAAGCTACAAATAAAAAAAATAAAAGTGGGGCATGCTGGTACTTTGGATCCTTTAGCTACAGGGCTTTTAATTCTCTGTACAGGAAAATTTACAAAACAAATAGAGGAGGTTCAGGGGCAAGAAAAAACCTATACTGGTCAATTTACTTTAGGTGCTACAACTCCGTCTTTTGATAGAGAAACTAAGGTTAATCATACTTTTGATACCGCTCATATTACAAAGCAATTATTAGAGAAAGTCACTAAGCAGTTTGTCGGAGAGATAACACAGATTCCTCCTGTTTTTTCGGCAATAAAGAAGGATGGTAAACGACTGTACAACTTTGCTAGGAAAAATGAAGAGGTAAAAATAAAAGAAAGAAAAGTTATGGTTCATTCTTTTGAAATTATCGATATTAATCTTCCAAAAGTTAGTTTTAAAATTTCTTGTGGAAAAGGCACTTATATCCGTTCCATTGCAAATGATTTTGGAAGAGCTTTAAATAGTGGAGCTTACTTATCAAAACTATGTAGAACAAAGATTGGAAGATACAACTTAGAAGATGCTTTTTCTCTTAATGAGGTAGAAGAAAAAATCAAACTGCTGTAACTCTTGACTTCTGCCATTGAATGTAGTATATTCGCTCCTTAAAAAATCAAGACATTTTACTATGAAATCACAAATAATGAAATATAAACTTTCACACTTTGTTTTCTCCTTACCAGAAGTAAGAAAAGCAAAAAAACCTGCTAAAAATCGAGATGAATCAAAGTTAATGATTCTAGACCGAGAAAGTGGGAAGATTGAACATAAAAAATTTAAAGATATTATTGATTATTTTGACAAAGGGGATGTGATGATTTTAAACAATACCAAGGTTTTCCCTGCTCGCCTTTACGGGAATAAAGAAAAGACAGGTGCTAGAATTGAGGTGTTTTTACTAAGAGAACTAAATAAAGATAGTCGACTTTTTGATGTATTGGTTGATCCTGCAAGAAAAATAAGAATTGGCAATAAACTTTATTTTGGAGAAGATGATGAGCTTATTGCAGAAGTAATTGACAACACAACGTCAAGAGGAAGAACACTAAGATTTTTATTTGATGGCTCTTATAATGAGTTTAAAGAAACCTTAACAAGATTAGGAGAAACGCCACTCCCAAAATACATCAACCGATCACCAACTGAAGAAGATGATGAAAGGTATCAAACTATTTATGCCAAACATAGTGGAGCAATTGCAGCCCCAACTGCTGGCTTACATTTTAGTCGAGAATTAATGAAGCGATTGGAAATAAAAGGAATTGATTTTGCTGAGATTACACTGCATGTTGGCTTAGGAACTTTTAGAGAGGTTGAGGTGGAAGATCTTTCCAAACATAAAATGGATTCAGAGGAGATAAATATTACAGAAAATGCAGCAAATATCATTAATACAGGAATCAATAAAGGGAAGAAGATTTGTGCAGTTGGGACTACTTCTGTTAGGACAATTGAAAGTTCGGTTACTACCAAAAAAACAGTTGTTCCTTTTAAAGGATGGACCAACAAATTTATTTTTCCCCCTTATGATTTTAAAATTCCTACTTGTATGCTTACAAACTTTCATTTGCCAAAATCTACTTTACTGATGCAAATAAGTGCTTTTGCTGGGCACGATCTTACAATGAGAGCTTATAAAGAAGCCGTGAAAAAGAAATATAATTTCTATACTTATGGAGATGCTATGCTGATTATTTGAAATGAAAAAAAATGCTTTAATAGTAGCTGCTGGGAAAGGAAAACGCATGAATGCGGATATTCCAAAACAATTTTTACTATTAAATGATTTCCCCATTTTAATGCACACCTTAAATGCTTTTGCTGATTTTGACAAAAGAATTTTGGTGCTTCCAAAATCTCAAATTAAAAATTGGAAGACGCTTTGCAAAGATTATAATTTCGAACTAAAACATATTCTTGTTGATGGAGGGATTAATCGTTTTAGTTCAGTTAAAAATGGGTTAAGAAAGGTAGATGAGGAAAGTATTGTCGCCATTCATGATGGAGTACGA
>CAYZIA010000110.1:0-4559 GCA_964478325.1 uncultured Weeksellaceae bacterium
AGAATATCACTTGAAGATACTCGAGCTATGATTACAGCCATCTTAAATGGAGGGCTGGAAGCGGTTGATTATACAAAGCATGTGGTTTTTGGCTTACAAATGCCAAAAACATGTCCTAATGTGCCATCTGAGATATTAAACCCAAGAAATACTTGGAGAGATAAGTCAGCTTATGATATAAAAGCTAATAAGTTAGCTGATGCTTTTAATAAAAACTTTGAGCAATTTGCTGATAATGCTAATATTGAAATTTTAGAAGCAGCACCAAAATCAACAACTCGAGTTTAATTTTTAGGAAATATAAATTTTAGAAAAGGGTTCGTATTCGAGCCCTTTTTTTATTTTTGACTCATGCAACTTTTCTATTTAAAAAATCCTAAAAAGGAAATAAGACTAACCGCTGAAGAAAGCAAACATGCAATACAAGTTTTACGCAAAAAGGAAGGCGACATGTTAAGCTTTACTGATGGCAAAGGGAATATGTATATTGGCAAAGTAACTATTCCAGATAGCAAAAAGACTAGCGTTAGAATTGTAAAAAGTGAACAAAAACCAAAACAACACAATTATCATTTACACATTGCTATTGCTCCTACTAAAAACATGTATAGATTTGAATGGTTCTTAGAAAAATCTACTGAGATTGGTATTGATGAAATTACTCCAATTATTTGTAGTAGATCTGAAAGAAAGATACTGAAAGCAGAGAGATGTAATAGAATCTTACTTTCTGCCATGAAACAATCTTTAAAATTCCATTTGCCTAAACTTAATGAGATAGTTACTGTAAAAGACTTTATTAAACAAGATTTTAAAGGTGCTAAGTATATTGCCCATTGTGAGAATGGTGAAAAGAATGAATTAAAGATAGTAAATAAAACAGAAAAAACCTTAATCTTAATTGGACCTGAGGGAGACTTCAGTCCAAAAGAAATTGAATTGGCTTTGCAAAATCAATTTAAAGAAGTAAGTTTGGGAACAAGTAGGTTACGAACAGAAACAGCAGGAATTGTAGCTGTACATAGTATAAATATTAAATAAATGAAAAAAGTAGGCGCTCTGTTAATATTAACATTTGTATTTTATTTAATCGGTCAAATAATCTGGTGGTTTGCTATTTCTTGTGATCAACCATTATTTGGAAGTAAATACTTAGAAGATATGACTTTTGTTGTGATATATACATTGTCTGGAATTTGCGGATTACTCACTGGAATAACATTATATAAGTTAAATAAATAACCCTACTTATGAAAAGGTTTCTATTAATATTTATCTGCTTTATTTCTATAGCCTCATTTGGGCAAAACACTTATCAAATAGCTGTGCTCAAATACAATGGTGGTGGTGATTGGTATGCAAACCCTACTGCCCTACCCAATCTTATTGCATTTAGCAATGAAAATATTGGAACAAATATAAAAAAAGAACCAGCAACTGTAGAAGTCGGTAGTAGTGATATATTTAACTACCCTTTCTTATATATGACAGGACATGGAAATATAGTTTTCTCTATTAAAGAAGCTGAGAATCTACGTACTTATCTTATGGCTGGAGGTTTTTTGCATATAGATGATAATTACGGCATGGATCCTTTTGTCCGTACTGAAATAAGAAAGGTTTTTCCAGAGATAGATTTAGTGGAACTACCTATAAATCATCCTATCTTTCATGCTAAATATGAGTTTCCTAATGGGCTACCTAAAATTCACGAACATAATGCAAAATCATCACAAGCTTTTGGAATAATTAGTGATGGAAGATTATTATGTCTTTACACGTACGAGTCTGATCTAGGGGATGGATGGGAAGACAAAGAAGTACATAATAATAGTGAGAAGATTCGATTAAAGGCACTCCAAATGGGGTGCAATATTCTAGAATATGTTTTTGAAAATTAAAGTAAGTCAGCATCTATCCCAATATGCTGTAAGAATAAAATAGACCTCTCAATATCTCTGTGTAATAATCTATCATTATCTAGAAATTTAACTTGATCACGATAAATATCTAGAACTTTCTCAATAAAATCAGAAGATTTTAAATTTCTAAATGCTAAACCTTGTGTAGCATTTAACATTTCAATGGCTAAAATACGCTCAGTATTTTCTACCACTCTATATAATTTTGTAGCAGAATTTGCACCCATGCTTACATGGTCTTCTTGTCCGTTTGATGACACGATAGAATCCACTGATGCAGGCGTACACAATTGTTTATTTTGGCTTACAATACTCGCAGCTGTATATTGAGGAATCATCATTCCTGAATTAAGACCAGCTTTGGATGTCAAAAAAGAAGGTAATCCTCTTTCCCCGGAGATAAGCTGATAAATTCTTCTTTCTGAGATAGAGCCCAGTTCTGCAAGCCCAATTGCCAAATAGTCCATTGCCATTGCGAGTGGCTGCCCGTGAAAATTACCACCTGAAATAATTTTATCTTCTTTAACAAAAATTGTAGGGTTATCCGTAACTGAATTTATTTCAGTTATAAAGATGTCTTTAACATGATTTATAACATCTTTTGTAGCCCCATGTACTTGAGGAATACATCTGAAAGAATAAGGGTCTTGCACATGTTTCGTTTCACTTTTCTGAATCTCACTATCATTTAAAAACTCACGAATATTTGCTGCTGTTTTTAATTGACCCTTAAATGGTCGGATTTGATGAAGTAAAGCCTCAGAGAACTCGCTTCTACCATCAAAAGCCTCTAATGAAATACTAGATATCATATCTGCCAAATAAGAGATTCTCTGTGCTTTTATCAAACTCCACACGCCATAGGCGCTCATAAATTGTGTGCCATTTAAAAGTGCTAATCCTTCTTTAGATTGTAACTGGATTGGCTTCCAATTCATCTCTTTCAATATTCTAGAAGATTTCCTCCTTTTATAATACCCATTATCAGATATGCCTGGAATATCTACTTCTCCCTCTCCTATCAATGGTAAAGATAAATGAGCCAATGGAGACAAATCACCAGATGCACCCAGACTACCTTGCTGATAAATTACAGGTAAAATACCTTTATTGAACATATCTATAAGACGTTCCACTGTTTTTAGTTGAACTCCTGAATGTCCATAAGAAAGAGATTGTAATTTTAAAAATAGCATGATTTTTACTATTTCTTGAGGTACTTCTTCTCCAGTTCCACAGGCATGAGATAAAACCAGATTCTTTTGTAATTTTGCTAATTCTTTATTGGATATTTTCTGGTTACACAATGCTCCAAAACCAGTATTTATACCATAAATTGGTTGTTCTTGTTTCTCGATCTTATTATCTAAATATTTACGACAATCTTTTATCTTCTTTTTAGCATTTATACTTAAAGCTAAAGGCCTATTTGTTTCAATAATCTCAGCAAGAACTGAAATAGTAAGTGGCTTATCTCCTATTCTATATATTTTTGCCATTTATGATAATTGCTTAATTAAATCGGTAATATTTAAATTATTTTGCAATCCAGTATTCATCTCTTTTACTGTTAATACACCCGATCTCATTTCGTTCTCACCAACTAAAACTACAAACTGAACCCCTTTATTATTTGCATAAGTCATTTGCTTTTTCATTTTATCTGATTTAGGATACAACTCTGAACTTATACCATTATCTCTTAATTTCTTTAATAATGGTAGACAAAATTGACTTTCTTTTTCACCAAAATTAGCAAACATTACTTTGGTGCTTAGATCAATATCTTTAGGAAATAATCCAAGCTCTTCCATTACTAAATAAATCCGATCAATTCCAAAAGAAATACCAACTCCTGAAATGTCTTTTAACCCAAAATTAGAAGTTAAATCGTCATATCTTCCGCCTCCTCCAATCGAACCAATTTGCACATCATTTGCTTTTACTTCCAGAATACAACCTGTATAATAATTAAGTCCTCTTGCTAAAGTAATATCAAAAACTAAATTAGTTGATTGCAATCCTAAATCTGTTATATTATTAATTACAAATTGTAACTCTTGTAGTCCTTTCTTACCTACTTCTGATTGGGACAAAAGTGAGGATAAATCAGAAACATTCTTAGTGCTTAAAAAAGCATCTAATATTGAGAGAGAATCAGTTTTCACTCCTTTTTCAAGCAACTCCGTTTTTGTTTTTTGCAATCCAATAGCACTTAATTTGTCAAGTGTAATTACAATATCTTCAAAAGAGTCTGTTGCGCCCATTAGTTCAACCATTCCGTTCAACACTTTTCGGTTATTAATACAAATGTCAACATTAGGTATTTTTAGCTGTGAAAAAACGTCATCATAAAGCTGAACTAACTCAACCTCACAAAGCAAGGAATCTGTGCCAATTACATCAGCATCACATTGATAAAATTCTCTATATCTTCCTTTTTGTGGTCTATCAGCACGCCAAACATTTTGCATTTGATAGCGTTTAAAAGGAAAAGCAATATCGTTACGATTTTGTACTACAAAACGAGCAAAAGGAACTGTTAAATCATAACGTAGTGCTTTTTCAGAGATTTGTTTTGTTAAAGATTTTGAGGTAGTACTATTATCAAAATTTGCTTTAGAGAAATAATCTCCA
>CAYZIA010000111.1:0-4364 GCA_964478325.1 uncultured Weeksellaceae bacterium
AATATGAATAATACCAATGCTATTGACACTATAGTACAGGATTCCTTAGAAATTGATGCTATAAAAAAGATTCTAGATACCCAAAAGAAATGTTGGAATAATGGAGATATTGATGGGTTTATGCAAGGGTATTGGAAATCTGAGAAGCTAATATTTACTTCACTAAATCATAAACCAGCATATGGATGGGAGAACACATTAGAAAGGTATAAAAATAGTTACCCAACAAAATATAGTATGGGGGAATTTAGATTTGAGATATTAGATATAGAGATAACCTCCAAGAAAACTGCAATTGTAAATGGGGAATGGGAACTTATCAGAGCAAATGATCATCCTAACGGATTATTTTGGTTAGATTTTAAAAAAATTGATCAGAATTGGTTAATAACAAAAGATTCAACAATCTCATTTGATAAATATTTCTAATGAAAAAATATTTATCATTAATAAAATTTAGCCATACAATATTTGCAATGCCATTTGCACTTATTGGTTTTTTTCTAGCTGCACAGCAATACAATTTTGAATGGATAACTTTACTATATGTAGTGCTTTGTATGGTGTTTGCTCGATCAGCTGCAATGGCTTTTAACCGATATATTGATAGAGATATTGATAAGATAAACGAGAGAACAGCACAGGTAAGAGAAATACCAAATGGTACAATTACTGAAGAAAAAGTACTACTTTTTGTGATTGTAAATTCTTTCCTGTTTATTATAACTACATATTTTATCAATTCACTTTGTTTTGCTCTATCCCCATTGGCCTTAATTACCATTTTAGGCTATAGTTATACAAAACGATTTACGTCTCTTTGTCATTTAGTTTTAGGATTAGGACTTTCATTAGCACCTATTGGTGCTTATTTAGCAGTAAGCGGTATCTTTAATCTTATTCCCATTCTTTTTTCATTTGTAGTTCTATCTTGGGTAAGTGGTTTTGATATCGTTTATTCTTTGCAGGATGAAGAATTTGACAAAACCCAAAAACTACATTCTATTCCAGTTTTAATAGGAAAAAGAAATGCATTGCATCTTGTAAAATTTTTACATCTTATAACAATACTATTACTTTTAAAGATTGGAAATTATCCTGAATTTGGAAAATTTTATTGGATAGGCTTCTCTATCTTTGCTGTACTACTCATATATCAAAACACTTTGGTAAAACACAATAATCTAAGCAAGATAAATTTGGCATTCTTCACTACAAACGGAATTGCATCAGTCATTCTTGGAGTATTTGTAATTATAGAACTTCTAACAAACTAAACATCAATTCTTTCTTTTATTGTATGAGATTGATTTCTTAAAAAAGTACATAAAATAACCAAGCTGAGTTATTTTTTTAAGCTTCTGCAGTAGGACCCCCAAAATTCATGGGAATTCCACCAGTAGGGTCAATATCTTTTATTTCTCCATGTTGTGCTTGAAATTTTGAGATATTATCATCCAAAGCATTCATCAAACGTTTTGCATGCTGAGGTGTGAGAATAATTCTTGATTTTACTTTTGCCTTAGGAACTCCTGGCATCATTTGAATAAAATCAACTACAAATTCAGATGGAGAATGGTTGATAATAGCAATATTGCTATAAGTCCCTTCAGCTACTTCTTCAGTAAGCTCAATATTCAGGCCTTCTTGTTTTTTTTCTTCTGACATAATTAAATAATTTTAGTCTTCCGTTATTATTACTTCCTCTTGCCCTACTATCTCTTCCTGATTTTCTACTAATTCATCAAATTCAGATTGTGAGCCAACTATCAAATCGCTACCATCAATAAGGCCAGTTCCTGCTGGAATCTTATGCCCAACAATTACATTCTCTTTCAGTCCTCTAAGAGCATCTCTTTTCGCCCTAATAGCTGCTTCATTCAATACTTTTGTGGTTTCCTGGAAAGAAGCTGCTGAGATCCAACTATCGGTTTGTAATGAAGCTCTCGTAATTCCTTGAAGTATCGGACGAGAAATTGCTGGGATAGCATCTCGAGACTCAATGAGTTTCATATCTTTTCTTTTTAGTCGGGAGTTCTCCTCTCTTAATTGTCTTGCAGTAATTAATTGCCCTTGTTGGCATGTTGTAGAATCACCAGCATCTTCAATATATTTCTTATCAAAAATCGAATCGTTTTCTTCCATAAAATCAATCTTATTTACCAGTTGTTTCTCCAATAATTTAGTGTCTCCTGAATCAACTACTTCTACTTTTCTCATCATTTGTCTTACAACTACCTCAAAATGTTTATCATTAATTTTCACGCCTTGCAATCTATAAACCTCTTGAACCTCATTTACAATATATTCTTGCACAATAGTTGGCCCTTTAATAGCTAAGATATCTCTTGGTGTAATCACTCCATCACAAAGTGGTGTTCCTGCTTTTACAAAATCATTCTCTTGCACCAAGATGTGTTTTGAAAGTGGAACTAAGAATTTCTTTTCTTTACCATCTTTTGGTGTTACAATGATCTCTTTATTACCTCTTTTAATTCTTGGTCCGAATGAGATTATCCCATCAATTTCAGATACTACAGCTGGATTAGATGGATTCCTTGCTTCAAAAAGTTCAGTAACTCTTGGAAGACCACCAGTAATATCACCAGAAGATCCTTGTGCTCTAGGGATCTTTGCTACTACAGTTCCAGCTTTTAGTTTTTCTCCTTCATCTACTGCAATATGTGCTTTCACCGGAATACTATAATTTCTTTCTACCCCTTTTCCTTTTATAATAATTGCAGGATTTCTCGTTTTATCTCTACTATCAATAATTACTTTTTCTTGATGTCCTGTTTGTTCATCCGATTCAATTCTATAAGTTATTCCTTCTTCAATATGTTGAAAGTCAATTTTTCCAGCAATCTCTGAAATAATTAATGCATTATAAGGATCCCAATCACAAATTATATCTCCTTTAGTTACTTTCCCAGATTTTTTGTAAATATTAGAGCCATAAGGAATGATATGTGTAGCTAAAACAATGTTCGATTTCTCATCAATTATTCTTAATTCGGCTGTCCTACTAATTACAATTTCTACATCCTCACCATTATCATTCTTTGTTTTAACGGTTTTTAAATCCTCACTCTCTATCTTGCCATCATTCTTAATAGTAATACTTGAATCAGCAGCCGTTCTAGAGGCAGTACCCCCAACATGAAAAGTTCTTAGAGTAAGCTGTGTTCCTGGCTCTCCAATGGATTGAGCAGCAATAACTCCAACTGCCTCTCCTTTTTCAGCCATTTTTGCAGAAGCCAGACTTCTACCATAACATTTACTACATATTCCTCTTCTAGTTTCACAAGTAAGAGCAGAACGAATCTCAACTGCTTCAATTTCACGTTCTTCAATATTTTGAGCAATGACTTGTGTTATTTCACTTCCAGATTCAACAATGATTTTACCATTATCTGGATCATAAATATCGTGTAAGCAAACTCTTCCTTCAATTCTTTCAGATAGGGTTTCTACAATATCCTCATTGTTTTTAAGTGCTGTTGTTACAAGCCCACGTAAAGTGCCACAATCTTCCTCTGTAATCACTACATCTTGAGAAACATCTACTAATCTCCTAGTTAAATAACCAGCATCTGCAGTTTTTAGAGCTGTATCTGCAAGTCCTTTTCTCGCACCATGGGTAGAAATAAAATACTCTAAAATAGAAAGTCCTTCTCTAAAGTTGGTAATAATAGGATTCTCAATAATGGATTCTCCATGATCACCCGATTTTTGTGGTTTTGCCATCAATCCTCTCATTCCTGAAAGCTGACGAATTTGCTCTTTAGAACCCCTTGCGCCTGAATCTAACATCATATAAAGAGAATTAAATCCTTGTCTTTCATTTCTAAGTCGGCCCATTACCGTTTCAGTTAATCGAGCATTGGTATTAGTCCAAATATCAATTACTTGATTATATCTTTCATTATTGGTAATTACACCTAAATTGTAGTGAGAATACACTTCGTCTACTTTGTCATAAGCATCCTTTACCATTTTAGTTTTCTCTGGCGGAACAATTACATCTCCTAAATTAAAAGAAAGCCCTCCCTTAAATGCCATTTGATAACCAATGTTCTTTATATTATCTAAAAATTTGACTGTTTTAGAAACCCCACATTGACTAAGGATATCTCCAATAATATTTCTTAATGCTTTTTTAGTTAGTAATTGATTTATAAAACCTACTTCTTCAGGGACAAATTCATTAAATAGAACTCTTCCAACTGAAGTTTCAATCATATAATATTTATTTTTTACATCCTTTACACGAACCTTTATCATCGCATGAAGTGCAACGATTTTTTCATTATAAGCAATATTTACTTCCTCAGCAGAATAAAAAAATCGTTGCACTTCATGCG
>CAYZIA010000112.1:0-2555 GCA_964478325.1 uncultured Weeksellaceae bacterium
TATCATGCTTTTCCCACCAATATCGGCAAGTGGTTTTCCAGGAAAACGGCTAGAATTATATCGAGCAGGAATAATACCTAAGATTCTCATATTTTAAATTTTCATACTCAGCTGTATAGCATAAGTCCTTGGCATCTTCATATCAGCTGGACGCGACATATACTCTCGATTTAGCAGATTATTTACAATAAGTCCTAATCTTAATTCTTCACTTAAATTATAAGCAATTCGGCTATCAATAATAAAGTCACCACTATTAAATCGATCTCGTGCAGTATTGATTCCAGAGATTAATCCTTGATCTCCACCAATAAAATCTTCAGTGAAAATTTTATCTACATTTTGCATAAAATCGTTATACCTCAAACTAATACCAATTGTGATCTCTTTATATATTAATTCGGCATCCAATTTTGCAATATTTTTATATCTATATTTCAAAACAGAAGGATCAGAACTAGAATTAGAATAAGTCAATGGGATGGTATCTTGAATCATATACAATGATTCATCAGGGCTTAATGAAATAGGATTCATATAAGTATATCCTGCCAGAATATTGATTGTTAAATCTTGGGTTATTTCACCAGAGCTACTCACACTAAGTTCAACTCCACTTATTTGTGTTTCTCCAGCATTTATCGATTTGAATCCTAATCCAGCCATAAGGTCAGTTGCAGGGTCGCCCCACTGGCTAAAAGAAAACTCCATCATATCATTATATCGCATCAAAAAAGCAGCGACATCCAAATAGCCCATCCATTTTCCAATTTTCAATCCTTGTTTTATACCAATTTCTGTACTCCAACCACTTTCTGGTTTTAACTCAGGATTAGGATAAATTCTAAATCCTGAGAAATCGGTTGAAATAAAAAGTTCAGCCATTGATGGAAATCGATATCCTTGCCCAAAAGAAGTTCTAAGATAGGTTTCTTCTGCTACTCTATAATTAAGTCCGGCTCTTAAAACAGGTTTGCTAGCTGTAAAGGAATTGATAGAATCTCCTCCAATAAAATATTTTTCTTTTGATGTAAGATTAAAATATTCAAAACGACCTCCAAAAGAAAGACTGATTCTTTTCCATTTTTTATCTATTTGAGTAAAGATAGAATGATTTTTTCTGTTATTATTTCCATTAAACAAATCAGAACGAGCAATAACCATTTCATTAGTTGTTCCAGTAGTTATTCTCAGATCCCATTTTTCTAGGTTCTTTTGAAATTGATAATCAGTATAATAAATTTCAGATTCATTATCCTGTCCAGCATCATTTCCTTTTGTACTATTATCGTTTATCACCTTCAAATAACGAGTTCGTAAAGAGTGCCGACTATTGTCTTTACTATATGTGATAAAAGGATCAATATTATAAGTATCACCATTTGTAGTTGTTATAGAAGAATCTAACGGAATATAGGCATTGTCAAGGCTTTGCCAAATTATTGCAGATCCTGAGGATTGAAAAAGAAAATTTCCATTAGCCCCATAGCTGAGACCTTTTATTTTTTTGTCTTTGTATTTCAGCCCAAAATTAAATCTCTTTCTGTCGGTTATTTCCTTCATTCTGTAGCCATCATCTTTAAAAAAATTAGCCCCAAAAGTCATATCCAAGTTTCTAATTTTATTGGCGTGAAAAATTTCAGTTCCTTTAAAAGCTCTTCTTTTTTCACCATTCCAATTTAGAACTTCTCTTTTTGGAAAATCAATCAAGCCAAAATGTGTATTGATTTTTGTATATCCTGGAAATTTATTTTTGCTAATTTTCTTTTGAGTAGGGAAAGCTGTTCTGATATTTATTACCCCATTAAGGGCAGAAGAACCATATAAAGCCGAGGAAGCTCCTTTTATTACCTCTATCTGATGAATATTTTCAGTAGCAATTAATTTCCATTGCACTTGCCCAGCATCTCCAGAAATAAGAGGCATATCATCTACCATTACAAGCACTCTTGTTCCAGCTCCATAGCTCCAACCACTTCCACCTCTTATATTGGCTTGTCCGTCAGTAATATTCACTCCTGGTACTTGGTCTATTGCTGTTTGTATATTGGTTGTATTTTTATTTTCAATAAGGGAGGGCTTTAGCACTTCCATGGATATAGTAATTTCTTCTAATTTTTGTTCAAATTTTCCTGCTGAAACCACTACTGTACTTAGTTGTTGCCTTGTAGTAAATAGTTTGATGTCAATCGTTTTCTGTTCACCATTCTTGAGTGTAATTTCTTTTACAACATCCTTATAACCAATGTAGCGAAAAGTAATTTGATGTGCTCCTTCATCTAGTTGTAAAGAATACTTACCAAAAATATCAGTTGCAGTTCCTTTTCCATCTTCTGTAATTATATTTACACCAATTAACTTTTCAAATGTTTCTTGATCAGCTACAATTCCTGAAATAGTTTGCGCATAATTTACTGAAGAAACATAAAATGCAAGTAGTAATAAAGCGTATACTTTTCTCATATATCTACCAAAAAAGTTTCTGCAAGATAAAAAATAAAATAAGAGATGAAAAAAGATATCAAATTGCATTTTTTTCATTCAAGGCGTGGGAG
>CAYZIA010000112.1:2655-4338 GCA_964478325.1 uncultured Weeksellaceae bacterium
TAAAAGGTAGATTAATCATTGCGTTTATTTTTACTTTAAAAAAATACACACTTTCTAAAAATAGTTACTTTTGCTGAAAATTTATTAAACTAAAACCTTAATAAGAGATGGAACAAAAAATTCAGGACTTTATAAAAGAAGTAGCCGCTAAAAATGTTGGTGAAAATGAATTCTTACAAGCTGTTAAAGAAGTAGCAGAAGCTATTATTCCTTTTATGGAAGCAAATCCAAAGTACAATAATAAAATGCTATTGGAAAGAATGGTAGAACCTGAGCGTGTGTTAATGTTCAGAGTATTATGGTTAGATGATGAAGGAAATACACAAGTAAACAGAGGCTATAGAATTGGATTCAATTCTGCAATTGGCCCTTATAAAGGTGGGTTAAGATTTCATCCATCTGTAAATTTATCTATTCTTAAGTTTTTAGGATTTGAGCAAGTATTTAAAAACTCATTAACAACACTTCCAATGGGAGGTGGTAAGGGCGGGTCTGATTTTAATCCAAAAGGGAGATCCGATAATGAAGTAATGAAGTTTTGTCAATCTTTTATGACTGAATTATCTCGTCATATAGGACCAAACACGGATGTTCCTGCAGGAGATATAGGAGTTGGGAGTAGAGAGATTGGCTTTATGTTCGGACAATATAAAAGAATTCGTAATGAGTTTACGGGTGTTCTTACAGGTAAAGGGATATCTTGGGGTGGCTCTTTAATAAGACCTGAAGCTACAGGATATGGTAACGTGTATTTTGCACAAAATATGTTAGCAGTAAAAGGAGATTCTTTCAATGGTAAAATAGTTGCGATTTCAGGATCTGGAAATGTGGCACAGTACGCATGTGAAAAAGCAACTGAATTAGGAGCAAAAGTAGTAACACTCTCAGATTCTTCAGGATATATTTATGATGAAAACGGAATTGATGCAGAGAAATTAACTTTTATAATGGAACTTAAAAATGAAAGAAGAGGAAGGATTAAAGAGTATGCAGAGAAATTTGGATGTGAATTTCACGAAGGAGAGAGGCCATGGGGAGTAAAATGTGATATAGCATTACCATGTGCTACTCAGAACGAGCTAAACGAAGACGAAGCAAAAACTTTAATTGCTAATGGATGTATCTGTGTTTCTGAAGGGGCTAATATGCCTTCTACTCCTCAAGCTATTGAGATATTTAAAAATGCAAAAATATTATTTGCTCCAGGTAAAGCATCTAATGCTGGTGGAGTTGCGACTTCTGGTTTAGAGATGAGTCAAAACTCATTAAGAATAAACTGGACAAGAGAAGAAGTTGATGAAAAGCTACAACAAATTATGAAAGATATTCACTCTTCTTGTATAAAATATGGCACAGAAGAAGAATATATAGATTATGTAAAAGGAGCAAATATTGCAGGTTTTGTAAAAGTTGCTGATGCTATGTTAGATCAAGGATTGGTGTAGTCATTCTAAGATACCATATAGAATAAAATAGGAGGCTTTTGTCTCCTTTTTTTATTTATGTACTTTTGCTTTCCCAAAAAATGAAACTATGTTAGGAAAATTCCAAAAACAATTACAAGATGAATTGGTAAACATTACTGATTCCGGTTTATTTAAAAAAGAAAGAATAATTACTAATCCTCAAGGAGCAAGTGTAAAAGTAAGTAATGGTGAAGAAGTGCTTAATTTTTGCGCTAAT
>CAYZIA010000113.1:0-4331 GCA_964478325.1 uncultured Weeksellaceae bacterium
AAGTATCCATCTTGTATTTTAAAAGGAGATAATTCTATTGGAGAATTTTTCTCAGTTGCAGTTACAAATAACTATCAACAAGCAGATACAGGAACAAAAATGCTTCACTTAGGTAAAAATACTAAAAGTACAATAATAGCAAAAGGAATATCGGCAGGGAAAAGTGATGGAAATTATAGAGGATTAGTTCGTATTGCAAAAGGAGCTACTAATTCTCGAAATTTTTCTCAATGTGATTCTTTACTAATGGGCGATAAATGCGGTTCACACACTTTCCCTTACATTGAAGTAAAGAATAACTCATCAAAGGTAGAGCATGAAGCAACTACCTCAAAAATTGGAGAGGATCAAATTTTCTATTGCAACCAAAGGGGAATAGGAACTGAAGAAGCAATTGCACTAATTGTAAATGGATATTGTAAAGATGTGCTAAATCAACTGCCTATGGAATTTGCAGTTGAGGCTAAGAAATTATTAGAAATTAGCCTTGAGGGCTCCGTAGGATAAAAACAAGAAAATGATAAAAATAAAAAATTTAACAGCTGGAATAGAAGACGCTCTTATTCTTAATGGAATAAACTTAGAGGTAAAAGCTGGAGAAGTTCATGCAATAATGGGGCCAAACGGGTCCGGGAAAAGCACCCTTGCTTCCGTAATTGCTGGCAAAGAAGATTATGAAGTTACAGAGGGAGAAATTGATTTTGAAGGAGAAGGCTTATTGGAACTTCCTCCTGAAGAAAGAGCCAACAAAGGAGTCTTTCTTTCTTTTCAATATCCCGTAGAAATCCCTGGAATTTCAGTTTCCAACTTTATAAAAACATCAATTAATGAAAGAAGAAAAGCAAAAGAATTAGGGCCAATGCCTACTCCAAAACTACTTAAGATGATGCATGAGAAAATGGATCTTTTAAATATCAAAAAAGGGTACTTGTCACGTAATATGAATGAAGGATTTTCTGGAGGAGAGAAAAAAAGAAATGAAATTTTTCAGATGGCTATGTTAGAACCAAAATTAGCTATATTGGACGAGACAGATTCAGGACTGGATATTGATGCACTCAGAATTGTAGCTAATGGGGTGAATAAACTAAAAACAAAAGATAATGCTACGATTGTCATTACCCACTACCAAAGGCTATTAGATCATATTGTTCCTGATTTTGTGCATGTCTTGCATGATGGAAGAATCATTAAATCAGGAGGGGCAACATTAGCGCATGAATTAGAAGAAAAAGGATACGACTGGATAACTAAAGAAGCAGATAAACAGTGGGCTTAATTGATAATATAAAATCTTTTTCTGAGAAGGAAAAATTAGGAGCTGAAAAAAATGAATTGCTTCAATCTTTTTTGGCAAAAGGATTCCCTACTATAAAAGAAGAAGACTGGAAATATACTTCCTTAAAAAAGATTGTTGCTAATGATTTTTCCGTGGAAGGAAATGGGACAACAATCTCGGAAAATGATATTGAAAAGTATACTTTAGGATTTGAGCATAAAATTATTTTTTTGGCAGGAGTTCTGATTTCAAAACCAAATATTGAAGGCGTAAGTATTTCTGATTTTTCTGATTTTGAAACAAAAAATAATGATGCTATTTCTGGATTAAATTCTGCACTTGCAAAGAAAGGATTTACGATAAAAGTAGAGAGCAATACTATAGTAGAATCCCCTATTGAAATTTTATTTTTTTCCAACACTAAAAATAACAACTTTGTACAACACCGCAACAAGATTGTTTTGGGCGATAATGCACAAATAAAATTTGTGGAACGCATACAAAATTTAAGTGATGCAAAATGCTTTGTAAACCATTTCACACAAATAAGCATTGGAGAAAATGCAAATATAGAATACAATAAAATTCAAGATAATAGTGAAAATTCTATTCTGATTGATAATATGAATATCTATCAGTTGCAAGATGCTAATGCAATTGTAAATACCTTAATTTTTGGAGGTGCATTTACCAGAAATACTTTAAACTTTGAACAAAATGGAAGTAATTGTGATAGTAATATGAATGGTATCTCTATTTTGGATAACAATCAGTTTGCCGACAACCATACTTTTGTAGACCATAAACAGCCATATTGCAGATCTAACGAAATGTACAAAGGCGTTTATTTAGGAAATTCCAAAGGTGTTTTTAATGGTAAAATTATGGTTCGCCCTGATGCACAAAAAATTGATGCTTTTCAATCCAATAATAATTTATTGTTGAGTGAAAACGCTACTGTTGACAGCAAGCCTCAATTGGAAATTTATGCAGAAGATGTAAAATGTAGCCATGGTTGTACTATTGGTCAATTGGATGATAATGCTCTTTTCTATATGAGAAGTAGAGGGATTAGAAAAAAAGAAGCAGGGGCGGTTTTAACTTATGCTTTTGCATCAGAAGCCGTAAATAATATGAGTATACCTGAAGTAAAAAAAATGGCACAAAAACTTATTGCTAAAAAACTAAATGTTGATTTAGATTTTAATCTCTAATGATTGATGGGAGTAAAATAAGAGCCCAATTTCCAACTCTTCACCAAAAAGTAAATGGTAAAGAGTTGGTTTATTTTGACAATGCAGCAAGCAGCCAAAAACCACAAGTTGTTATTGACGCTCTTACTTATTATTACAATAATGAAAATGCAAATATTCACAGAGGAGTACATTATTTAAGCCAAGAAGCAACCGATAAATTTGAAAACACAAGAAAGTCAGTTCGCACATTTATCAATGCTAAAAATAGTTGTGAAATTATCTTTACCAAAGGCACCACCGATTCTATTAATTTAGTAGCAAACGGCTACCGATCTATCCTAAATAAAGGAGATGAGATTATTATCTCAGAAATGGAACACCATTCCAATATTGTTCCTTGGCAAATGTGCTGTGAACTAAGTGGGGCAACATTAAAAGTAATTCCTATATTGGATAATGGAGATTTGGATATGGAAATATTTGAAAATTTACTTTCCGAAAAAACAAAATTAGTAGCCATTACGCATATTTCTAATGCTCTCGGAACAATAAATCCTATTAAGGAAATCATAACAGCAACACACAAAGCAGATGCTAAGATTATGATTGATGGTGCTCAAGCCGCCCCTCATAAATCTGTGGACGTACAGGAATTAGATGTCGATTATTATTGCTTTTCAGCACACAAAATGTATGGGCCTACTGGAGTTGGAATATTGTACGGAAAAGAAGTCTTATTAAATCAACTCCCCCCTTACCAAAGCGGTGGAGAGATGATAAAGGAAGTTAGTTTTAAAAAAACGACTTATGCCGATTTACCGCATAAATTTGAAGCAGGAACACCCAATATTGCTGGAGTTATTGCTTTTAAAGCATCCTTGGATTTCATTACAGGTTTAGGGATTAAAAATATTGCAAAACATGAAGATGATTTACTGCAATACACGATTGATGAACTATCAAAAATATCTGCGATACAATTTATTGGTGAGGCAAAAAAAAGAGCCGCTTTGGTATCTTTCAATATTAAAGATTTGCACGCATATGATATAGGTGTTTTATTAGATAAAATGGGAATAGCAATTAGAACTGGACATCATTGTGCGCAGCCGATAATGGAGCATTATAAAATTCCTGGGACTGCTCGTATGTCTTTTGCAATTTACAATACAAAACAGGAAATTGATAGTTCTATAACTGCCATTAAAAAGGCACAAAAAATGCTTGCTTAAAATGGCTACAATACAAAAAATACAAGAAGAGATATTGAAAGAATTCGATTTATTTGAAGATTGGATGGGAAAATATGAATATATTATTGAGCTGGGGAAAACCCTACCAATGATTGATAATAAACACAAAACGGATAATAACCTGATAAAGGGATGTCAAAGTAGGGTTTGGCTACATGCTGATGAGCAAGATGGAAAAATAATTTATTCGGCTGATAGTGATGCGATTATCACCAAAGGTATTGTTGCTATTTTAATTAGAGTGCTTTCTAACCAAACTGCAGAAGAAATAGTAAAAGCAGACTTAGCGTTTATTGATGAGATTGGGTTAAAAGAACAGCTCTCTCAAACGCGTGCAAATGGTTTGGTTTCCATGATAAAAGAAATAAAACTCTATGCTTTAGCCTATCAAAATAACTAAGATGAAAACAGAAGAAGAATTACAAAAAATAGGAGAAGAAGTTGTAGAAGTAATTTGTGAAATTTACGATCCAGAAATTCCGGTAAATATTTATGCTCTTGGGCTTATTTATGATGTTGAAGTTAGTGAAGATTGTGATGTAAATATTACCATGACTCTCACTTCTCCAAATTGCCCAGTTGCAGAAACGCTTCCTGTTGAGG
>CAYZIA010000114.1:0-550 GCA_964478325.1 uncultured Weeksellaceae bacterium
GGTTTATTTTTATGTTTCCAAAGGCGTCCATTTTATTATTTTTGTATTGATAAGCACTATCGCAATGCATTATAACTCCTTCATGTTTAAAGGAGACATTACCTAGCAATTTCCCATAATCTGGATGTAAGTTATTATTGAAAATAAAATCATCTGCATGTATAATTTCAATTTTTTTTTGTGCTTTAGTTATGAATGAACTGCATAAAAAAAGTGGCAGTATAAGAAGTATTTTTTTCAATTATTTGAAAAAAGTTTGTTTTCTGTCAGGTCCCACAGATACAATTGTAATAGGGGTTTCTAATTCTTTTTCCAAATAAGCAATATAGTCATGAAAAGCTTTTGGCGCATCTTCTAATTTTTCCAAACTCATCAAGTCCTCCTGCCATCCTTCTAATTCTTTAAAGATAGGAATAAGGCCATCATTTGCCTCAAAAGGAAGATAATCAATTTTCTCTCCATTAAAGTTGTAATTGGTGCAAACCTTTATTTTTTTAATACCAGAAAGAACATCTCCTTTCATCATCATAAGTTTAGTAACGCCATTTAT
>CAYZIA010000114.1:560-4293 GCA_964478325.1 uncultured Weeksellaceae bacterium
AATTGCGTATTTCAAAGCCGGTATATCTATCCATCCACATCTTCTTGGACGGCCAGTTGTAGCGCCAAATTCATTTCCTACTTTACCCATATGTTCCCCCACTTCATCAAAAAGTTCGGTAGGAAATGGACCGCTTCCAACTCTTGTGCAATATGCTTTAAAAATACCAAAGACATCATTTATTTTCTTTGGTGCAATCCCTAAACCTGTGCAAGCACCAGCTGCAATAGTATTGGAGGAGGTAACAAAAGGGTAAGAACCAAAATCGATATCCAAAAGGGTGCCTTGCGCTCCTTCTGCTAAAATATTTTTTTTCTCTTTTAGGGCTTTGTGCAGATAATTTTCGCTTTCAATATGTTCGAATTTTTTGATTGTATCTAAAGAGAAGAACCAATCTTCTTCTAATTTGGAAAGTTCATATTCAAAATCATAAAAATTCAGAATCTGAATATGTTTTTGTTTTAGTTTTTCGTATCTATCTTTAAAATTATTAGCTGAAATGTCACCTACTCTAAGTCCGTTTCTCCCAGTTTTATCCATATAGGTTGGACCAATTCCTTTTAAGGTAGAGCCAATCTTATTTTTACCTTTTGCTTGTTCGCTTGCAGCATCTAAAAGTTTATGAGTAGGTAAAATAAGATGTGCTTTCTTAGAAATTAAAAGTTCGGACATTTCCACATTCAATTTGTCAATTTCTTTGATTTCATTCTCAAAAATAATAGGATCAATTACTACTCCATTCCCAATTATATTTACTACTCCTTTGTGAAAAATACCAGAAGGAATGGTGTGTAAAACATGTTTTATGCCATCAAATTCTAAGGTATGACCAGCATTTGGCCCTCCTTGAAATCGTGCAATAATATCATAATTTAAGGTAAGGACATCTACAATCTTTCCCTTTCCTTCATCTCCCCATTGTAACCCTAAAAGAACATCTGTAGCCATAATTATTTTTTCTTTTTTTTGTTTTGACATTTTTTACAAATGCCATAAAAGTTAAGTGAATGTCTATCTATCTTAAAATCAATTGAATCTTCTATAGATGATTTTATACTAAGAATTCTAGGGTCACAAAATTCAATTACATTTGTACATTCTGTACAAATCAAATGGTCATGCTGTTTGTTGTGAAAAGATTTTTCGTATTGTGCTTGTATAGATCCAAATTGATGCTTCCTTATAAGATGGCAATCAATCAATAAATCTACCGTATTGTAAAGGGTTGCACGGCTTACTCTATAATTTTTATTTTTCATTTTAATATACATCCCTTCAATATCAAAATGTCCATTATGAGCATAAATCTCATTGAGTATAGCGTATCTTTCAGGAGTTTTTCTATGATTGTTTTTAATAAGAAATTCTGTGAATATCTCTGAGACAATATCTATGGTTCTTTCTTTTGACATTTTTAAAATGAGAGCATCAAAAATAATAAATTTATATTGTGACTCATCAAATATTTACTCAAGTTTATAACTTCTTTCAACAGATTGTAAGCCATCAATCTTTTTCAATTTTTTTATCAAAGAATTTAGGAAGCTAACATTATGAATTTTTAGTGTAATTTCTCCTTCAAACAAACCATCATTACTAATAATATTTACTGCATTTATATTTACATTCATTTGTGCCGATATTATTTTTGTTACATTATTCATTAGCCCAATTCTGTCAATCCCTTTAACATTTAGATAAGCAATAAAATCGATACTATCTTTACTCACCCATCTAGATTTAATTAGTCGATAATCATAATTAGATCTCATCTCAATAGCATTAGGGCAAGTAACTCTATGCACTTTTATACCTTCCTCCACAGTGGTAAATCCGAATATTTCATCACCTGCAATTGGGTTACAGCACGTAGATAATTTATAATCAAAGACTTCGTCATTTTCTCCAAAAACAATCATTTTATTTTCATCTCTTCTTACTTTTATTTTTGGACCTCTACTTATTTTATTTTTGATAGAAGTATACCATCCAAGCCCTCTTTTTTTAGAAAAATCTTTTAATTCATTATTACTAATTACACCAGTAGCAATTCTAAAAAAAAGCTCCAAGCTATCGCCAATCTGAAAATAACGAATAAGTTCTGTTTCTACTTTTTTATCCAATTTTATTTTTAGTTGCTTTAATTTTCTTTCTAGCTTCTCCCTGCCTTCTTTTCCAATTGTTTTTTTATCTTCTTTTAGAGATGTTTTAATTTTGGATTTTGCCCTTGCTGTAACTACAAAATTGAGCCAATCTTTTTTAGGGGTTTGTTTTTTGGAAGTGATTACCTCTACTTGATTTCCACTTTTTAAAATATGACTAAGTGGAACCAATTTACCATTTACTTTTACTCCTAAACAACTTCTACCTACTTCTGTATGAATTTCAAAAGCAAAATCAAGAGCTGTAGCGCCTTTTGGGAGTGTTTTTAAATCACCTGCAGGAGTAAAAACATAAATTTCTCCAGAAAAAAGATTTAGCTTGATATCATCAATAAAATCTACTGCATTAGCTTCTGGATTCTCTAGCAAATCCCTAATCTTATTTATCCAACTATCTAAGCTACTATCCTTATTTTTGTTATCTATATTTTTATATTTCCAATGTGCAGCATAGCCTTTTTCTGCAATATCATCCATTCTCTTGGTTCTTATTTGTACTTCTACCCATTTTCCATCAGGCCCCATTACGGTAGTATGTAAAGATTCATAACCATTAACTTTTGGAGTAGAAATCCAATCTCTGAGCCGGTCAGGGTTTGGTTTATAATAGTCCGTAACAATAGAGTACGCCTTCCAACAATCAGCTTTTTCTGTTTCTTTTTTACTATCAAGCACAATACGAATGGCAAATAAATCAAAAACTTCATCAAATTTTAAATCTTGTTGTTGCATTTTATTACGAATAGAAAAAATAGATTTTGGTCGTCCTTTTATTGTGCACTTTATTTTTTCTTGCTTTAAAGCATCTTTGATGGGTTGGGTGAGTTTATTGATGTATTTTGTTCTTTCTTTTTTTGTTTCATTTAGGCTCAATGAGATGGCTTTATATACTTCTGATTTTGTAAATTTCAGACCTAAATCTTCCAGTTCAGTTTTTATAGCATAAAGCCCTAATCTATGTGCAAGAGGTGCGTACAGATAAAGTGTTTCAGATGCAATCTTTAGCTGCTTTGATTTTGTCATAGCTTCTAAAGTTCGCATATTATGCAATCTGTCTGCCAATTTGATAAGTATTACTCTAACATCATCTGATAGGGTTAAAAGCATCTTTCTGAAATTTTCTTGCTGAAGAGAAAGATTCTTGTCAAACATATCCTCAATTTTAGTAAGGCCATCAATTATTCTAGCCACTTTACTTCCAAAAATTCTATCGATATCCTCCAAAGTATAATCGGTATCTTCTACTACATCATGCAGAAGGGCACATACAATAGAAGTAGCTCCTAAATCAATCTCTTTTGCAGAAATATGGGCAACTGCCAAAGGGTGGTAAATATATGGCTCTCCTGATTTTCTCCTAACTCCTTTATGAGCATCCATAGCTAAATTAAAGGCCTTGCGAATATCTTTCTTATCCTTTGCATTTGTTTTGTCCTTACAAGCCCTAAGTAAAGCCCTATATTTATTTAGGATTTCTTTATTTTCTTTTTCTATTTCAATTTTCTTTACCATAACAGATTGGAAAGAACAAAGTTTAGGAAAAATGGATATAGATGATTTCATGGTTGTTG
>CAYZIA010000115.1:0-4133 GCA_964478325.1 uncultured Weeksellaceae bacterium
TTGTTATTTTAACAACTTTTTCAACTACTCCAAAAACTTAGCCCTATTCCAATAGAAAAAAGTACATAAAAAAAAGTCGATTATCTTTAAGGGGTATAAGAAGGAATAAAAAGAGAATCAAAGTGTACTAAATATTTTTTATTTAAGCAATAGCTTTTGACAAAATATTTTCAAACAATTTTCGCCCATTTATGTTGCTAAGTTCTATATCAGATGCACGTTCAGGATGGGGCATCATGCCAAAAACATTTCGATCTTTGTTGCAAATTCCAGCAATATTTTTGATTGATCCATTAGGATTTGAATTTGCAGTTACCTCCCCTTGTTCATTGCAATATTTAAAAAGGATTTGGTTATTATTTTCTAAATCTTCTATTACTTTCTTACTAGCAAAATACCTCCCCTCTCCATGTGCAATAGGAATTTTGATAGCTTTTTTGCCAAGCATATTGGTAAGTATTGTATCTTCAGAAAAGGGTTTTAAATGTACATTTTTACAAATAAATTTATGATTGTTATTATGCAAAAGTGCCCCTGGCAAAAGCCCTGTTTCGCACAAAATTTGGAAGCCATTACAAATTCCCATTACAAATCCTCCTGCATTGGCAAAGCCAATAATCTCTTTCATAATAGGAGAGAATTTTGCAATGGCACCAGAGCGTAAATAATCACCAAAAGAGAACCCTCCAGGCAAAATAATAAAATCACATTCTTGCAAATCAGTGTCTTTATGCCAAAGCTTTACAACTTTTTTTTCAAGGAGGCTTTCCAACACATATACCATATCCATATCACAATTAGAACCAGGGAAAATAACTACTCCAAATTTCATTTTATGTGGGGTTTAAATTAATGCAAAAATAAAATAATTAAATAGAAATTCTATAATATATGGAACTAAGAATAAATAGAAAGAATAAAATCTCAGCAAATCTACCTCTTTTTGAATATACAAAAAAATTAGCCACTATTATAGCAATTGGTGTAAGAACTAAATAATAAGAATCCGTTACATCAATACACATTAACAAGCAAAAATAGGATAGGATAACAAGAAAGGATTTTCTAGAGCGAATACTTTTCTTATACAACCAGAAAAGAAGCTCTAAAAAAGAGAATAAAAGGATAAAAGCTAAAAGAAAATACCAAGTAATTTCCGCATAACTTAGATTATTTAATACTGGTATGGATGGGGAAACAAATGAATAAACTGGTAGAGAAAAAGAAAAGGGAACATCAAAGAAAAAAGTATATGCCCAATAAAACAGGAATGGCATCATAAGTCCCATTAAAGAGATTATAACACTTCTAATACTCATATTGCGAAAGGTAAGAAAAACAACAATTATTAGCGGAAACAATAATAAAATTTTAGAATAAAAGATGCCGATTGTACCAAGTAAAAAATTGGCATTAAAACTTTCTGTAAATGGCTTATCCTTTTGATAAGCAGAAAACAAGATATTTAAATAAAATAACAATAAAAAAGAAATTATCCATTCATCTACATGGGAGATAAAGGGAGTGCCAAGTAATAAAAAAACAGGAGCCAAAACCAAGTTGTTTTTCTTAATAACATCTTTTTCATAAATTAAATTATTCAATCCAACTGACTGCAAAAGCGGAAGAAAAAGGCCTAGTATAAAAATAGTACTAGATGCAAAATAGGGATGATAATAAACCTCAGAGATAGGACGCTTAAAAATAGGTAAACAGCAAAAAAGAAGAGCAAAAACAATAAAGAATATTATGCTAATGGGACTTGTCGTTTTAAAATTTTTAAGGAACATTAAAGTTAGATTCTAATAATTAATTATTTTTGCCAAAGTATTTTAAAATTTATATTATGAGTAAAATTTGGTATGCTATTGGTGATTTTTTTGAATACATTTTTCATTTTATTCCTGCAATAGGGGACAAGATAAATTATTTTTTTGTAGCGGTTATATTTACTTTTTTGGTTGTTTGGACTTTCAAAATGGTAAAGCATAAAAAAAATGGGGAGGAACACGCCTCATCATAAATCAAAGCCAATATCTTTTCTATAATACTTCCCTTCAAATTTAACTATTTCAGCATTGGCAAATGATTTTGAAAGAGCATTTTCAATATCTTTACCAAAAGAGGTTATCGCTAAAACTCTTCCCCCATTTGTTAAAATAGCATCTCCATCTCTCTTACTCCCCGCATGAAAAACTATACTCTCTTTCACATACTCTAATCCGGAAATTTCTTTTCCTTTTTCGTATTTTTCAGGGTATCCGCCAGAGACCAACATTACAGTAGTAGCTATATCATCATCAATATGCAAATCTTTTTCACTAAAAGTTCCATCTTCGATTCCTTTGAATAAATGCAAAAGATCTGATTTTATCCTTGGGATAACTACTTCTGTTTCCGGATCGCCCATACGCACATTATACTCAATTACTTTTGCATTATTTCCATTTACAATAAGTCCAATAAAAATAAATCCGTGATAGATAATTCCTTCTTCTTTTAACCCCTGAATAGTAGGTTTAATTATTTCGGTTTCTACTTTTTCTATGAAAAATCTATCGGCAAAAGGTACTGGAGATATGGCTCCCATCCCTCCAGTATTTAAGCCTGTATCTTCTTCTCCAATCCTTTTATAATCTTTGGCAGATGGAAGAATTTTATAAGAATCTCCATCTGTCAGAACAAACACAGAGAGCTCTATCCCCCTCAAAAATTCCTCTACTACAACTGTAGCGCTTGCTTTACCAAATTTAGCATCAACCACCATAGCTTTTAACTCTTTTTTTGCGTCATCTAAATTGTCTAAAATCAAAACACCTTTTCCAGCCGCCAAACCATCTGCTTTTAAAACATAAGGAGATTCTAAACTTTCCAAAAAAGAATATCCTTGCTCTAAGTTATTTTTTGTAAAAGCCTTATATTGTGCAGTAGGGATATTATATTTCTGCATAAATTCCTTGGCAAATTCTTTACTCCCCTCCAGTTGTGCCCCTTCTTTGGATGGGCCAATAACGGTAATATTTTTTAAGGACTCATCTGATTGAAAGAAATTGAAAATTCCATTTACAAGTGGGTCTTCTGGCCCCACAATAATCATATCGATTTCTTCCTCAAGCACCAATTTTTTGATACTTTCAAAATCATTTACGTCAATATCAACATTAGTCCCTAATTCACTAGTCCCGGCATTTCCAGGCACTACTAATAATTTTTTACACAAACTGCTTTGCGATACCTTCCATGCAAATGCATGTTCTCTTCCTCCGCTTCCCAAGATTAATACATTCATTTTTTTGTTTTTATTCGCTATCCATTGTTTTAAAAATTTCATCCGTTAATTCCATATTATGAAATACTTGCTGAACATCATCATTTTCTTCCAATAAATCTAGTAATTTCAAAACCAATTTTGCATCTTCTACAGTTATTGTTTTGGTGTTATTGGGTATTCTTTGGAGTTCTGAATTTTGAATTTCGATATTTAAATTTTCCAAACATCTTTGCAGATTACTAAACTTTGAGACATCACAATAAATAGTTATTGTATCATCATCTTGCTGTAATTCTTCCAAACCTGCATCAATCAATTTCAGTTCTAATTCTTCTAAATTCATTGTAATTTGATTTTGACTAATTGTAAACACTCCTTTACGATCAAAAATAAATTTTAATGAGCCATTAGTTCCTAATTGCCCGTCACATTTACTAAAATAGGAACGAACATCAGCAACCGTTCTGTTATTATTATCGGTTGCGCAATCTACAAAAACTGCAATTCCGTGTGGGGCGTATCCTTCCAGGCTCATTTCAATATAGTTAGTAGCATCTGCTCCACTCGCTTTTTTAATGGCACGCTCTACATTTTCCTTTGGCATATTTGCCATTTTAGCATTCTGAATTACTTGCCTTAGACGAGCATTTGTTTCTGGATTTACACCACCATCTTTTACGGCAATAACAATATCCTTCCCAATTCTGGTAAAAATTTTGGCCATTTTTGACCATCTTTTCATTTTTCGCGCTTTTCGAAATTCAAATGCTCTGCCCATAGTTTGGTTTTTTGTTAATTAGTTCAGCATCTAAAATCTAAATACTAACTAACATCTTATATCTATTTTAATTATCTCTAATTA
>CAYZIA010000116.1:0-4127 GCA_964478325.1 uncultured Weeksellaceae bacterium
GGACATGTTTTTGGCATTTGTAAGCCAAAAACCACATGCTTTGTATAATCAACCACTTCCAGCTCTCCATTTAAGATAGCTGTAATCATAGCTCGAGTATGTTCTAGTGATATTCTTTCACCAACTCCATATTCTCCTCCTGACCAACCTGTATTAATTAACCAAACGTTAACATTGTGCTCTCTCATTTTATCTCCTAACATTTCAGCATATTTGGTAGGATGTAAAGGCATAAATGGAGCGCCAAAACAAGCTGAAAAAGTAGTTTGTGGTTCAGTTATTCCCGCTTCAGTACCTGCTACTTTTGCAGTATAACCTGAAATAAAATGATACATAGCTTGGCCTGTATTTAATATTGAAACTGGAGGTAATACACCAAACGCGTCAGCAGTAAGAAAGAAAATATTTTTTGGATTTTTCCCTAGTGATGGCTTTGCAATATTATCAATATGATAAATAGGATAACTTACTCTTGTATTTTGAGTAATTGAACCATCTTTATAGTTTGGTTTATTTGTCCCTTCAAAAAAGGAGATGTTTTCAAGTAGTGCTCCTGGCTTAACAGCAGCAAAAATATCTGGTTCTTTTTCAGCAGAAAGATCAATACATTTAGCATAACACCCACCTTCAAAATTAAATACTGTGTCGTCATTCCAGCCATGCTCATCATCACCAATTAGGTTTCTGTTTGGATCTGCTGAGAGAGTTGTTTTTCCTGTTCCAGATAATCCAAAGAAAATAGCAGTATCACCCCTTTTTCCTGTATTTGCACTACAATGCATTGCCAAAACATTTTTTTGATATGGCAAAATAAAGTTAAGTGCAGAAAAGATTCCTTTTTTGATCTCGCCAGTATATCCAGTTCCACCAATTAATATAATTTTTTTTGTAAAGTTTAAAATAGCAAAATTGTGCTGACGCGTGCCGTCTTCTTCAGCATTAGCCATAAATCCTGGTGCGTTTAGAATAGTCCATTCAGGATTAAAATTTTCAATCTCACTATCACTAGGTCGTAAGAACATATTGTAGGCAAACATATTGCTCCAAGCGTATTCATTCACTACACGAATGTTCATCCTGTATTTTTCATCAGCACAGGCATAAACATCTCTAACATAAAGATCTTTCTCACTTAAATAATTGACTATCTTCTGATATAGTGAATCAAATTTACTTTCATCAAATGAAAGATTTATATTTCCCCACCAAACGGTATCCTCAGTGATAGCGTCTCGTACAATAAAACGATCCATTGGTGAACGCCCTGTAAACTCTCCAGTATTAATATTTATTGCTCCTGTTGAGGTTAAAGTTGCTTGTCCTTTTTCAATTGATATATTTGCTAACTTCTTTGGAGATAAATTCCAGTATACAATAGCATCTTTTATTCCTAATTCAGAGATGGTAGCATTTTTTGCTCGCTTGCCTGTTTCAGTCATATTATCCTTTTTAAAAATTTAAGGGGCAAAAGTAAGGATAATTCTCTTTAAATAATATGAGAATATTCATTCTTTTTAGAATAAGTTAAAGGGTAGAATTGTTAAATAAATAATATTTTAGCAAACTGAAAATTATAATCAAATGAAAAAGATATTAGTAATAGGGGCAGGTCGTTCGTCAGTAACTTTAATTAAATACTTATTAGATAATGCTCAGGAGAATAATTGGTTTGTTACAGTTGCTGATTTTTCTGTAGATTTAGCAAAGAAAGCAGTTAAAAATTTAAAATATGCAAAAGCTATTTTTTTTGATGTTACAGATGAAAAGAAAAGAAAAGATGAGATTTCAGATACTGATATTGTTATTTCTATGTTACCGGCATCCTTTCATGTTATAGTTGCAAAAGATTGTATTCAATTTAAAACCAATTTAGTGACAGCTTCCTATGTGTCTAAAGAAATAGCAACTCTGGATGAAAAAGCAAAAACATCTGGAATTATTTTGTTGAATGAAATAGGTTTAGATCCTGGTATTGATCATATGTCTGCAATGTGTGTGATTGATGAGATTAAAGATAATGGGGGAAAAATCACTTCTTTTAAGTCCTATTGTGGAGGCTTAGTTCACCCTGATTTTGATAATAATCCTTGGAAGTATAAATTCACTTGGAATCCTAGAAATGTAGTTTTGGCTGGGCAAGAGGATGCAAAATTTTTAGAAAATGGAGTAGAGAAGAATATAGCTTATTTTGACCTTTTTACTAATACCGAGCAAATGAAGATTCTGGAGTTCGGATCATTTGAAGGATATCCTAATAGAGATTCCATTCCGTATAAAAAAGAATATGGATTAGAAAATATTTTAACGCTTCTTAGAGGTACATTACGAAAGATTGGTTATTGTAATGCTTGGAATGTTTTTGTTCAATTAGGAATGACAAATGATAGCTATAAGTTAGAAAATTCAAAAGATATTTCTAATAGAGATTTTGTAAATATGTTTTTACCTAATATTAATAAATTATCTTCAGAAGAGATATTGTGTGAGCAATTTAAGATAACAACAGATGATGTAATTTTTAAGAAATTAGAGTGGCTTGGCTTGTTTTCTGATGAAAAGATTGGAATGAAAGACGCAAGCCCTGCTCAAATATTACAGAATATCTTAGAAAAGAAATGGGCTCTTGATTTTGAAGATAAAGATATGATTGTAATGCAACATCAGTTTGAGTATTTGCAAAGTGGAGAGCAAAAGAGATTGAATTCTTCATTAGTTGTTTTTGGAGAAGATCCTAGATATACTGCTATGGCAAAAACGGTTGGATTGCCTGTTGCAATCGCAACAAAACTTATTTTAAACGGCGAGATCAAATCTAAAGGAGTAAAGATTCCAACAACCAAAGATATTTATATTCCTGTTTTGAAGGAACTGGAAGAGAATGGAATTAATTTTATAGAGGAACTAGTTTAAATCTAGAAATTCTTTTGGAATCTCTACTTCCATAATTCCTTCTTTAGTGTCTATATTTTTTACAAATTGCTTATGCCAAGGAAAGCAGAATTCCTCACCATCTTTGCTTACATGGATAAGCGTTTGTGCAGTCTTGGAATTAATAAATGAGATTTTTCCTAATTTACCCATCTCTATATCTATTATATTATAGCCAATTAATTGTTTTTTAGAGATCTTATTTTTCTCTTTTTTAGGAAGCCAATTTTTTGGCAAATATATTTTTCGTTTATGTATCCTTTTTGCCTCCTCCTCTGAATTTACATCTTCAAATTTTACTAGGAGAACATTGGGCTTTGTTGGTCGTACCGATTCTACAAAAAAAGGGATTAACTCATTGTTTTTCTCAATTAAGAAATATTTTAGTATAGAAGAATCAAAAGGGATGTTATCTTCATTATAAATATTAACATCTCCTTTGTACCCGTGCAATTTAAAAACTGTTCCTACTAAGAAGCAATCTTTTTTATGCATTATATTCTAATTTTAAGCTTCTTTTGAGTTTTCTTCTTTCTCAGTAGGAGTTTCTTTATCTGCTTTTTCTTCTTCAACAATTTCTTCATTAGATTCCTCTTCTACTTTTTCTGTTTCAGGAGTATCTTCATTTGAATCTTCTGCTTTTTCTTCCTCTACAACTTCCTCTGTTGGAGTTTCTTCTTCGTTTTTTTCTTCAACAATTTCTTCATTAGATTCCTCTTCTACTTTTTCTGTTTCAGGAGTATCTTCAGTTGAATCTTCTGTCGTAGTTTCTGCAGCAGCAACGTCTTTAGTTGTTTCCTCTGTTGAATCAGTTTTTACTTCTTCAGCTTGTATATTATCTTCATTGCTTTCGTCTTCAGTTGCAGCCTCTACCTCTTCTTTTAACTTAGAATTTTTAAGTGCAATTGCTTTTGCTTTTTGTTCTTTTACGGCCTTTTCAGCTTTTAACTTTTCTTTAACAGTTTCAATTTTTACTTTTTCTAATTCTGCAATTTTGTCTGCAACTTTCTTTTCTTTTTCACTCATCCAAGCAACAAATCTTTTTTCAGCCTCACTCTCATCAAATGCGCCTTTAGCAACACCTACTAACAAGTGTTTTTTCATCATCACTCCTTTATAAGACAAGATTGCTCTTGCAGTATCAGATGGTTGAGCGCCTTTGAGTATCCAATTTACAGCACTATCAAAATCAATTTCAA
>CAYZIA010000117.1:0-4124 GCA_964478325.1 uncultured Weeksellaceae bacterium
GTTCGGTAGTTGTTGCAAAAGTAAAAGATGGAAAAGTAGATTTTGGTTTTAATGCCCATTGAATAAGCACGAACAATTTCCTCATCATTCTTCATTACCAAATTTCTAATGGCCAAATCACCTTCTTCCCAATCTTTCTCAAATTTATCCGATTCTCCAGGATGATCTTGTGGGTGTGCACTTATATCCATATCTGTAAATTTAATCTCAGATCTAGGAATCTTAATTTGAAGATACCCCCCAGCTTTATAGTTCATATCTTCTGGTATTTCAATAATCAATTCTTTAATATATGTAGCTACATTATAATTAGATACAACGACTGCTTCCCATTCTTTAATACCAAATACCTCTTCAGGAATATGAATTTCCATATCTTCTCTGACCTTAACTTGACAACCCAAACGATAATTATCTGCAATTTCCTTACGAGAAAAAAATGGTTCTTCAGTTGGCAAAATACTTCCTCCTCCTGATGAAACTTGACAAGTACACTGCACACAAGTTCCTCCGCCACCACAAGCGGATGGTAAAAAAATACCCGATTCACTTAATGTAGACAAAAGAGTTCCCCCGCCATCTACTTCAATTATTTTTTCTTCATTTATCTTAATCTTGATTTTTCCTGAAGGAGAAAGTTTTGCTTTGGCAAATAATAAAAGACTTAAAAGAGTAAAAAGTACGATAAGAAAAACTACTACACTACTTATTATTGTTGTCGTTACTATACTGAGTAATATCATTCTAATATTATAATTTAATTCCCATAAAACTCATAAAGGCAATGCCCATCAAGCCAGTGATAATGTAAGTAATACCCAAGCCCCTAAGTGGAGCTGGAACGTTAGAATATCGAATCTTTTCTCTAATTGATCCTAATGCAACAATTGCTAAAAACCAACCTACACCTGAACCAATACCATATACAGAAGCTTCTATAATGTTGGAATAATCATTTTCTTGCATGAAAAGAGAACCCCCTAAAATAGCACAATTTACTGCTATAAGTGGCAAAAATATACCAAGAGAATTGTACAAAGCAGGTGAAAATTTTTCTATTATCATCTCCACTAATTGTACCATTGATGCAATCACAGCAATAAACATAATAAAAGAGAGAAAACTTAAATCAATAGATATAAATTCATCACTTAACCAAGATAATGCTCCCTCTTTTAGCAAATAGTTTTCTATTAAATAATTTAAAGGAACAGTAATGCCTAACACAAATATAACTGCAAAACCTAAGCCTATTGATGTTTTTATTGTTTTAGATACAGCCAAATAAGAACACATACCTAAAAAATAAGCAAAAACCATATTGTCAATAAAAATAGACTTGATAAATATATTTGCTAATTCTTCCATATCTTCCTTTATTTAGATTCTATTAATTTTGTGTTTTTTGTACGTTGAATCCAAATGATAATACCTACTGTTATAAGTGCCATTGGGGGTAGAATCATCATTCCATTATTTTCATAACCATAATTATAAATTCCAAGCTTTTCCATAATAGGATAGCCATATACTGTCCCTGAACCTAATAACTCTCTGAAAAATGCTACCACTATAAGTATCCATCCATAACCAAAAGCATTACCTAAACCATCTAAAAAAGATTTCCAAGGGCCATTTGCCATGCCAAAAGCTTCTAGCCTTCCCATAATAATACAATTTGTAATAATCAAGCCTACAAAAACTGAAAGCTCTTTGCTGACATCATAAACATAAGCTTCAAGAACTTCATCAACCAAAATTACTAAAGCTGCAATAACTATTAATTGAACAATAATCCTAATTCTTGAAGGAATTAAATTTCGTAATAAGGAAATAATTACATTAGCTACTGAAAGTACAGCCAAAACAGACAAAGCCATGACAATTGCAGGTTTTAGCTGAACTGTAATTGCTAAAGCTGAACAAATCCCTAACACTTGTACAGTAATAGGATTGTTATCATTAAGTGGATCACTTATTAATTTTCTGTTTTGCTTAGAAAATAAGACTTCTTTACTCATGCTTTTAATTTAAGATTATTTCATTTTCTATTAATATAGAATCCATTTGTAATAAAACTGATTCCACCTCATTTAATGGTCTTATTCTGTCAAAATAAGGTAAATATTTTGCTAATCTTTCTTGTATCATATCTGTTACTCCATTTGAGGTAATAGTTCCTCCAGAGATACCATCAACCTCATAAGGGCCACCTTTTCCATTCTTTTTTACTTCAAATCTTACAAGTTTATTCTCGTAAATGAGTTTATTTTTAAATTGATTACTAAAAAAATCTCTATTTATTTCTGCACCGAGACCAGGAGTTTCTTTTTTATGATTAAATGATGAGCCAAATATCGTATTAAGATCATCATTCAAAGCAATAAAACCCCAAATAGGACCCCAAAGTCCTTTACCTATAAGCGGAATAATATATTTCTTTTCTCCATTTATTGCGCCTATATATACTGGTAAACTCTGATTACTTATTTTTTTCTTCACTTCTTTAGCTAATTTTATATCAAGAGCAGAAACACCTTCTTTTCTTTTTCCTAAATGATTCAAAACAAATTCTTCTTTGATATAAATAGAATAAGCTTCCTCAGACCCGTCCCTACTTACTTCTACTCCAATCGATTTGAGAATATTTTGTTTTTTTTCCAAAGCTATATTAATATCTTGTAATGGCTCTAACCTTAAAGAAGTAACTGAAAGAATAGCAGCAATAATAATTACCATAATAGCAGCAAATAAAATCGTATATGTATTTTTATTTACATCCATATTATCTGTTTATTCTTTTAACTCTTCTTTTAATATTAGCAGCAATAACATAGTGATCTACAAGTGGAGCAAAGATATTCAACAACAAAATAGCCATCATCATCCCTTCAGGATATGCTGGATTAAATACCCGTATTATAATTGCAAAAACACCAATTAAGAATCCTACTATATACTTTCCTTTATTAGTTTGAGCAGCAGTAACTGGATCAGTTGCCATAAATACGGCGCCAAAAGCAAAACCACCTAAAATTAAATGTAAATGTGCAGGTAATAACATTAATTCATTAATCCCCCAAAGATTGAACAATAAGCTCATAATATACCCTCCAATAAATACTGATAGCATTGTTCTCCATGAGCCAATACCAGTAAAAAGTAAAATAACAGCCCCAAGCAATATCGCAAAAGTAGAAGTTTCCCCTATTGAGCCTGGAATATTTCCAAGAAAGAAACTTCCAACCAAACTCATATCTACTGGAATGTTAGAAGCCAAATCAGCCAATGGAGTAGCGCCTGAGAAACCATCAACCACAGTTCCATTATCTGTATTTATCCAAACCTTATCTCCTGACATAAAGGAAGGATAGGCAAAGAATAAAAAGGCTCGCGCCGTAAGTGCAGGATTTAAAATATTCATTCCTGTCCCTCCAAAAACTTCTTTACCAATAATTACGGCAAATATAACTGAAACTGCTACCATCCAAAGGGGGACATCAATTGGCATAATCATAGGAATTAGCATTCCTGTAACCAGATAACCCTCATTTACCGAATGCCCTCTTGAGATTGCAAAAGCAAACTCAATACTAAGTCCAACTCCATAAGAAATAGCAATAAGGGGTAACATCTTGAGTGCACCATAAGTAAAAGCTTTAATTAAAGTAAAAGATTCTCCAATGGCAATAAAGTGTAATTGTCCAACATTCCACATACCAAATAAAAGTGCTGGCATCAATGCAATCAAGACAGTAATCATTGTTCTTTTCAGATCCATAGCGTCTCTAATGTGAGAGCCCTTTTGCGTAGTATGATCTGGTACAAACAAAAAGGTTTCAAAAGCATCATAAGCCGGATACATTCTTTCTAGTTTTCCACCTTTTATAAAATGAGGTTTTACTATATTTAATATATTTCTAAAAAGCTTCATCCTTTAACTATTTTCTTTTCTTACTAAATCCAATCCTTGACGAATAATGGACTGCACTTCAATTTTTGAGGTGCAAACAAATTCGCAAAGGGCTAAATCCTCAGCTGAGACTTCATAAATCCCTAAGTTTTCCATCAACTCTATATCTTCAATCATTATAGCCTTAATCAAATGATTTGGATAGACATCC
>CAYZIA010000118.1:0-2095 GCA_964478325.1 uncultured Weeksellaceae bacterium
TCCAGTAACATATAATGGGGGAGACCTTGTTGTAACATGGTGTTTTGATAACGCTAATTATACAAGTGGAAACAACCTGTTTGAATCAACACAAATTGCAGGAACGTTAAGTAATTATACAGATTTGTCTGTTGGTTCTGGATGTACAGCATTAACGCCTACTATTGCAAGATCATATAGGCCAAATGCATATATTGGTTTCCAATCTGCTAGTGCGTATACTTTTGCTTGGGCTTCCGGCGATACCACTGAGGATATTTCTGGTTTAGCTGTGGGCCCTCAATCTGTTACTGTTACTGATTGTAATGGTTGTACTAGTACTTGGTCTGGTTTTGTAAATGTTTCTACTACTCCAGGTTGTATGAATCCAGCGGCCTTCAATTATAACCCAGCAGCTAATGCAGATTGTTTAGGTAATCCTGTTATTTCAGGATATGGTGACACGAGTTGTTGTATTCCGGTTATCTATGGATGTACGGATTCTACAGCGTTTAACTATGACTCCCTTGCAAATACAAACGATGGAAGTTGTATTGGATGTACTGGTTTAGTTGTTGCTCCATTTACTGAGACTTTTGATTCTTTAGGTAATTTAGGGCCATTTAGTTCATCACTACCAACTCCTACTCAAATAGTTTGGTCTCAAGATAATCTAGGTACTCCTTCAGGTTCTACAGGCCCTAGTGATGACGTCACTGGTGGTGGATACTACATGTACACTGAGGCTTCAGGAAATAGTAGTAAGACCGCTATTTTATATTCTGAATGTGTTGATATAAGTCAATTAACTAATCCTTGTATGAGATTCTATTATCATATGTATGGTGCTGCTATGGGAACACTTGCTGTCAAAGTTAATACCGATACATTATGGTCTCTAAGTGGAGATCAAGGAAATCAATGGACCGAAATTCAACTAAATTTATCTGCTTATACTGGAAATGTATATATTGAATTTGCAGCAACTACAGGAACATCATTTACTTCAGATATAGCAATTGATCAAGTGGTGGTTGATGAATGTGGAATAGCAGGATGTACTGATTCAACCGCATCTAATTATATTTCTGGTGCAGTTATTGATGATGGTTCTTGCTTATATCCAGGATGTACGGATCCTTATGCAATAAACTATTGTGCTAGTTGTAATACAGACTGTGATACTATTGCAGGAGGAACTAATTATAGTTGTTGTACTTATACTAGCTGTGTATCTGCTCCATTTGTTGAAGATTTTGAGAGTTATAATTTAGCAGCTGGTCAATGGGTTGCTAGGTCAGGCTCAAAATCTAGCGTTGGCTTAACTCTTGCTCAACCGATTCTAGATACAGTAAGTCTACAGTTTACAGGGGGTAGTACATTTTGGCAGGGAGGAACGCCTTACAATGAGGCTGCTGCTTTTGATTCAACAACTAAAGGTGATCACATGGCTACTGCAAACATATGTGTGGACTTTTCAACTTCTTCTAACCCAGAAATGTCTTTTGTAGTTGCTATGCCTGGCTATTATAGCAGTCCTTATCGTTGGCTTAGAGTAATGGCAAATGGAACGGTTATTGCTGATCTCAATGGAAATACAGCTTTTACTAGTTACTCAGGCACATCAATTACGGGGAATGTTGGTCAAGGAATCTCTCAGACAGCAGGAGACACACTTACTTTTGATCTTTCAGCTTATGCTAACCAATCTTCTGTTAATATAACTTTCCAAAGTTCCTGTCAGTATGATACAAGTTATAGTATTGGTAACTATTCCGATTATGTGCTTGTTGATGATATTAATGTTTATAATGTAGCTCCATGTTTATACTATGCTGCTTCAGTTTCATCTACTACTCATGTATCATGTAATGGAGGTAATGATGGTGGTGCTACTATTAGTGTTTACAGTGGCTCTGGAGGAGATACTTTTTCTTGGTCAAATGGCTCTACCTCAAATCCAATTAGTGGTTTAATAGCAGGCACTTATACATGTGTAGTACTTGATACAAACAATGGTTGTTTAGATACCGTTGCTGTTACAATACTCGAACCATCAGCAATATCATTATCTACTGTTGTTACAAAAGGTATTCCACATTTGAAAGCTGTAATC
>CAYZIA010000118.1:2105-4074 GCA_964478325.1 uncultured Weeksellaceae bacterium
CTGATTACCTAATCCTAATGTCATTGTATGGCCTCATTATCTATTGTTGTTGGTAATGAGTCAGCTGCAGGAGCTAATGATGGACAAATAGATCTTACACCTAGTGGAGGACAGCCTTGTGCCTCACTTATTCAAGCTGGAACAGCAACTACAATTTCTCCAGCTTATGGTTTTAGCGCGGCTTTATTCTATACTTGGTATATGGATAATAAGAGTCAGATAGTATTTCAAGCGTCTGAACTTGCTGCTTTAGGTTTGATACCTGGGCAAGCACTTACCTCTGTTGGTTGGGAAATGGCTACAGTTCCTGGACCTGGGACAGTAATGAATAATTTACAGCTTGATATTACTGAAGCAGGTGTTGTAACAAATGTATGGTCAGGAAATCATTCAGCTATTTTAGGATGGAATGATTTCACATTTTCAACCCCAGTTGTTTGGAATGGAGGAGATATTACTGTTACTACTTGTTTTGATAACTCAACTTATACTTCGCATCCTACTTGGTATTATACTACTACACCATTTATTAGTTGTACGTATTGGTATACAGATCTAGCAGGAGGATCGATTTGTTCTGGTGGTGGTTTTGCTAATACAACAAGTAACAGACCAAATACACGTTTTAGTACCGATGCAAACGGATACTCTTTTGCATGGTCTACTGGAGATACAACAGAGGATCTAAGTGGACTTAGTGCAGGTCAGTATTGTGTAATAGTTACTGATTGTTATGGTTGTACTGCTACTTTATGTGATAGCGTAGGAATTTCAGCAACTCCAGGATGTATGGATTCTACAGCGGCAAACTATAATTCTTTTGCTACTGTTGATGATGGAAGTTGTATATATGATTGTTCAATTTTTAGCATTTCACTTGATAGCGCAGGAAGTGTGAGTTGTAATGGAGGAAGTGATGGTTTTGTGAATGCAAGTATCAATCTTTGTGGAAGCGTTAGTTGGTTAGATAATGGCTCTACTATAGCTAATAGAAGCAATATGTCTGCAGGAATTTATAACCTTGTCGCAATGACATGTGATTCAAATTGTTTTGATACATTATCTGTAGCGATTACTGAACCAGCAGCGATTTCACTTTCAGCTGTTATTGTTGATGAGTCATGTGGAGGTGATGGTTCAATTGATCTCACTACCAGTGGTGGTACTCCTTGTGTAGTAACAACTACCGGATATTGTGCTGGTGGTCCTACTTCTGCTTATGATTCTGAAATTACAGTAGTTAATCTTGTAGGAGATACGGATTCAATAGCTTATACAGGATGTATTGGAGGTGCTGGAGTAATTGGATTAAATGATTTAACTTCTACTTATTCGGTTGATATAAGTAATGGAAATAGTTATACTCTTGAAGTAAACTTCTCAACCTGTGGAGGTATATATAGTGGATATGGTGAAGCTTGGATTGATTACGATTTGGATGGTATGTTTTCACCTTCTGAATCAATTGGATCTGCAGCTGCTCATACCAGTATTAACAGTTTTTCATTTACAGTTCCTGCTGGAACACCTGCTGGAACAACACGTATGCGTGTGATGCAACATGAAGCTTCTCCAACACCTCCTCTTAACCCTTGTGCTACATACTCTTGGGGATCAATGATAGATTTTACGATTGTACTAAATGGTGGCTCTGGAGCATACGCATGGAATTGGAGTAGTGGTGATAGTACTGAAGATATCTCTAACTTAAATGCTGGAACATATTCAGTAACTGCTACTGATTGTAATGGTTGTACAGCAACTGTAGGATATGTAGTAGGATCAGGATCTTCAGGATGTACAGATTCAACTGCAACGAACTATGATCCTTTAGCTACTTGTGATGATGGTTCATGTAGTTATGTTGCTAATATATATTTCTCTGAATATGCAGAAGGTAGTTCAAACAACAAGTATTTTGAGGTGTATAATGCATCTAATGATACTATAGACTTAACCGCTTATGCTT
>CAYZIA010000119.1:0-4015 GCA_964478325.1 uncultured Weeksellaceae bacterium
AGAGCCAGTTCCAGAGCCAGAACCAGAACCAGAGCCAGAACCAGAGCCAGATAATCGAGATTTTAAGAGTGAAAAAGAAAAGCTTGATGCAGGTCTTAAGAAAACTAAAGAAAGTTTCTTTGGAAAATTAGCAAGAACTGTTGCAGGAAAATCAACTATAGATGAACTAGCACTTGATGATATTGAAGAGGCACTTATAACTTCAGATATTGGTGTGGAGACTTCTCTAAAGATAATTGAAAAGCTAGAGGAAAGAGTAGAAAGAGATAAATACATTAACGCTTCAGAACTTCATAGTTTCTTAAAAGAAGAAATATCATCTTTAATGCAAGATAGCTATAATGACATCTCAAAGGTAAATGGACCCTATGTAATTATGGTTGTTGGGGTTAATGGAGTAGGGAAGACTACAACAATTGGGAAACTAGCATATCAATTAAAACAAACAGGAAAGAAAGTGGTACTTGGTGCTGCTGATACTTTTCGTGCTTCAGCTGTAGATCAGTTAGTAATTTGGGCAGAAAGGGTAGGAGTGGAAATTGTAAAACAAAATATGGGTTCTGACCCTGCATCTGTTTGTTTTGATACTTTGCAATCTGCTAAAGCAAATAATGCTGATGTTGTAATAATTGATACAGCAGGTAGACTTCACAATAAAGTCAATTTGATGAATGAATTAACCAAGATAAAGAATGTAATGACTAAAATTATCCATGATGCACCACACGATGTTATGCTTATTTTAGATGCTTCAACAGGTCAGAATGCTATTGAACAAGCTACACAATTTACAAAAGCAACAGAGGTGGATTCAATTACATTAACCAAGTTAGATGGTACTGCAAAAGGGGGTGTAGTTATAGGTATTTCAGATCAATTTAAGATTCCTGTTCGTTTTATTGGAGTAGGTGAAGGAGTTAATGATTTACAGAAATTTAATAAAGAAGAATTTGTTGATTCTCTTTTTAACTAATGCGAACAAAGTATACTAGAAAGAATAAGATAAATGTCATCACATTGGGATGTGCAAAGAATGTGTATGATTCTGAGGTGTTAATGGGACAATTAGTAGCTAATAAAATAGATGTAGAGCATGAATCCAAAGAACAGAATGCTAATATTGTTGTAATAAATACTTGCGGCTTTATAGATAATGCTAAAGAAGAATCTATAAATAAGATATTAGTTGAAGTAGAACGAAAAGAAGCAGGGATGATTGATAAATTATATGTTACAGGATGTCTTTCGGAAAGATATAAACCTGATCTAGAAAAAGATATTCCGAATGTTGATCAGTATTTTGGAACGACAGATTTACCAGTATTATTAAAAATATTAGGGGCTGATTACAAAGATGAACTTTTAGGTGAAAGATTAACAACTACTCCAAAGCATTATGCTTATTTAAAAATTGCTGAAGGTTGTGATAGACCATGTTCTTTTTGTGCAATACCTATAATGAGAGGAAAACATAAATCAACACCAATTGAGCAATTAGTAGTTGAAGCCAAGAATTTAGCAAAAAATGGAGTAAAAGAATTAATACTAATTGCTCAGGATCTAACTTATTATGGATTAGATATTTATAAAAAGCGAAGATTAGCCGATTTGCTTACCAGTCTAGTAGAAGTAGAAGGGATTGAATGGATACGATTGCATTATACCTTTCCTAGTGGATTTCCACAAAATGTACTAGATATAATTAGAGATAATGATAAAGTTTGTAATTATATTGATATTCCTTTACAGCATATTAATGATGATATTCTACAATCAATGAGAAGAGGAACTTCTCATGAAAAAACAGTTGCTTTATTGAAGAATTTTAGAAAAAAAGTTCCAAATATGGCTATCAGAACCACTTTGATAGTTGGGTATCCTGGTGAGACTGAAGAAAAATTCCAAGAGCTTAAGCGATGGGTTCGAGATACAAAATTTGATAGGTTAGGCGTGTTTACTTATTCTCATGAAGAAAACACTTCTGCTTTTAATTTAGTTGATGATGTGCCTGAGAAGATAAAAAAAATGAGATTAGAAGAAATTATGGATTTACAAACCGATATCTCTTGGGAATTAAATCAAAAAAAAATAGGAAAAACTTATAAAGTGTTATTTGATCGTAGGGAAGGGGATTATTTTATTGGTCGTACTGAATTTGATAGCCCTGATGTAGATAATGAAGTTTTAGTTAAAGCTAAAGATACTTATGTAAGAATCGGAGATTTTGCACATGTGATTATTGAAAAAGCAGATCATTTTGATTTATATGGTTGTTTAGTGTAATGAAATCTTTCGAAATTCCATATAGTAGTACAAATCAATTCTCAAAGTTAGTGATTGACTATTTAAATGAAGGTTTGGAATTAAAACCTTTTATAAGTCATTTTCCTAGATTAGAAAATTTTGAGAAACAAATTGTAGAAAAGCAGAGTCATAAGATTAACAGAAAAGTTCTAGTAGAGATTCTTAGAAAACAAAATTCAAATCTTTCTCTTTCAGAGCAATCAAGAAGAAATATAAAAAGTTTACTTAGCGAAAACACTTTTTCTATAACTACAGGGCATCAATTGTGTCTTTTTACAGGGCCACTATACTTTATTTACAAGATCATTTCTTCTTTAAATTTGAGTAAGAAACTCAAAGAAAAGTATCCTAAAAAAGATTTTATTCCTATTTTTTGGATGGCTACTGAAGATCATGATTTTCAGGAGGTAAATCATATTAATTTATTTGGAGAGAAGATAGAATGGGATAGCAAACAAAGCGGTCCTGTCGGACAGATGAACCCTGAAGGTATTAAAAAAGTACTAGATGAGTTAAAAGTAACTCTTGGAGAAACAAAAAATGCTAAACAACTTATTCAACTTTTTGAGAATGCTTATTTAAAACAGAGCTCATTGGCAGATGCTACACGCTATTTAGTGAATGAATTATTTGGGAAATATGGCATTCTAATTATTGATGGGGATGATAAGTGCTTAAAGGAGCAGTTTCTACAAATTATAAAGAAGGATATTTTGCAAAATGGCTTTGTAAAGTCGATTCAAAAATGTAATAATGAATTAGTTAAGAATTATAAAGTACAGGCTCATGTTAGAGATGTAAATTTCTTCAAATTATCTAATAAAAAACGGGAACTAATTAAAGGAGGCGTTACTGCAAATGAAATAGAAAAAGAGCCAGAAAAGTTTAGTCCAAATGTGTTAATACGTCCTCTATATCAAGAGAGTATTTTGCCAAATATTGCTTATATTGGAGGGGGAGCAGAAGTTGGGTATTGGATGCAATTAAAAATTGCATTTAAACAAGAAAAGATTCCTTTTCCAATTTTGATTTTACGGAGTTCAGCCATGCTTATTTCTACAAAACAATTACAAAGAGTTATTGATTTGGGTTTTGTCTTGGAAGATTTATTTTTGGAAGAGACTGAATTACACAAACAATACATTCAAATGCAAACTTCTTCTATAAGTTTAGAAAAAGAGTTAGAAACAACAAATAGAGTGTTTAACACTATATTAGAAAGAATAGTAGATAAAAACCTGCAAAGTACTATAAAAGCAGAAAGACAAAAACAACTAAAATCATTGCAAAAGTTAGAAAAGAAACTTTTAAAGTCAGAAAAGAGACAGCATAAAGTTGCTCTAGAAAAAATATCCAAATTAAAAAAGAACTTATTTCCAAATAATAGTTTACAAGAACGATTTGATAATTTTATTCCTTTTTATTTAAAGTATGGGGAAAACTTTATTGAAATACTATTATCAGAATTAAATCCACTGGCAGCTAATTTCGTAATTTTACCCCTTCAATAATTATAAATATGAAGCACGAAAAGATTGTTATTTTAGATTTTGGCTCTCAGTACACCCAACTGATTGCTCGTCGAGTGAGAGAGCTAAATATTTATTGTGAAATTTATCCTTTCAACAAAATACCAAAGATTGATGATAGCTGGAAAGCGGTAATTTTATCTGGCTCGCCTCATTCGGTTCGGGAAGAACATGCCCCTATT
>CAYZIA010000120.1:0-3861 GCA_964478325.1 uncultured Weeksellaceae bacterium
CAAAAGTACCACCTCCTAAATCAAATACTGCAATAGTTCTGTCTTTATCTGACTTATCTAAACCATAAGCTAATGCTGCTGCTGTTGGTTCATTAATAATTCTTTTTACAGTAAGCCCAGCAATTTCTCCTGCTTCTTTGGTTGCCTGCCTTTGTGCATCGTTAAAATATGCTGGTACAGTTACAACTGCTTCATTTACTGTTGTACCTAAATAGTCTTCAGCAGTTTTTTTCATTTTTTGCAGAATCATAGCTGAGATTTCTTGTGGCGTGTATTTTCTATTGTCTATTACCACTCTAGGTGTGTTACCCTCTCCTTTTACCACTTTATAAGGAACTCTAGAAATTTCCTTTTTTAGTTTTGCAAAACTCTCTCCCATAAATCTTTTAATAGAAAAAATTGTTTTTTCTGGGTTAGTGATTGCTTGTCGTTTGGCAGGATCACCAATCTTTCTTTCACCTCCATCAATAAAGGCAACAACTGAAGGAGTTGTTCTGTTTCCTTCACTATTAGGAATAATTACCGACTCATTTCCTTCCATTACAGATACGCAAGAGTTGGTTGTTCCTAAATCAATTCCAATAATTTTATTCATCTTGTTTAATTTTTTATAGTTAATAAATAATTGTTTTCGTGCTTTGCTTTGTATTAAAAGCAACAACTATGCCAAAAGCATAAAAAAGAAAAATGATGACAAAATTACTGACAGATAGTCAGGTTAAGGATAAACAAAATGCAGGGAATCTAAATCAATTGATACTCCTTCTCTAGTAGAGGAAGGAAAAGGCATTGAATGTGAGCTATTATATCTACAAGAGAAAAGACCTATTCCATTATTAATATTAGTAAAAACAGGTCTTTCTTGCACGATACCCTCAAATGGCTCATTCACTGCCATATAAGTATATAAATCCTCACTTCCAACTGTAAAAAATAATTCAACATGAGAAAGTCGTCTAGCTATTAAACTACTATTAGTCTTTTTAATCTTATTAGCTAATGTATTTACAAAAATATCTCCATCAAAAGTATGACGCATATCATTACTTCCATCATGAATAATTTGTGGTTGAACCCAATCTATGTAATTTAAAATTGTATCATTCTGAAAGAAATCAGTATAATATATTCTAGCAATTATTTGATATATCTTCCCGTTTTTAGCATGATACCAATTTACTGTTGTTTGAGATTTCTCAAGTGGCATTGGTATTGGGGGTGAAGGAATAGGGCTATAGAAACCCATTGGTTTGTTTTGGGGAATATCAAGATTTAATTTATGAATCAAATTGCTTATTGCCGATATAGTTTTTGTTGTTCTTTTATTATATATAGATAAAATATACTCCTTCTCATCTGCATTATTTGTAAGAAAGAAATTACTTGGTGTAGTATAAATAATATTCTCATCAGTAGAAAAAAGCCCAGAATCTTTCTCTAAAATGGTATCATAAAGTGTTACAAAGCCAAGTGTGTCAAGACTGCCAAAGGATCCATCTTTTACTTTAAATATTTTTACCTCTAAATCTGCAGGATTATAGTTTATAGAATCAGCAACTGATGCCATTTGCAAAGCATCTCCTTCTCCTAAATACGCTTTATTTATCTTTATATATTGTTCTTGCTCGCTTTGATCCAAGAGACCATAAACAACTGTAACTTCTTTCCAATTAGCATTCACATCAAAGTCAGTTTCGCAAGCCATAAATACCATACTGAAAACCAAAAGAAATATTGGTAAATTTTTCATGTCGGCAAAGTTATTTATTTTAGTTAAATTGTAAAGACAATATTTGTAAATTTGCCACAACACATTAAATCTTAAAATTATTATGAAAAAAAATCTTTGCTTTTTTGTTGCAACTATGTTGTTTACAATAATAACAAGCGCACAAGATATTACGACCGACTCAGTAGCAATTTTAGATTCTATAAAACATGCAGGAACAAGAGTCCAAATTCGCTATGTGCCTATTCCTAAAGACAAGCCAAAACCCAATGAATTTTTTAGCGTACAGTTGGGAGCATTTATAGCAGAACTACCATCTAGCAAATTTGCAATTGCTGAAAATGTGTATCATATTCTTAATGAAGAAGAAATTTATGTTTACCTATCTGGAGAATTTAATGATTTAAGTGATGCAGTTTTGGAAAAAATAAAGTTAAAAAATAAGGGACAGGAAAATATTTATGTAGTAAAAGTAATCGATAAAAGAAAAATAGTAATTGTAGAATAATGTCGGTAGAGAAAAACGATTATAAAAAGATAACTACACACTCGCTTCAAGAAATGAAGCAAAATGGAGAGAAAATTTCCATGTTAACTGCATACGATTTTACCTTAGCTAAAATAATTGATGGGGCAGGAATTGATGTGATTTTAGTTGGAGACTCTGCATCTAATGTAATGGCAGGACATGAAACTACCCTCCCAATTACCCTTAACGAAATGATTTATCATGCATCATCTGTTGTAAGAGCGGTAAATAGAGCTTTGGTGGTAGTAGATATGCCATTTGGATCATATCAAGGAAACTCAAAAGAAGCTCTTAGTTCAGCCATAAAAATAATGAAAGAAAGTGGTGGGCACTCAGTAAAACTAGAAGGAGGTAGAGAAGTTCTTGAATCTATTGAAAGAATACTTACTGCCGGCATTCCTGTTATGGGGCATTTAGGACTTACTCCTCAATCCATTTACAAGTTTGGAACTTACACAGTAAGGGCAAAAGAGGAAGAGGAAGCAGCTAAATTATTAGCTGATGCTAAACTTTTAGAAGAAACAGGTTGTTTTGCAATAGTAATTGAGAAAGTTCCATCAGAATTAGCTAAAGAAATTGCAAAATCAGTAAGTATCCCAATTATTGGTATTGGTGCTGGAAATGATGTAGATGGACAAGTTTTGGTCTTGCATGACATGTTAGGAATGATACAAGAGTTTAATCCAAGATTTTTAAGAAGATATCTCAACCTTTCTGATGATATTACCTCAGCCGTGCAGAATTATGTAGCAGATGTAAAATCCAAAGATTTCCCGAACGAGAAAGAGCAGTACTAATGCTTGAAGTTTTGTATGAGGATAACCACCTTATTGCGATAAATAAAAAGTCAGGAGATATTATCCAAGGAGATAAAACTGGAGATGCTCCCTTGTCCGATTTTGTAAAAGCATACATCAAAAAGAAATACAATAAAGTAGGAGAAGTTTTTTTAGGAACCATTCATAGATTAGATCGTCCCACTTCTGGTATTGTTTTATATGCCCGTACGAGCAAAGCACTTACCAGAATGAATAAACAATTTCGAGAAAAGCAAGTACAAAAAACCTATTGGGCAGTAGTCAATAATACACCTCCTAATAATACCGGAACACTAAAAAATTATTTGCAAAAGAATCAAAAGCAAAACAAGTCTTATATTGTAAAAAATAAAGTGGGAAAACATGCTGTTTTGGACTACATACTGCTTAAAAGATTAGATAATTTTTATCATTTAGAAATAACACCAAGAACTGGTAGGCACCACCAAATAAGGGTACAATTAGCTCATATTGGTTGTATTATTAAAGGAGATTTAAAGTATGGTGCTAAAAGAGGTAATAAGGATGCTAGCATCCATTTATTAGCTCAAAAACTAGAGTTTATACACCCAGTAAAGAAAAAACCAATTACTATTGTGGCCCCTGCACCAAAAGATAGTGTATGGGAGGCCTGTGTCTAAATCTTATCCACGTTCAAAATAATACGAACAGAACGAAAATTTTGTTGCTCTTGCAATCTTTTAATTATAGTAGTTAAAAAAGTTTTTGCTTTTTTCACAGACGCCTCTATCTCTATTTTTAGTAAAATATCTTTATGATAATAA
>CAYZIA010000121.1:0-3762 GCA_964478325.1 uncultured Weeksellaceae bacterium
TATTAGTAGTCTCAGAATCTACTCCTGGGAAACGAAACCCAACATACAATCTTTCTGCTTCAGGACCATACACATCTTTTATTATTGGCTTCTGTATTTCATCCTCTTTAGCTACCTCAAAAGAAGGATCTTCTTTTCTTTCAAAACTTCCAAAATATTTATCAATTAACTTAATAGTTTCATTATAATCAAAGTCTCCTGAAAGACAAATAGCCATATTATTTGGAACATAGTTTTTAGTGTAGAATTTATTAATTTCTACTAAAGATGGGTTTTTAAGATGAGCGATTGTACCAATAGTTGTTTGCGTTCCATACTGGTGTTTTTGAAATAAACCAGCCATTAAAGCTTGAAACATTTTTCTTCCATCATTATCTAATCCTCTATTCTTTTCTTCATAAACAGTTTCCAATTCCGTATGAAAAAGTCGTAAGACAGGCTTTCTAAAACGTTCTGCCTCTATCTTCAACCATTTCTCAATTTGATTAGAAGGAATATCATTTATATAAACTGTCTTTTCATTTGAAGTATAAGCATTGGTTCCTTTTGCTCCAATACCGCTAAGCATTTTATCATATTCGTTAGCAATAGCAAATTTTGCTGCTTCCCCAGAAATAGAATCAATTTGATTCCAAACACGCTCACGATTCGCAGTATCAGTCATTGCTATGGAACGATATTCTTCATACAGCATCTCAATTTTATCTAAAAGTGGTTTTTCTTTTTCATAATCTAAACTACCATACACATCTGTTCCTTTAAAAAGCATATGCTCCAAATAATGAGCTAGCCCTGTAGCATCTGCAGGATCATTTTTACTACCAGCTTTTATCGCAATATTGGTTTGAACTCTTGGTGCATTTTTATAAACGCTCAAGTATACTTTTAAACCATTATCTAAGGTGTACACTCTCGCATTTAAGGGATCGTTTTTTGCTGTTTCGTATCTATTCTCTATTTTCTTCATCTCTTTAATTTGATTAAAAATTAGTAATGCTAATAATATGCTTACTAAAATAATTGTTAGTGTCTTTTTATTCATTTGATTTGTTTTTTAGAAGTCAAAATCAAGCCCTAACTTTTCTTTTAAATTTTGTAATTTAGGATTCTCTTTTGTCATTTTTTCGTATTTATCTTTATTAGTAAAAGGTGTTCTTTCTTCATCTATTTTCTCTTGAATTTTTGTAATTACTTCAAGAGTATCATTTTGTAATCTATTTCTTAGAAATTCGTGCAAATCTATCTTTTCTTTTTCAATTACCACTTCTTGGGATTTGTTAGAGATTGGAATTTCAATTTTACAATTAGGTAATAAAACTGGCTTATTCATATCCAAAGTAGTAGCAAAATTAGATTTTCCTTTTTCTTTTTGCGAATTTACATATTCTCTCCAAGCCTCCTGTAACTCCTCATTTTTAAATTCAATATCTCGTTTCTCAGTTGTTTTCTCCGGCTCAATCTCTTCTAGTTCATCCAAATCAGAAATAGAGATTAGATTAGTTCTTTTTTTTAGTTCTGGATTTTCAGTTTCATCAATCTCTTTCTTTTCTTCAATCTTCTCTATTCTTTTTGTTTGTTCCTGTTTTGTTTCGTTTATTACTTGAATAACTTCTCTTTCTGTTTTTGGTTTGTTCTTTGGGAGAATTATTACTTCAGATTCTTTTTTTTTTGATTCTTGATCACTTGTTGAGCAAAGCTTCATTAAGCTAAGTTCTATCAAAAGCTGTTGGTTCTTACTTGTTTTATATTGCACATCACATTTGTTGCAAACCTCCAATGCTTTTAGCAAAAATGCTTGATCGCAAAGCTTTGATTGAGCAAGATATTGCTCTTTTAATGATTCTCCTTTTTCTAAAAGCACAAGAGTTTCTTCATCTTTTGAAACCAATAAATATCTAAAATGTGTTGCAAGCCCACCAATAAAATGATGCCCATCAAAACCATTATCTATAATACTATTAAAAATTAAGAGTGTATTTGAAATGTCTTGTTCTAAAATAGAGGTTGTTATTTTAAAATAATAATCATGATCCAAGATGTTCAAGTTTTCAATTACTGATTTATAAGTTATTCCATCTGAGAAACTTGCTAAACGATCAAAAAGCGAAAGAGCATCTCTTAATGAGCCATCTGACTTTTGAGCTATAATATTTAGGGCATCTTGATCTGCCTTTATGCCCTCACTTTCTGCTACAAACTCTAAATGATTTACAATATCGTCAATAACAATTCGCTTAAAATCAAAAATCTGACATCTTGATAGAATGGTTGGAATTATTTTATGTTTTTCTGTGGTAGCTAAAATAAAAATAGCATGACTTGGCGGTTCCTCCAAGGGTTTTAGGAATGCATTAAATGCAGATGCAGAAAGCATGTGAACCTCATCAATAATATATATATTATAATTACCAATTTGCGGGGCAAACCTAACTTGTTCTATTAAATTTCTAATATCATCAACTGAATTGTTTGATGCTGCATCCAATTCATGAATATTAAAGGAATGCAAATCATTAAAAGAAATACAAGATTCACATTTATCGCATGGCTCTATTTTTTTACTTATATTTTCGCAGTTAATAGTCTTAGCTAAAATGCGAGCACAAGTAGTTTTACCTACCCCTCTTGGTCCACAAAAAAGAAAAGATTGTGCTAAATGATTATCAGAAATTGCATTGGAAAGGGTGCTGGTTATAACCGATTGCCCTATTACGCTTTCGAATGTAGTAGGACGATATTTTCTGGCCGATACAATAAAATTTGCCATAGAATTTGTAGCTAATTTTTTGAAAAAACAAAAGTAACATTTATAACGAAAAAAGAGTAAAAAAATATTACAAAACTCTGTCTTGCCGATTTAATTAGTTTTGTTAGATTTGCAACCCGAAATTTATTATTAAACATAAAAAGGAAAAAATGAACAATTACGAAACCGTTTTCATTATGAATCCCGTCTTGTCTGAAGAACAGATGAGGGAAACGGTAAAAAAGTTTACAAAAACCCTGAAAAAACACAAAGCCAAAATTGGTAATGAGGAATACTGGGGGTTAAAGAAATTAAAGTATCCTATCCAAAAGAAAAATACCGGATTTTATTACTTCATAGAATTTGAATCAGAAGGAACAGCTATTAACGATTTGGAAATTTTATTTAAAAGAGACGAAAGAGTAATGAGATGGCTAACTATTCGTTTAGACAAATACTCCATTGCATATGCCGAAAGAAGAAGAAAGAGATTAAGTGCTAATAAAACAGAAGTGAAAGTAGAAGAAAAGGAGGAGCAGGAATCATGAGTAAATTAAATAAAGAAAAAACAGATATCCGATATCTTTCTCCAGTTGATATCGATAAAAGAAATAGGGATAAATATTGCCGTTTCAAGAAAATGGGAATAAAGTATATTGATTATAAAGATCCTGACTTTTTAATGCGATTTTTAAACGAGCAAGGTAAAATCTTACCAAGACGACTTACTGGAACTTCATTAAAATTCCAAAGAAGATTATCAGTTGCAGTAAAAAGAGCCAGACAAATTGCATTGTTGCCTTATGTTGGTGATTTATTAAAATAAAAAGCTATGAGAATCATATTAAAAGAAAATATAGAAAAACTTGGCTTTGCTGATGAAGTGGTAACAGTAAAAAATGGTTTTGCAAGAAACTTTTTAATTCCGCAAGGTAAAGCTATTTTAGCAACTGATTCTGCTATGAAAGTTTTGGAAGAAAAACTAAGACAACAATCAAATAAAGAAGAAAAAGTAA
>CAYZIA010000122.1:0-3728 GCA_964478325.1 uncultured Weeksellaceae bacterium
GAGTATACTTCTTACAAATCACTACCGATAAAGGTGTGGTTACTAAGAAACTTACCCTTCAATAAGAAGTTAGTAAACTATAAATCTAAAATCAATCAAAATGAAGAAATTATTTTACCTTTTATTTGCATGTAGTTTTCTATTTATATCTTGTAAGGAAGAAGAGGATCCTTTTTCGCCTACCTCATCATTCAGATGCAAAATTGATGGAGAACAACTTAGTGATTCTGCTCCAAATGCAAATATTATAACTACCAATCCCGCTTTAAATGGCGCTTTAGAAATTAGTGCTAGTTCCAATCTAATTAGTGCTAGTTCCAATCTAAAAAATGGGGATGTAATGAATACTGTTTATCTTACTATTTATAATTTTAGTTCTGTTTCAGAAAATACTACACTTTCTCTTGGCTCATCAGGTTCTGGCCAAGTTTGGCAAGGTGCAGATATTTATGCAACAGCTGTTCCTAATTTTACAGGAACCCTTCAATTTTCAAAAATTACTGCAAATAAAGTTAGTGGTACTTTCAATTTTGAGGCCTTAAACACTGATAATAGTGCTACACAAGTAGTAGTTACCGAAGGTACATTCACAGATATTAGTTATTAGAGTATGAGTAAAACACAGATTTTAAATAAAAAACAATTAGAGCAAAGACTTGATCGTTTGGCTTGGCAGATTTATGAGCAAAACTATAAAGAGAAAGAAATAATTATTGCTGGGATTGCAAATAGGGGAGTTCTACTTGCTAATAATATTGCAGAGAAAATAAGAGAAATTTCTTCTATACAAGTAAGATTGGTTACTATAAAATTGGATAAAGATAATCCATACAACAAAGATATCCAGGTAGATATAGATAAAGAAGATTATAAAAGTAAAGTGCTAATTTTGGTGGATGACGTACTGAATTCTGGGAAAACACTAATGTATGGTTCAAAATATTTTCTCTCTGTTCCACTTAAAAGATTATCTACAACTGTCCTTGTTAATAGAAATCACAATTGTTTCCCTATCAAGGCGGATTTTGTAGGACTCTCTTTATCTACAACATTAAAAGAGCACATCTCAGTGGAATTAGAAAAAGATGTAGGAGTTTATCTTTCTTAGAGAATTAGATTTTGAATCTTTTTTTCACAAATATTTTTTCCTTGCAAAATATAATCTGATTTTTTGTAGAAAGATTCTCTTTCTGATAGTTTATTACGAATAAAACTTTCTAATTCTTTTGCAGATTTATTTTTAATAAGTGGTCTTTGACTTTTTCCCGTTTCTAACCTTTCCAATAAATCCTTTATTTTCATTTTTAAGTAAATAGCTTTTCCGCTAGCTAGTATTTCTTCCATATTATTAAAAAAACAAGGAGTTCCACCTCCAGTTGCAATTACAATATTATCTTTCTTGAGAAGTTCCATCAGGCTTTCTCTCTCAACAATTCTAAATCTCTTTTCTCCTTTATTTTCAAAAATCTCAGTTATGGTTTTATTTGTTTTTTTTTCGATATAAGTATCTAAATCAATAAAATTATAATTTAAATCTTTTGCTAACTTTTTCCCTAAAGTTGTTTTACCACACCCCATAAAACCTATTAAGAAGATTCTCATTTCTGAGATCTTTTTTCTTTCTTGAAATGATCAAAAACTAATTGTTTGGCTAGTTTTGGAAAAAAACGATTGAGCCAAACAGCAATCCTTCCATTTGTGCTTAAGGTTAAAGTATCTTTTTTACAATCTATTGAGCAAATAATGTTTTTTGCAACTTTTTCAGCTTTCATCATTTTTTGCTCATTTCTTGGGCTTTCTTTTTGTGGAGTCCCATCTTTTGTGAGCGCAGCTTTTCGGATATTACTTGCCGTAAATCCAGGACATGCAATAAGTACATGCAAATCGTTTTCCATATTTTCACTTCTAATAGATTCCAAAAAACCATTCATTGCAAATTTCGAAGCTGAATAAGCACTTCTCTCAGGTAAACCAATATGTCCTGCAATTGAGGAAACACCTACTAATGACCCATTTGATTGAATCAAATAGGGAAGTGCATATTTTGTGCAAAATACAGTTCCCCAAAAATTAGTGCTCATTACTTTATCAATTATTTCTAAATCAGATTCGTTAAAAAGTGCTCGCATGGATATTCCAGCATTATTGATTAAGATATTAATTCTTCCAAATTCCGTAATACATTTGTCAATCAGATTTTTACAATCTTCCTTTTTACGTACATCAGTTACAACACTAATTGCGCTCATGTTAACTGCATTTATTTTTTGCAAAACAGCATTAAGTTTATCCTTATTCCTACTAGCAAGTACCAATTTATTTCCCTTTTTTGCTAAGGCAAATGCTAATGCTTTTCCAATACCTGATGAGGCACCTGTTATAATGATTACTTTGTTTTTCATAAATTATATTATTTTTACTCTACAAATTAAGGAATTTATATGCAATTAGTAGAGGTAAATACAAAAAGGACTATAAAAAGTTTTCATCAGCTTCCTTTTAAGCTATACAAAAATAATAAAGTTTGGATAGCTCATTTAAGGCAAGATATTGAATCTGTTTTTGATAAGACTAAAAACAAACAACTAAGGCATGGAGAAGCAATTAGATGGATTCTATTAGATAAAAAAGAAGTTGTAATTGGTAGAATTTCTGCATTTGTAAATAAGAAAATGAAAAGAGGAAAAATAGCAGTAGGTGGTGTGGGTTTTTTTGAGTGTATAAATGATAAAGAAGCCGCATTTATTTTGTTTAATGCATGCAAGGAATGGCTAGAAAAAAGAGATTGTGAGGCAATGGATGGCCCAATTAACTTTGGGGAAAAGGATAAATTTTGGGGTTTATTGGTAGAAGGATTTGAGAATCAGAGTGTGTATGCTAATAACTATAATCCTGCTTATTATCAAAGCTTTTTTGAAGAATACGGATTTCAGACTTATTACAATCAACATGTTACTGCAAGAGAGGTTACCGCTCCTTTACAAGAAAAGTATAAAATAAGAGCAAAACGAATAGCAGAAGATAAAGATTATACTTTTGAACATTTTAGGAAAAAAATTAAATTGAAATACGCAGAAGATTTCCGTATAGTTTATAATAAAGCATGGGGGAATTCTTTTCAGAATTTTAAGGCAATGAGACAAAAACAAGCGGTCAGTATTATCAATAAAATGAGTCCAATTATGGATGAAAAAATAATTTGGTTTGCTTATTACAAAATGGAGCCAATTGCCTTTTCAATCTTTTTGCCTGAACTGAATGAAGTTTTCCGGCATTTAAAAGGTAATCTAAATTTGTGGGGAAAAATTAAATTTTTTTTCCTTTTCAAACTTTTTCCTCCTAAAAATGTGCATGGAGTTGTATTTGGTATTGCTCCTGAATTTCAGAAGAAGGGAGTGGAAGGAGCGTTAATTCAGCAAGTTTCTAATCAGTTTATCAGAAGTAAAAAATATAAAGATATTATTATGACATGGGTTGGAGATTTTAATCCAAAGATGTTAAAACTCATAGAAGGGCTTGGGGCAACTAACTATCAAAAACTAAAAACATATCGCTTTTTATTCGATAGAGATGTGGAATTTGAAAGGTATCCAATTCATAAATAAAACTTATAAAGAAAAGATTTTTTAATGAGAAATAGTAATATATTTGCAGCCATTTTTAATCGACCTGATAGCTCAGCTGGTAGAGCATCTCCCTTTTAAGGAGAGGGTCCTGGGTTCGAGCCC
>CAYZIA010000123.1:0-3644 GCA_964478325.1 uncultured Weeksellaceae bacterium
AATTACTAATGATGAAGGAATCCCCGAAGAACCGGCTTGGACCTATAGATATCTTATTCCAACTTCTGTAGCTATAGCAACAATTATTATTCTTGGGAATGTTATCCAGTATTTCAGAAAAGTTGTTAAGAAGAGATACAAGATTGTTGAAGAAAAGAAAAACTAATAAATCTACTTACTAGTGACAAAAAAAATTGAACAAATAACTTTTCCACCAAAAGAGGGTAGGGAAATTGTTATCGGCCTTAGTGGTGGAGTTGACAGTACAACACTTTTACACTTAGCACAGAAACATTATGGTTCCGTTTCTGCATTATATGTTGACCATGGGCAAACAGGTTCAAAAAAAATGGAGGAAGTAGCTATTTCTATTAGCAAGAATCATTCATTTCCTCTTGATATACAAAGAATTAAACCATCTAGTAAAAATGCTACCGAGACAGAATTAAGGAAATTAAGATTTGAAATTTACAAGGAAAAAGTTTTAGACAATGGAAACCTGCTCCTTCTAGGACATCATTCAAACGATAGGCTTGAAACATTCTTTATAAATCTTCTTAGGGGAACGAGATTAAATGGCTTAAGATCCATAACCTATGAAAATGGGAATCTTTACAGGCCTCTAATTGATGTAACCAAAGAAGAAATCATTAGCTATGCGTTAAAAAATAATCTTCTTTTCCTGGAAGATCCCACAAATAAGGAAGAGAGGATAACAAGAAATTGGCTAAGAAATATTATTTTGCCTAGCCTATCTGTAAGAGGAAACCGAGATTTAACACATACAATTGAGATTATTTCAAAAGAGATTACTGAACTTAAGGAAGAAAAAAGTTTTACTGACGAGGATCTGGAGATGGTAAAAACGGAAATGATAAGTCAAAGTGTTGATATGAAAACGTCTATTTCTAGTAAAGCTAGTACAATCTCATCATGGGAATGGCTTGCAGGAGGAAGATATAATATGTCATCAGAGATTGATCGATATAAAAATGTAACAAGAGCGGATATTATGAGAGTATTTAATAAATACATTAAAAATCGCAAATGTGTAATTAATTCGGTAAGACCGAAAAGTCCATTTGCAGATAAATTAGATTCGTTGATATCTGTAAATCCAAATGCAAATCTGATTCTTGAAGAAGATCCTCAGTATGATAATTTAGTTTATAATAAAGCTAATGATGAATTTGATATTTGTTGTAGAGCTAAAAAGCCAGAGCCTTCAACCCCAAAGACTCCAAATATCCCTAAATATCATAAAGAAGATTTTTCAAATGGATTAAAAACTATTTTTTCTCAAACAAATGAAGTGCCTAAGGTTTATATAAGATTAAAAATTAATGGAGGTTCATTATTAGAAAATGATAAAAATATTGGAGTAGCTAATTTAACTGCACAAATGATGAATGAAAGTACATTGAATAAATCATCTGAAGTAATTGGAGTTGAACTTCAAAAGTTAGGAAGTACTATTATTTTTTCTTCTGATGATGATGTCACAACAATGTACATAGAGTCTTTAACTGAGAATCTTTCTAAAACACTTCAGATTGCAGAGGAAAAACTTTTTTCTCCAGGTTTCATTGAAGAAGATTTTAAAAGAATTAAAAAAAGTAATGTTGAAGGACTTGAGTCAATGAAGAAGAACTCTCGTTATCTTGCAAGAACCTCAATGTCAAATATTTTGTTTGGTGAAACTCCATTTGGTAGATCAATGACTGAGAAAACGATTAAAAGAATCAAATTAAAAGATCTTAAAGTATATTATAATAACTATTCTCCAAATGTAAGTGAACTTGTTGCTGTTGGAAATATCTCAAAAGAGGAGTTCTATTCAAAACTTAATTTTCTAAAAGAGTGGAAAAATAAGAATATAGTTTTACCAAATAATTTTGAATTTCAAGAAGATAATATAACTCAAATTTATTTACTGGATAAAGAAGGGGCAACTCAATCATACATATTGATGGGGCACAAATCAGATACCTATGATGTTGATGGAATTAATTTTAAATCTAAGATTATGAATAAATCATTAGGAGGAGGAGCAAGTGGTCGATTATTCTTAAATTTAAGAGAAGATAAAGGATATACATACGGAGCATATTCATTTTTTCAATCAGATAAGAATACAGGTATCTTTGCTATCCAAACAAGTGTTAAAACTGAAGTAACTGATAGTGCATTAACTGAAATATTCTCTATTTTAGATAATTATACTAATGAAGGGTTAACAAATGAAGAGGTGTTATCAACTAAGAAATCATTTCTAAATTCTGCCTCACTGAAATATGAGACTCCAAATCAGAAGCTAGGATTCTTAAATAGAATATTAACTTATAATCTTGATGATAGTTATCTTGATAAACAAGCAAATGTCTTAAATACAATAACAAAGAATGATCTTGATAGGATTGCAAAAGCAAAGATTCATCCCGATAAAATGGCTATTGTGATTGTAGGAAATAAATATCTTATTAAGAAGAAATTAGAAAATCTTAAATCTTCAAAAGATGGAATGCAATATAATTTTAAAATAAATGAAATTAAATACTAGAATTATGATAAGAAAAGTATTACTAACACTACTTATTGCTGCAATCTCAATTGTAGGATTTGCACAAAAACACAATGTTGTCAATGCATCAATTGCATTACGGCAAGAGAAACTAGATGAAGCAAAAAAATATATTGATGAAGCTTACACGGCTGAGAGTACGGCAAATGATCCTAAAATGTGGAATTATCGTGCACCAATTTATTTGGAAATTTCTCAAAAGAAATCAGAGTTAGATAAAGATGCAATTTTAAAAGCAACTGAGGCTTATTTGAGATGCTTGGAGACCGACCATAAAGGTAGAGTAGTTGTAAGAAAATGGACTGAAAAAGAAGTTTTGCTTTCTGGATTAGTACAATGTGCCTATAAACTTTTTAATCAGGCAATTGAAGAGTATAATGCTGGACAATACAAAAGAGCAATTAAACTTTATGATACAATCTTTGATATTATACCTCATGATCAAGAGAATCAATTAAAGAGGGGAAATATCACTAAGGAGACTATTTTATATAATTCCTTCTTTGCTTCCAATAAGATGAAGGACAATAATAAATCAAAAGAAATACTTCAGCAATTAATAGATATAAACTTTAATGAACCTGCAATATATATTTATATGAGTAATATTTATTTGGAAGAAGGTAATACAGATAAAGCAATTGAATATTTAGCGCTAGGGAGAGAAATATTTGAGGAAGATCAGAGTTTAATAAATACGGAAATTAACCTTTACATTAAATTAAATAGAACTGCAGAACTTATTGAAAAATTAGGAGAAGCAATTGAATTTGATCCAGAAAATGATTTGCTTTATTTTAATAGAGGAACTATTTATGATCAAGGGGGTAATATCACAAAAGCAGAAAAAGATTACAAATCAGCATTAGAAATTAATCCTTCTTCATTTGGCGCTAATTATAATTTAGGTGCGCTATACTTTAACTATGGTGTGAAATTAAAGGATGAAGCGGGTAATACTTCATCAGATGCTAAATATAAGGCGCTCATAAAACAAGCAAATGATAATTTTGATAAAGCATTACCATATATGCAGGATGCATTTAATTTGAACAAGGAGGAT
>CAYZIA010000124.1:0-3630 GCA_964478325.1 uncultured Weeksellaceae bacterium
TTTGAACTAATGAGTAATCAAACCATTTATGTCAGTGCAACTGCTGGTGATTATGAGTTTGAAAAATGCAATGGTGTAATTGTTGAGCAATTTATTCGACCAACTGGCTTACTTGATCCAGAAATTAGTGTTCGTAAAAGTTCCAATCAGATTGACAATCTATTAGAAGAAATAAGAATACGAATTGAGAAAAAGGAAAGAATTCTAGTAACAACTCTAACAAAAAAAATGGCTGAAGAGTTTACAAAATATTTAGGGAGGTTTAATATTAAATGCAGGTATATCCATTCCGATGTACCTACTTTGGAAAGAGTAGAAATTATAAACGGATTAAAAGAAGGAGTATTTGATGTATTGATAGGAGTAAATTTATTAAGAGAAGGATTGGATCTGCCTGAAGTAAGTTTAGTAGCTATTATGGATGCTGATAAAGAAGGATTCCTGAGATCAGAAAAAGCCCTTATTCAAACAGCAGGCAGAACAGCTAGAAACTTAAATGGATTAGTAATAATGTATGCAGATAAGATTACTAATTCCATGCAAAGGGCAATAGATGATAACTTAATGAAAAGAAAAAAGCAAATATCATATAATAAAAAACATAAGATTACACCAACACAAATAGCAAAAAGTGCAAAAAGTACTCTAGTAAAAAGATTAGATCCTTATAAGGTTAAAGAAGAAAACAAAAAAGTAGATATTGCAAAATTATCACAAAAGGAGTTGCAAAAAATGATAAGAGAAACAAAACGTAAAATGGAATCTGCTGCAAAAGAATTTGATTTTATTTATGCAGGAGAACTAAGAGATGAATTACTCGAAATGAAAAAGAAACTTAAAAATAAAAAATAAACCCAAGCTTTCGCTTGGGTTTATAAATTTATGAGAGATTGCTTATTTTTTTCTTTGCATATAATAATAATGAATTAATGCTATATCTTTATCTACTATAGTTGCATTAACAAATTCCCATCCATAAGAAGCCGCCATATTTACCGCAGTAGCCATAGTACGCATCCTTTGTGAATTATTTCTCAATTTAACAATATCGTCATTTTTACTATTCCCTGCATCAAACGAAATCATTAAATTAGAACTTTTTCCTTTTAGTAAACTAGTCATTTGCTCCTGTGATATAACATCTCCAGATTCTCGCATCCTATCAGTTTCCTTACCATCATAACCTGCCATTTGATCATGAAGCTCCACTCCTTTTATTATCATAAATTCATATTTATTACTAGAGTTAGTATTCTTTTTACCTCTTTGAGCCATAGTAATAAAAGGAATCATAACTACTAACATACTTATAACTAATCTTTTCATTTTTTTATTTTTTGGTTAAACTTATTTTAGTCAACGTAAATTAAGAAAAAATATTATTGCCCACCTAATATGATTGGTAAATCTCCATCCCCATTTCCAATTACAATTACTTTGGAGTTAGGGGATTTAGAGATCTCCTGAGTTGCTTCTACCCCTTTCCATTTAAGCAGTTGTGGTGTAATTGTCCGATTTACGATTTTTTGAAACTCTGAGATACCTTTTGCTTCAATTTCTTTTCTTTCTGCCTCTTTTCTGGCTTTATCTATTTTAAACTCGTATTCTAATGATTCTTGTTCTTGTTTTAACTTTTGTTCAATTGCTGCCTGTAATGTAGGAGGAAGAGTTACATCTCTAATCAAAATAGCATCTATATTGATGAATTTACTTTCAACTCTTTCTTTTGTTTGGGCATATATCTCATCTTCAATTGCTTCTCTTTTACTAGAATACAACTCCTCCGGAAGGTAGTTACCAATCACTTCCCTTGTTACAGAACGAATCTCTGGTTTTACAATACTATTCACATACGATTTTCCTATATTATCATGTAAGTATCCAATTTGATTTTCAATAGCATTGTATCTAAAAGATAAGTCAATCTTGATAGAAAGTCCATTTTTTGAAAGCACTTCCATTGCTTCATAATTTTCTTGGATTTTTACATTATAGATATGCATATCATTCCATGGAGCTATTACATGAAAGCCCTGTCCATAAATGGTCTCTTTATCTAATCCGCCTCCAAAGCGCTTAAACAATACTCCTTTTTCTCCCGGATCAACCGTTAAGAACATACTTGATCCAAATAGTGTCAATAGCACAAATCCTACTATTCCGATCACTATTGCTGATGGTAAATTCCTGTTTTCCATAATTTATTTTTTTAGTTGTTTTTTTATTTTTTTAATCTTAATAAAGTCCATTATATTTTCTAATAAACCATTCTGTTAAAATTAGAAAAAGCAAAGTAAATAAAATCCATTGAATATTTATCATTTCTTGCACTTTTTCCTTACTGTGTATAATCGTCTTATTGTGTTTTGAATTAGTAATCTCTTGTATTAATTCCTTAATTTGATTTGGAAAAAACATTTTACCACCACTTTGGAAAGAAAGATTGAAAAGCAATTGATGATTTGCCTTAATCTCTAACATCTCAGTTTGGAAAGGAATAATACTAAAAGTTCCTTCTTTTTTGTGAGATGTACCTTCTACTTTTGCAATAAATGAGTAATCTCCAATAGGAAAAGTACCTACATTAAGATTATAGGATTTATTTAATTTGGAAAAAACGAAAGGAAATTCCTTACCATTCTCATCAGAGATTATTAAGGAAATATCATTTTCTGTAATAGGCTCATAACTTTTATTATAGAATTCTGCCTCATAAATAATTGGAGAATTTGCATTTATCTTGTGTTCATACTTTAATCTAAAATGCGATTTGTCATCTTGTAAAAGCAAGTATTGTGTGATTTTTGAGAAAAGCTCATCAAATGCTTTATTATTTCTTTGCTCAGAATATTCCATCAATTTCCATTTCCAAAAACCTTCTCCAACAAAAACTCCCACTTTTTTATTTATAGGATTTCCAAATAATAAAATAGGTTTTTTAGTTTCTATTTTTCCTATCCTTTGATTTAACAATACTTCTGCCACAGAAGACAATTTGTAATCTCCAAAAGGTACATAAATTGGTGGTAATTGGAGAAAAAAATTGGATAAATTAGAAGAAACTGTAAAAAGTGAAAAATTCTCATTTTCAGAAATAAAAACTTCTTGCATTGTATTCTTACTTTTTATTTCAAGACCTTCATATAAATTGTTAAAATAAGTAAGATTTGTATTTGTATTTACAAAAAATAAAAGAGGAACATTTGAATTTATAATTTCTGTTAGCTTACCAGAATAGGAATTGTTTGGAATACCAAAAAGGCTAATCAAATTATATTTTTCAATATTTTGATTAAAGTCCTCTAGTTGCTTGTGTTCAATGCTATAATGTTGATTCTTTTCTAACACACTTTTAAAAGCTGCAATATCAGGATGAGAATTATCTGAAAGCAAAAGGATATTATATTTAGAATCAAGAATATCTACAAAAATCTCATAATTATTATTGGCTTTGTTTTTTTCTGACTCTAAGCTAGAGACCTGCAAAACATATCTTTGTAAACCTTTTTGTTTCGCATATATCTTTAATGGAATCTTTAAGTAATAGTCATCTTTATCTATTTTAATACTTGGTAAGAGTAATAGATATGGATTAAACTATTATGGATCTATTAAGTTTGAAAAACTAAC
>CAYZIA010000125.1:0-3546 GCA_964478325.1 uncultured Weeksellaceae bacterium
TCCAGTAACATATAATGGGGGAGACCTTGTTGTAACATGGTGTTTTGATAACGCTTCTTATGTAAGTGGAAACAACATGTTTGAATCAACACAAATTGCAGGAACGCTAAGTAATTATTCAGATTTAGTATCAGCTTCTGGATGTACAGCATTAACACCTACTATTGCGAGATTATATAGGCCAAATGCATATATTGGTTTCCAATCTGCTAGTTCGTATACGTTTTCATGGTCAACAGGAGCTACAACTGAAGATATTAGTAATCTTTCAATGGGACCTTACACTGTTACAGCAACAGATTGTAATGGCTGTACTACTTCTGGCTCTTGGTTTGTAATGATGGGAGCAACTCCAGGATGTATGGACTCTACAGCGACAAACTATAATCCTTTTGCGAATGTTGATGATGGAAGTTGTATATATGATTGTTCAATTTTTAGTATTTCACTTGATAGCGTAGTAAATACGAGTTGTAATGGCGGAAGTGATGGTTATGTTGCTGCAAGTATAAATCTTTGTGGTAGTGTTACATGGCTAGATAATGGTTCTACCTCAGCTAATAGAAGTAATATGTCTGCAGGAGTTTACACCATTGTTGCTATGACCTGTGATTCAATGTGTTTTGATACTTTAATAGTGACAATTACTGAACCATCTGTAATTACTGCTACTATGTTGGTTGGAAATGAATCTGCTCCAGGTGCTATGAATGGTCAAATAGACCTTACAGTAAGTGGTGGTACACAATGTTCAACTTCTGATACAGTGTATGCTAGTTCACATGTTTCTGATTATACTTCTTCTATGACTAGAGGTTACTATTTCCAAGCACAGTCTTCATATTCTATTAGTCATCTTCATGCGTCTGATGGTAATACGTCTGGTGCTACTGCAACTAATCACTCTGTATGTATTGTTGATTTTGGCACAACAGTTCCAGCAGTTTATCCAGGACCTGGTAGTCCTTTTACTGTTTTATGGGAGGCTTATGATGTTCCACATGCATGGACTGCTACAGGTGGTGTTTCTATTGTAGCTGGTAATTATTATGGTGTAATAGGGGCTAAGCATGCCCCATCTGCAGGTGCTTCTACTACAATGTATAACTCATATAGTGCTGTTGGCCCTCAAACTGTTACAATTGATGGAAATCCTACAATACTTACTAGAATGGTATTACAAAGTACTTTAGGTATGGGAGGATTAAGTCCTGGTGGTGGTACATTAATGGCTGAGGTTGGTTTCGCTATTGGACGTATTGACTTCATGACTGGTGTCGTTGGAGCTAATGCTTATACATTTAGCTGGTCTAATGGTGATACTACTGAGGATATTAGCGGTCTTAGTGCAGGTCAATACTGTGTAACAATTACTGATTGTAATGGTTGTACTGCTACTTTCTGTGATAGTGTAGGTATTTCTGCAACTTATGGATGTACAAATTTAACAGCATTAAATTATAATCCTTTTGCGAACATTGATGATGGTAGTTGTATGTACGATTGTTCAATTTTCGCTATTACAGTTGATAGTACAGAAAATGTAAGTGGGTGTGCAGGAAACTCTAATGGTTATGTCGCTGCAAGTATAAATCTTTGCGGTAGTGTTACATGGTTAGATAATGGTTCTACTGTAGCCAATAGAACTAATATGATAGCAGGTACATATACTCTTGTTGCTATGAGTTGTGACTCGAATTGTTATGACACTCTAATAGTAACAATTACTGAGCCATTAGCAATATCATTATTTGCTGCTGTTGGTAATGAGTCAGCTCCAGGAGCTAATGATGGTCAAATAGATCTTACAGTAAGTGGTGGTATTCCTTGTATTACTTCAGCAGATTTAGTATGTCCTATCCCTGGTGGAAATGGGCAGAGTGGTAATGCATTTAATCTTATTAATACTTCAGCAGGTAGTTTAACTATTACTGGATTCTCTCAAGGACCTGGTACTGGTAATTCATCAAATCCTGCCGCATCAATGGAAGTTTATATGACTCCTGGTCCTTATCATACAGGTGTTCCAACTTGGACATTAGTAGGTAGTGCTACCGTTACTTTAACTCCTAATGCTGCTACAGGTTATATTACAGTTACTGGAGTTTCAATACCACCTGGAGGTACAATTGGTATTTGGATTGGATTAACAGTGGGTACAGTACAATATACTAATGGTACAGGAACTTCAGGTGTTTCTACCTGGGCATCTGATGCTAACCTTACTATAACTGAAGGTCATGGAGGAACTTATCCTAATGGAACACAATTTTCTCCAAGAAATTGGAATGGAACAGTTCATTATGGTGATCCAAATGCTCAAGCATATACTTTTGCTTGGTCTAATGGTGATACTACTGAAGATATTAGTGGTCTTAGTGCAGGTCAATATTGTGTAATAGTTACTGATTGTAATGGTTGTACTGCTTCTTTATGTGATAGTGTAGGAGTTTCAGCAACGTATGGTTGTATGGACCCTAATGCTATAAACTATAATGCTTTTGCTAATATTGATGATGGTAGTTGTATCTATGATTGTTCAATTTTCGCTATTACAGTTGATAGTACAGAAAATGTAAGTGGGTGTGCAGGAAACTCTAATGGTTATGTCGCTGCAAGTATAAATCTTTGCGGTAGTGTTACATGGTTAGATAATGGTTCTACTGTAGCCAATAGAACTAATATGATAGCAGGTACATATACTCTTGTTGCTATGAGTTGTGACTCGAATTGTTATGACACTCTAATAGTAACAATTACTGAGCCATCAGTAATATCATTATCTACCATTGTTGTTGATGAAACACTTGCAGGTAATGATGGGTCAGTTGATCTTACAGTAAGTGGTGGTACGGGTTGTTCTACTAATGACACAGTACTTGCAGGAAATCATACATCTTCATATACTTATACATTTACAAGAGGATATTGGTTCCTAGCACAATCTTCATTCACGGTTTCTGGATTAAAAGCTGCTAATGATGATAATCCTGCAGCTGCAAATGCTGCTAATCAATCAGTTGCAATTGTAGACTATGGGACTACATCTCCTGTTGTACCTTTTGCTCTTCCATCATCATTAGCTCATGGTAATTCATTTGCTGCTTATGACGTTCCTGTTGGATGGGTTAATATTCCAGGGGGATTCCAAGTAATCGCTGGAAACTACTATGGTGTAATAGGTTCTGCTCATGATGCTGGTTCATCTACAATGTACAATTCATATGGTCCTGGTTTAACTGTAACTATTGATGGAAATCCAACTTTACTGAACAGATTAGGTATTCAGGGTTCAATGTCTGCATATTCAGGAAACACTCTTCCAACTAATACTACTTGGGGTACTACTTCAGGAAGTATAGGTCGTCTTCATATGATGACTGGTGTTGTAGGTGCTGCAGCTTATACATTTAGCTGGTCTAATGGTGATACTACTGAAGATATCTCAGGATTAACTGCTGGTACATACTGCGTAACAGTTACTGATTGTAATGGCTGTACGGCTTCGCTTTGCGAAATCGTAAATAGTGCTGGAACTCCAGGATG
>CAYZIA010000126.1:0-3527 GCA_964478325.1 uncultured Weeksellaceae bacterium
GCTTACAATGCCGCATCAGAATCTATAACTTTATTAAAAAACGAAAAAAACATACTGCCATTATCTACTAATAATTCTATTCTACTTATAGGGCCAACAGCAAATAATTTAAACTGTTTAAATGGTGCATGGACACATACATGGCAAGGTTTGGATGAAACTTATAACAACAAATACCCAACAATTAAAGATGTTATTGAAGAAAGATTCAGTAGAGTAAATTACTTTGAAGGATCAAAAATGGTAATGAAAGATGGGGATGAGACGGATATTCAATCTTCAGATCTTCAAAATGCTGTACAAACAGCAAAGTCTTCAGATGTTGCAATTATTTGTTTAGGAGAACTTCCTTCCACTGAAAGACCAGGTGATATTTATACATTAGACTTGCCAAAAGAGCAACAATTAATTGTTGAAGAATTAAGTAAAACAGGAATACCTATAATTTTAGTTCTTGTTGAGGGAAGACCTAAGATTATTAGAGAAATTGAACCATTATCAGATGCCATAGTGCAGGCTTATCTTCCGGGAGATCAAGGAGCCATTGCTATTGTAGATGTATTGTGTGGAAATATAAATCCATCTGGTAAATTACCTTATACATTTCCTAGATATAATGGAGTTATAATGCATTATGATCATAAGCAATCAGAATTGATGAATGGAAATACTTGGCAGAACGATTTTTATAATCCGCAATGGGATTTTGGTTTTGGGTTGAGTTATACCACGTTTGAATATTCTAATATGCAGATAAGTAGTAAAACATTATCTGTAGAAAAAGAATTATTAGTTTCAGTAGATGTAACAAATACTGGTAAAATGAAAGGAAAAGAAGTGGTACAGTTGTATGTTCGAGATCATTATGCTAGTATCTCTCCTTCATTAAAAAAATTAAAAAGATTTACAAAGATTGATTTAGATCCATTAGAGAAAAGAACTGTTGAATTCATTATTGGTATTGATAATTTAAAATTTTATGGAAAAGAGAATAAATGGATAACAGAGGAAGGAAAATTTAGTATTACAATTAGTAATCTTTCGAAAGAGTTTAATTTTAAAAGATAATGGAATCTGGAGGATTATATAAAATGATATTTTTAATGATACTTTTTATTATATCAACCCCTTTTTTATCCATTTCACAAACGGATTCTAATGCTACTAATTTTCAGAGTACTCCAATTAATATTAAAGATCCTATTTCAAATATAAGGATGGGAGGATATTTTAGATTTTTAGGATATGTACGTAATTTTCAAGAAATGTATGATTTTGATGTTCCTAATTATTATTCCGGAGAATACCCACAATCCACAACAATTGGTATAGGTACTGGATACCGTGAACCAATGATGATGCTTTCAATTTCAGGTAAAGCAAATAAGAATGTTAGCTTAGGTACAGACTTAATGCTAAATAGTCCTTTTAATGGAAAATTCGAGAATAATAGTATAGCTATGTATCTTGGAACAAATTTATATTCGACTATAAATACTGATTTTGGTAAATTTGGTGTGCATGCAGGAGGAATAAAATGGTACAGACAAAGTAAATTAACTGTATGGGCAGAAGAAGGCTATTTAAGATATAGTCTTTTTGAACGAGCTCCATATGATCCACTAAGTAAGGAAGTGGTTGAAAGGTATAGTAAATATTATGATAAAGGATCTATATCACAAGATATTCGATTTGGGAATGTTGCTTTTCAAGGAGTTACACTTACGGGTTCTGCAATAGACGGACCTTCCTCTTCTACATTCTCGTTTCAATCAATAATAGGGAAAACACAACATAATATAGGAGAGATAATTTCTTATGGAAAAGATGATTATTGTGCAGGATTAAGAATAAATAATGATTTAAGCAACGCTTCAAATTTTGCACTTAACTATTTTACTTCTATAACCGCAACAGACTCTGTGAAAAATAATTTTAGAAAATTTACTATTCAATCATTGGAGTTTAACTTTAAACTAAAAAAATTAAGATTTACAGGGGAAGGTGGAATAGGAAGTTATGAAAGTCACATTACTGAAAAAGAATCAGGAGAGGTATTTATAATAAATGTAGATATACCAAAAGAGTACTCAATAATTCCTTTTAAGTTACAATATGCTAGAATCGCTCCTGAGGCGGTAAATGTAAATTCGTCATTTAAAAACACATCAGTAGTGGAGCTTGTACATTCTGCTATAGTAGAAGAAGGTGCTGATGCAACAATAATGACTTCATTTGGAGGGCCGATAAATAATTTAGGATATTTAGCTAATAATAGAGAGGGTTTTAGCTTGAACACTGAGTTTAAAATTGGAGATTTAGTTGTTTCTGGTGGGTTTGGTTTTTATTCTGAAATAGAGAGAATAAATGCTAATTTTTCCTATAGTCATAATACAAATGGACTCATGTTATCTAGAATAGCTTATTTTAATTCAGGATATGGACCTTATAAACAGTTCAACTCATATTACAGAGGAGTTTTTGAAAATGTAAATGTTTCTGATAGTGTTTATGTAAATGATAGTACACTTTCTTTATCAGGATATCTTGACACACATGGCTTGCCTCTTTTTGATAAATTCTACTGTTCATCAGATTTACATTTAAAATATAAAACTAGAGTGTTTGGAAATAATTTATATTTATTTTCTCTTACAAATTACAATACAGCACAGGATTTCTTCAGTATTCTACCTGTTACAAATTCATCAGCATTTATCCGACATTTTAATCAGCAGTTTGATTTATGTTATGAGCTAAATAAGACAACAACATTTGTATTTAAATATGGGATTGAAAGAGTTTTAGGAAATGAATTTACAGATATTGATGATGATGATCCGTATCCTACGGATAATACATGGGGAGTTACTGAAGAATATATTCCCTCTTTCAAACCAAGAGATCAATTTGGTAATCTTGTTGGTTTTGGATTTGATATTAAATTAAATGATGGTGCATATTTGTTTTTAAGGCATGCTGCTTTCCATTATTATGATAAGAACTTTTCGGCAACCAATATTAAAGGTAGTGAATCTACTTTAGAACTAAAAATTAATTTCTGATGAAAAAAATATATTTATACTATTTATCATGCTTTATATTATTTCCAATACTTGCTCAATCGCAAGTTAAATCAAAACTATGGTATGACGGTAACGCTAGAGTCATCTTTAATAGGGATGTATTAGAAGGTACTCTAAAAGAAACAGATACTGTATCAACAAGAAGTAATGGCGGTGGTTCAACTATTCTTGATTTAGGATTTCATTTTACGCCAGTTGATGATATTGAGATATTCTCCGAAGTAAGATTAAAGAATGATTTTGGCGGAATGTGGGGAAATAAGAATTTTGTAGAACTAAGAAGATTATCCGCAAAAGGAGTAATTAATAATAAAATTGCATTTAGTTTTGGAGACATATATTTGAAACAAACTAAGTTTACTTTGTATAACTATGAGCAGGAGTTATCAGAATATGAACCTTCAGTTTTTAAATTCTACAGAGATTTTGTAAATTATGAAA
>CAYZIA010000127.1:0-3478 GCA_964478325.1 uncultured Weeksellaceae bacterium
GATTGTATCAATACCTTCTTCAACTAAAAATTGAGCAAAATCTGGATAATCAGATGGTCCTTGCCCACAAATACCAATTTTTGTCTTTGTTTTTTTTGCTATTTTTATCAAATTTGATATAGATCGTGTTACTGCCGGATCTCTTTCATTATAAATATGTGATACTAAAGATGAGTCTCTATCCAGTCCTAAAATAAGTTGAGTTAAATCGTTAGAGCCAATGGAGAATCCATCAATGTATTGAGCAAACTCTTCAGCCATTAAGATATTAGATGGTAATTCTGCCATTAAATAAACTTGTAGGCCATCTTTTCCTCTTTGTAGCCCATATTTCTTCATGACTTTATAGACATTTCTTAATTCTTTAACTGTTCTGCAAAACGGAATCATAATGGTTACATTTGTGAGTCCCATTTTCTCCCTTACTCTTTTAATAGCTTTGCATTCCATGCCAAAAGCGTATTCATATTCATCAGAATAATAACGAGATGCTCCTCTCCATCCGATCATAGGATTTTCCTCAGTTGGTTCAAAATAACTTCCTCCTAACAAATTGTAATATTCATTAGATTTAAAATCTGACATTCTTACAATAGCATTTTTTGGATAAAAAGCAGAAGCAATCTTTGCTACACCATAAGATAATCGTTTTACAAAGAAAGTCTCTTCATTTTTAAAACCTCTAGTCAGTACTCTTATTTTTTCTGTTAACTCTGGGTCTTTTAATCTTTTGTGTCTTAAAAGAGCTAAGGGATGAGCCTGTATATAATTGTTGATTATAAATTCTTCTCTAGCAAGACCTACACCTGCATTAGGAATTTGCGCAAATTTAAAAGCCAAATCTGGGGAAGCAACATTGAGCATAATTGGAGTTTTTGTTTGTGGTAAATTGTCCAATTTTGTCTTTTTTAACTTATAGGGAATTATGCCATCATATACTTTTCCAACATCACCTTCAGAACATGAAACTGTAATTTCCTCCCCATTATACAAAACCTCAGTTCCGTTTTCAGTGCCAACAATTGCTGGAACTCCCATTTCACGAGCAACAATTGCGGCGTGACAAGTTCTCCCGCCTTTATTAGTTATAATTGCAGAGGCTTTTTTCATAATTGGCTCCCAATCTGGATCAGTCATTTCTGTTACTAATACATCGCCTTGCTGAAAATTAGATCCATCAAAACTTCCATCTCTGCCATCTAATGAGTACATCTTTTGAATTTTCCCTTGACCAACTTTGTCTCCAACTGCAATTCCGGTCAATCTTATTGTTGTCCCATTTGTGTCGTCAATAATGTACTCAATTAATGAATTGTCTTTCTTTCTGGAATGAATGGTTTCAGGTCTTGCTTGTACGATAAATAATTTACCGGAAAGCCCATCAATTGCCCACTCTGTATCCACTGGGCACCAATGTCCTTTTAGATTACTATAATAATCTTCAATAATACAAACCCATTTAGCCAATTTTAAGGCTTGCCTATCTGTTATACAAAATTCATCTTGTTGTGTGTTTCCAACATGTACCGTTGTTACTAGCTGTCCAGGATCTGTAGAATAAATTATTTTATTTTCTTTCATTCCCATTTTCTTTTCAATGATAGATGCAAACCCATCTTTTAAAGTTGGCTTGAAGATTAAAAATTCATCAGGAGAAACAGTTCCTTGTACCACACTCTCTCCTAGCCCATAAGAACCGTTAATAAGAACAACATCTTTAAACCCACTTTCAGTATCTAATGAAAAAGCAACTCCCGAAGAGGCTAAATCAGATCTTACCATTTTTTGAATACAAACTGAAAGCCCAACATCAAAATGATCAAAACCAAAATTATCTCTGTAGGAAATGGCTCTATCTGTAAAAAGGGATGCAAAACAATTTCTGACAGATGTTAAGATTTCTTCAGGCCCCCTTACATTTAAATAGGTTTCTTGCTGACCAGCAAAAGAAGCGTCAGGTAAGTCCTCAGCTGTTGCTGAAGAACGAACAGCTACATCTGTAATATCTTGTCCGTATTTTTGAGAAAGAGAAGTGTAACTATCTCTAATCTCTTCTTTCACCTGTCTCGGCCATTTCCCATTTCTTATTAATTGCCTTATTTCTAATCCAGTTTTCTTCAAGGAAACCAAATCATCTTTTTTCATTTTTTTTATAAGCATTCTTATTTTATTATCTAATTTATTATGATTGATAAATTGCCAATATGCATCAACTGTTAGAGCAAATCCTCCAGGGATATTTACACCTAATTTACTTAGGTTTTGAATCATTTCCCCAAGTGAGGCATTTTTTCCTCCTACTAATTCAAGGTCGGTTAATTGAACTTCTGATAAATCTACAATATATTTATTTTTCATTTTTTTCGGCTTTTAGTTTTGTAGTTTTTATAATATTTCAAAAATACCTGCTGCACCTTGTCCTGCACCTACGCACATGGTTACTATTCCGTATTTCTGATTTCTTCTTTTCATTTCATTAATTAATTGAACGGTTAGTTTTCCTCCTGTGCAACCTAGTGGATGTCCTAATGCAATTGCACCACCATTTACATTTACAATCTCTGGGTTTAATCCTAACTCACGAATAACTGCTAAAGATTGTGAGGCAAAGGCTTCATTCAATTCAAATTGCTCAATATCTTCTAGTTTTAATCCTGCTTTTTTCAATGCCATTGGGACTGCTTCTACAGGCCCTATTCCCATGTGTTTTGGCTCAACACCTGCAACTGAGTAACTCAATAGTTTAGCAATTGGTTTTACTCCTAAGTCATTCACCATTTTTTCTGACATTAATATGACAAATGCTGCTCCATCTGAAGTTTGTGATGCATTTGCTGCAGTTACTGTTCCTTCTTGTGCAAATACAGTTCTTAGTTTTGCTAAGGCTTCAGCTGAACCTCCTTTTCTTGGCCCTTCATCTGTATCTACAATATATTCTCTTTCTTGTTTTTTTTCGTTCTTATCTAAGTAAGTCTCTTTTACTGTAATTGGTACAATTCCACCTTTGAAGTATCCTTTTTCAATTGCATTTAATGCTTTTTGATGTGAGTTAAAAGCAAATTCATCTTGGTCTTTTCTGCTGATGTTCCATTTATTAGCAACTGCTTCTGCAGTAAGCCCCATATTCCAGTACCAGTCGGGATTGTCTTTTGCTACATCATAATTGGGTATAATTCTCCACCCTCCAAATGGGATAGGGGACATACATTCTACACCACCTGCAATAATGCAATCGGCCATTCCACTTTGTATTTTTGCATTGGCAATGGCAATGGTTTCTAATCCTGAAGAGCAGTATCTATTCACTGTCATTCCAGGAACTTTTATAGTATCTAATCCTATTAAGGAAATCATTCTACCAATATTAAGCCCCTGTTCTGCTTCAGGAGTTGCATTTCCAACAATTACATCATCAATTCTTTCCGTATCTAAATTAGGAACAGATTTTACTAAATGTTTTATTATATCTGCATCCAAA
>CAYZIA010000128.1:0-3475 GCA_964478325.1 uncultured Weeksellaceae bacterium
AAGTTTTTACTACTGAGTTTTTTCCGCTCTCATTCTTTGCATTAATTTTTCTTTGCAATTTAAAATGTACAAATGGTCCTTTTTTTAACGATCGTGCCATATTTTATTTATTTTTCCTTCTTTCAATTATATACTTATTTGATGCTTTCTTTTTTGTTCTAGTTTTATACCCTTTTGCTGGAATTCCATTTTTACTTCTTGGATGCCCTCCAGATGCTTTTCCTTCACCACCACCCATTGGATGATCCACAGGATTCATAACCACAGGTCTTGTTCTTGGCCTTCTACCCAACCATCTGTTTCTTCCTGCTTTTCCTTTTCTCGCTAGTTGTGCTTCTGCATTAGAAACCGAACCAATTGTTGCCATACATGTTACTAAAATCTGACGAATTTCACCAGAAGTTAATTTGATGGTTGCGTATTTTCCATCTCGAGCCATAAGTTGTGCAAATGCACCTGCACTTCTTACCATAAGCGCACCTTGACTTGGTCTTAATTCTATATTGTGAATAATGGTTCCTAATGGAATCTCAGATAGTGGCATTGTGTTTCCTATATCAATTGGCGATCCTTTTCCTGAAACAACTTCCATACCAACTTTCAATCCATTTGGAGCAATAATATATCTTTTCTCTCCATCTACATAATGTAAAAGTGCAATATTGGCGGTTCTGTTCGGATCGTACTCTATGGTAGCAACCTTGGCTGGAACACCAAACTTTTCTCTTTTAAAATCAATTATTCTGTATCTTTTTTTATGTCCGCCACCAACATGTTGAATAGTCATTTTACCTCTATCATTTCTACCACCTGTTTTTTTGTGCTTTTTTATTAAGCTTTTTTCAGGGCTAGATGAGGTAATAGTGTTATAAGATAATTTTACCCTATGCCTTTGTCCTGGTGTTGTTGGTTTTAATTTTTTTACTGCCATACTTTATTTATATATTACTATAAAAATCTATTGTGTCTCCATCTGCTAATTCCACAATCGCTTTTTTGTAGGTTTTAGTTTTACCTATTATTTGACCTGATTTTGTTCCTCTCACCCTTTTCTTACCTATGCAAACCATAGTTTTTATAGAATTAACCGTAACATTATATGCCTTTTCTACTTCTTTCTTGATCTCAATCTTGTTAGCATTTCTATCTACAACAAATCCAAAACGATTGAACTTTTCGCTTTGATTAGTCATTTTTTCAGTGATTATTGGTTTTATTAAAATACTCATTTTATTTGTTTAAAGTTTCTTCAATCTCTTTCACCGATCCTTCTAGAATAAGCAGTTTATTAGCATTCATAATATCATAAGTGCATAAATTAGATGCTCTTACTACTTTTACTTTTTTAATATTTCTTGAAGACAGATATATATTCTTGTCTGTTTCAGGAAGAATCATCAAAGTTTTACTCTCTATCTCCTCTAAGTTAGTTAATATATTCAAATAATCTTTTGTTTTAGGGGTGTCAAAAGTAAAATCTTCTAAAACAATGATATTATTACCTTTTGCTTTATATGTAAGTGCTGATTTTCTGGCCAATCTTTTTACTTTTTTATTTATTTTGTTATCATAATTTCTTGGTTTAGGACCAAAAATTCTACCTCCACCTCTAAAAATAGGATTCTTAATATCACCAACCCTTGCCATACCACTTCCTTTTTGTCTTCTAATTTTTCTTCGACTTCCAATAATTTCTCCTCTTTCTTTAGTTTTACTTGTTCCTCTTCTTTGATTTGCTAAGTAGTGTTTTATATCCAAATAAATAGAATGATCATTTGGCTCAATACCAAAGATATCTTTTTTTAAATCAACCTTCTTTGTGGTTTCTTTTCCTTTTATATCATGTACAGCTACTTTCATTATTTCTCAATTATTACATACGAATTATTAGCTCCAGGAACAGCTCCTTTTACCAAAAGAATATTCTTCTCTGTCATTACTTTAATTACTTGTAAATTTTCCACTTTTACTCTTGCATTTCCCATTTGACCTCCCATTCGCATACCTTTAAATACTCGTGCAGGATAAGAAGCTGCACCAATAGATCCAGGATGTCGTTGTCTATTGTGCTGACCATGAGTAGCATCATTCACTCCCTTAAAACCATGCCTTTTTACAACTCCTTGAAATCCTTTTCCTTTCGAAGTCCCTACTACAGTAACATAAGAACCTTCTTCTATAATGTCAAGAGTTATAGTATCACCTAAATTAATCTCTTTTTCTGGCATTTCAAACTCTACCAATTTCTTTTTTGCTGTAGTTTTAGCTTTACTGAAATGACCGACAAGTGCTTGTGTCATTCGTTTTTCTTTTTGTTCATCAAAAGAAAGTTGCACAGCAGAATAACCATCCACTTCATCTGTTTTTAACTGAGTAACTACACAAGGTCCTGCTTGAATGATTGTACATGGAATATTCTTTCCATCCTCATTAAATACACTCGTCATTCCTATCTTCTTACCTATTAAACCTGACATCTTTTCTTTTTTTTAAATTACTTTAATTTCTACATCCACTCCACTTGGAAGTTCTAATTTCATTAGCGCATCAATTGTTTTGGATGATGAGCTATATATGTCCATTAATCTTTTATGAGCTGAAAGCTGAAATTGTTCTCTTGCTTGTTTATTAACATGAGGAGAACGCAAGACAGTATAAATCTTTTTGTGGGTTGGAAGCGGGATTGGACCACTTACAATTGCACCAGATGTTTTTACCGTTTTTGCAATCTTTTCAGCTGATTGATCAACAAGTATATGATCAAACGATTTTAATTTTATTCTAATTCTTTGAGACATATATTTAGTTTTGTTCTACTGTTCCTTTTGTTTTTTCTATCACAGATTCAGCAATATTTTTTGGTGCTGGCTGATATTCAGCAAACTCCATGGTAGAAGTTGCACGCCCAGAAGTGATAGTTCTAAGAGCCGTCACATATCCAAACATCTCGGAAAGTGGGACTTTTGCATTCACAACTTGTGCTCCTGCTCTGGAATCCATTCCTTCTAAATGACCTCTTCTTCTGTTTAAATCAGCAACTACATCTCCTGTATTTTCCTCAGGAGTAACAACCTCTAATTTCATAATTGGTTCCATAAGTACAGGTTTTGCTTGTTTGCAAGCTCCTCTAAAAGCAATCTTAGCACAAATTTCAAAGGATAAAGCATCAGAATCTACATCATGATAAGAGCCATCAAATAATCTTACTTTCATAGTATCGATTGGGTAACCCGCTAAAATACCATTTTTCATGGCCATTTCAAATCCTTTTTGTACAGATGGAATAAATTCTCTTGGAATATTTCCTCCTTTTATTTCATTTACAAATTGCAAACCATTTCCTTCAAAATCAACATCTATTGCCGACAACTCAAATTGAATATCAGCAAACTTACCTCGCCCACCTGATTGCTTTTTGTAAATCTCTCTTGTTTCCACAGAAGATGTAATAGATTCTTTATAAGCAACTTGTGGT
>CAYZIA010000129.1:0-1510 GCA_964478325.1 uncultured Weeksellaceae bacterium
CTTCTGGCTCTACCGGGAAACCGAAAGGAATTCAACATTCTATAGCTGGATATATGATCTATACAGAGTTTTCTTTCAGAAATGTTTTTCAGTATAATGATGGTGACATTTATTGGTGTACTGCTGATATTGGTTGGATTACAGGGCATTCATATATTGTATATGGGCCTCTTTTAGCAGGAGCAACAACAATGATGTTTGAAGGAGTTCCGTCTTATCCTGATGCTGGAAGATTTTGGCAAATTGTAGAAGAAAACAAGGTTAATATATTTTATACTGCACCAACTGCAATTCGTGCATTAGAAGCACAAGGAATGGAATTTGTAAATCCTTATAATCTATCCTCATTAAAAGTTTTGGGTACAGTTGGAGAGCCAATAAATGATGACGCTTGGCATTGGTATGATAAAGAAATTGGGAAAGGAAATTGTCCAATTGTTGACACTTGGTGGCAAACAGAAACAGGTGGAATTATGATCTCAAATTTAGCTGGAGTTACGCCATCAAAACCAACCTTTGCTACATTGCCACTTCCTGGAATACAGCCCTGTTTAGTAGATGAGAAAGGGAATGAGATTGAAGGAAACTTAGTGAAAGGAAGGTTGTGCATAAAATTTCCTTGGCCCTCAATAGCAAGAACAATTCATGGTGACCATCAAAGGTTTAAAGACACTTATTTTTCAACCTTCCCTAACAAATATTTTACTGGAGATGGCTGTTTGCGTGACGAAAAAGGAATGTACCGAATAACCGGCAGAGTTGATGATGTCCTTATTGTTTCAGGTCATAATTTAGGAACTGCCGAGATTGAAAGTGCTATGGATGAGCACGAAAATGTATGCGAAACAGCTATTGTTGGATTTCCACATCCTATTAAGGGGAATGGGGTTTATGCATATGTAATTTGTCATGAAAAGCCAGATGATGAAGATGTGCTTAGAAAAGAAATCAACGATTTAGTAACAAAGGAAGTTGGCCCGATTGCAAAAGCAGACAAAATTCAATTTGTAAATGGCTTACCTAAAACTCGTTCTGGTAAAATTATGAGAAGAATTCTTAGAAAGATTGCTTCTGGAGACTCTGAAAACTTAGGAGATACTAGTACCCTTTTAGACCCTAATGTGGTAGAGGAAATTAAAACTACAGTACAATAATCTTTTTCTAATCTAGTTTAGTTATTTTTGCAGCTATGTCAGATGCTTTAATCATTATACCAACTTATAACGAGAAAGAAAATATCGAGAAAATAATTCGTGCGATTTTCTCTTTAGAAAAATCTTTCCATATTTTAATTGTAGATGATGGCTCTCCTGATGGAACTGCTAATATTACTAAAGATTTGCAAAAAGAATTTTCTGAGCAATTACATATTCAAGAACGCACTGGTAAATTAGGTTTAGGCACTGCATATATTCACGGCTTCAAATGGGCTCTTAATCGTGATTATCAATTTGTATTTGAGATGGATGCTGATTTTTCTCATAATCCTGATGATTTAATAAGGCTTTAT
>CAYZIA010000129.1:1526-3400 GCA_964478325.1 uncultured Weeksellaceae bacterium
AATGCTCATGAAGGCGGAGATGTTGCAATTGGTTCTCGATATGTAAAAGGAGTAAATATTGTAAATTGGCCAATGACTAGATTACTCATGTCATTTTTTGCGTCCAAATATGTGAAAATTATTACCGGAATGCCAATTCATGATTCCACGGCAGGATTTAAATGTTATAAAAGAACAGTTTTGGAAATTATTAATTTTGATAAAATTCAGTTTGTTGGCTATGCTTTCCAGATTGAAATGAAATTCAAAGCTTGGAAGTATGGCTTTAATGTAGTAGAAGTTCCAGTAATTTTTACTGATAGAAGTGAAGGGACATCAAAAATGAGTGGAGGAATATTTTTTGAGGCTGTGATTGGCGTAATTCAAATGAAACTCAAAAGTTTTTTTAGAAGCTGGAAAAGATAAAAATGCTTACACTTATAAAAAACGCACAAATTGTAAATGAAGGTAAAATTTACAAATCGGATGTGTTGATTGAAAATCAAATTATTAAGGAGATTGCAAATAATATCAATATTGATGTAGATCGAATTATTGATGCTGAAAGACTTCATTTATTACCAGGAGTGATTGATGATCAAGTTCATTTTAGAGAGCCAGGGCTTACTCATAAAGCAAATATTTACACCGAAAGTAAAGCGGCAGTTGCTGGAGGAATTACTTCCTTCATGGAGATGCCAAATACTAATCCGCAAGCATTAACAGAGGAATTATTAGAGGATAAATATAAAATTGCATCCAAAACTTCAATTGCTAACTACTCATTTTTCATGGGGGCTAGTAATGATAATTTAGAGGAGGTGCTAAAAACAAATCCAAAAAATGTAGGTGCTATTAAAATTTTTATGGGATCTTCAACAGGTAATATGTTGGTAGACAATAAAAATGTTTTAGAAGAGATTTTTTCAAAATCACCTATGTTAATAGCAGTACATTGTGAAGATGAAGAAACAATTCAAAAAAACATTGATGCAGCAAAAGAAAAATATGGGGAAGAAGTTCCAATTTCAGAACACCCAAATATTAGAAGTGCTGAGGCATGTTTTAAATCATCTTCAATAGCAGTAGAATTAGCAAAAAAACACAATACTAGATTGCATGTATTTCATCTTTCAACTGAAAAAGAAATTGAGTTATTTGACAATAAACTTCCATTAAAAGAGAAGAGAATTACTGCAGAAGTATGTATTCATCATCTTTGGTTTGATGAAAGTAGATATAAAGAAAAAGGCACACTAATTAAGTGGAATCCTGCTGTTAAAAGAGAGAATGATAAAGACGCATTATTACAAGCTCTTTTAGATGGTAAATTAGATGTTATTGCAACTGATCATGCGCCACATACATTAGAAGAGAAATCAAATACTTATTTTAATTCTCCCTCAGGAGGACCGCTTGTACAGCATGCATTACCAGCAATGTTAGAGTTTGTTAAAAATGGAAAAATTTCTTTAGAAAAGGTGGTAGAAAAAATGTGCCATAATCCTGCAATTTGTTTTAGGGTAGAGGAAAGAGGCTACATTCGTGAGGGATATTTTGCGGATTTGGTTTTAGTAGATCTAAATAATCCTTGGGAAGTGAATAAAGAAAATATCTTGTATAAATGTGGTTGGTCACCATTTGAAGGAGAAATATTTAGTTCTAAAATCACTCATACTTTAGTTAATGGACATATTGCCTATGAACATGGCAAGTTTGATGAAAGTAAAAATGGAATGCGTCTCACTTTTGACAGATAAAACATAAAAAAAGACAACCAATTGGTTGTCTTTAATTTTCTCTTAAGTAAGTTATTACTTACTTATTCGTGATCATGTCCTTCGTGATCATGTCCTTCGTGATCATGTCCTTCGTGATCATGTCCTTCGTGATCA
>CAYZIA010000130.1:0-3041 GCA_964478325.1 uncultured Weeksellaceae bacterium
CCACACAAATTTGTTGGTGCCTTTAAACTTTTTAGATAAGGATATAAAGAAACTTCTATGCTAAAAACCATCAAATATGCTATACTCCTTAATTTGATGGTATTACTGAGTAATTTTGCTTATGGCACACATGCTGCCGGAATGGATATTTCCTATGAGTGTATTTCACAAGGTGCAAATTCTGATACTTACAAAATAACTCTTAAATTTTATAGAGATTGTTTTGGAGTTAACGCTCCCCCTTCACATCCAATGACTTATTCTTCCTCTTGTGGTTATGGTGTTATGACTTTGTATCAAGTTGGTGGTGCAGTAAATATTAATCCACAATGTGCCACTTATTGTAATGGAGGGAGTGCTTTGGGTATTGAAGAATACACTTATGAAGGAATTATTAATCTTGCACATTGTGAGGATTGGGTATTAAGTGTTTGTCATTGTTGCCGAAATTTCTCAATAAATACTATTAATAATCCTGGTGGAGAAAATTTATGTGTGGAGGCCACTTTAAATAATACTATATATTGTAATAATTCACCAACTTTTACTCAATATCCAACTCCATTTATTTGTACTGGAAATTACTTTTGTTATAACAATGGTGCTATTGAAACTGACGGAGATTCTTTAGTTTATTCTTTGATTACTCCATTAAGCAGTAATGCAGGAGGAACTGTCACATATACAGGTGGTTATTCTCCTTTAAATCCTGTTGGTGGTACTTCAACGTTTGATCCAATAACAGGTAATTTGTGTGTAACTCCTCCATCTCAGTTAGCAGGAATCTTAGCAATTAAAGTGAGTGAGTACAGAAATGGTGTCCTAATAGGAAGTGTAATCAGAGATATTCAAATAAATGTATTTCAATGTGGATCTACTACTCCTCCTCAATTAAGCGGAATTAATACTACTTCTCCTGCTAATATTAATGATACAGCTTCTTATATATTGAACATAAATTGCCCTAATGGAACACAAAATATTAGTTTTGATCTAAATACTATTAATAATAATTCTGCCAGTTTAGGAGCAGTAGTTACAATGAGCTGGAATAATGGGATCCCTAATGGTAATTTTACAATTACAAACAATAATACAATGAACCCTATTGGAACATTTAGTTGGAATCCTACTTTGGCCGATACTACAAATAGTCCATATTTTTTTACTGTAAGTGTAAATAATCAAGCCTGCCCTGCTCCCGGGACTTTCTCTTTTCAGTATCAAATAAATGTATTAGGAACTGATATGGTTGCAACACCTACTATTACTAATGTTAGTTGTAATGGAGGGAATGACGGATCTATATCTGTTAATACTACAGGTTCTTTACCTCCTTTTGTATATTCTTGGTTTAATGGTTCTACTAGTACGAATATAAATAATCTCCCTGCTGGAACATATAATTTAGAGCTTACTGATTCTGGAGGTTGTAGCTTAACAGAAACATATATTATTACAGAGCCATCACAAATAACTTCAAGTTCTATATCTTTTGATGCTAGTTGCTTGAATGTTAATGATGGATCAGCTACTATTTTTCCTTCTAATGGAACTCCAGTATATACTTATCTATGGAATGATCCTAATAATCAAACTACACAAACTGCTACTTCTTTATCTGGAGGAACTTACATTTGTACAATTACAGATGCTAATTTATGTACTCTCACGGATACAGTTAATATTGGCTTTAATCCACCATATAGTACAACTATTTCTTCAACAGATGCTATCTGCGGAAATGATGGTACTGCAATTGTATCCGTTCAATCAACAACCAGTGTGTCAAACTTAATGTATTGTAATTCTGGACCTGGAAATTCTGGATATTCAAATATTGAATTAGTTCATCTTATAGGAGATTCTACAACAATTAATAATAATACTAGTAGTCTGTGTGATTCTACTGAAGATTATACGTCTATGTCTGCAGATTTAACTCCTGGAAATAGTTATACTGTAGATGTTAATCTTAGTAGTTGTCATCCTTCTGTTAATTTTAATGATGGAGCAAAAATATTTATAGATTGGAATATTGATGGTGACTTTTTAGATAATGGAGAGGAGATAGCTATAATTGGAATTTCACAAAGCCCTTCTACTCATTCAGTGAATTTTACTGTTCCAAATTTTGCAATTCCTGGAGTTACTAGAATGCGAGTAGTTGCACAATATGGTAATGATGTAAATATTAACTCTTGTGATATGGGAACTTGGGCACCTACTTATATGCCACCTTGGTATGGTGCAACTGAAGATTATTCAATTATTATAAATGGAAGTACAGTAAATGCTAACTATCTTTGGTCAAATGGACAAACTACAGATAGTATTAGCGGACTTTCTCCTGGGATATACACTGTTCAAGTTACAGATCCTGTTGGATGTGTCTTAATGGATTCAGCTAATATTTCCGGGGGAAACTTTAATGCTTCTATATTGATAACGGATACGATTGATTGTTTTGGTGATTTTGCTACCATTCAGGTGATTACCATTGGCGGTAATGGTTGGTATAATTATTTATTAGAGTATGAACTATTAGGGAATTGGTATCCATTAAGTACACAAACCACTTATGATACTGCTACTTTTACATCTGTGCTTGCAAATAATTACAGGGTTACAGTAACCGATACTTCTTCTAATGGATGTACAGCACAAGCATTTATTACTGTAACACAACCTCCAGAGATTATTTCAACTTTTAGTATAACTAATCCTAGTTTATGTTTTGGGGATAGTATAGCTGATTTGCATTTAAATGTTTTTGGAGGGGTCTCACCTTATACCGTGACATTAAATGGTGGTCCAAGCATCTCAATTACAGCTAATGATATTGATTTTTTAAATGTTCCAGCAGGAACATATCAAGTAATAATAACGGATGCCAATGGGTGTTTAGACTCAGTATCAGTTACTATAAACGCACATATCGCCTTAACAGGAATTGACAATGTTGGGACACATTGTAATTCATATACATGGGTAGATGGAGTAACCTATACCACATCTAATAATTCAGCAACATTCTTATA
>CAYZIA010000131.1:0-2985 GCA_964478325.1 uncultured Weeksellaceae bacterium
TAATTGCTACTTCCAAATTTGGGAATCCTGTACCTTACAAATTATTTTCCAGAATCAGTGAAACCACTCAACCAGTGGAAATTAATCATCATAATTTAACGCGTGAATTTAATGTGTATGCTAATGTAGAAGGGGCAGATATCGGAAGTGTTTCTGATGACATTGCATTAAGAATTAAGGAGTTTAGAAAAACCCTTCCAAAAGGATATGAAGTCAATTTTGAAGGAGAAGTTGCTGTAATGAAAAAATCATTTGCCAATTTAGGATTGGGGTTAATACTGGCTGTATTGTTTGCTTTTTTAATCATCACACCACTTTTTAAATCCTTCCGTCAACCCCTAATTATCATTTTAGCATTTCCATTAGGGTTAATTGGAATTGTTGCTTTAATGATGATAACCGGCACTAATTTAAGCATACAATCCATTATGGGAATCATCATGATGGTAGGAATTTCAGTATCTTACGGAAACATATTAATTGACAGAATTAATAACCTAATTAAAGAGGGAATGCAAAAAACAGATGCCATAATAAATGGTGCTTCTGACAGATTCCGCCCAGTATTAATGACAGCAGCAACTACTGTGTTTGCTTTGTTGCCAACTGCTATAGGAATTGGAGAATCAGGAGGGGCAAATGTACCACTAGCCATTGCAGTAATTGGAGGAACAATAACCGCAACTTTACTTACTTTATACATTATCCCAATATTTTATTTAATGATCGCAAAAACTCAACATAATGAAAACTAAAATTTTTATTCCCCTACTTACTTTTGTATTTTTCTCTTGTTCAGATACTGAAAATAAGCAAAGTGAAGACTCACAAACAGATGCAAAAATTACAACTGTAAAAGTGGCAAATCCTCAGCAAAGAAGTTTTACTTCCGCTTTGCATATTATTGGAAATGCCCTACCTAACAAACAGGTAAATATTCATGCAATGGAAGGAGGATTTTTATCTGAGCTAAATAAAGACATTGGCGCTAGAGTGAATAAAGGAGATGTATTGGCAGTATTAAACAATCCAGAATTAGCAAGAGAACTGGAAATAAACAAAGTTGCAAAAGAGGTAGCAGAAGCTAATTATTTACGATTCAAAAAAGTGATTGAAAAAACGCCTGAACTCACCACTTTACAAGAATTTGAAAAAGCAGAAGCGACCTTTTTAATGGCAAATGCGAAATACAAAGCTACTATAAACAGGGATAGCTTACTGAGTATTCGAGCGCCATTTAGTGGTATAATTACTGAAAGAAATGTGGAGTTGGGCGAACTTATTCAAAGTGGAATAAATAACTCAAATGCACAGCCACTTTTTGAGATGATGGATATAGAAACTATTCGCCTAACAATTGCGCTTCCAGAAACAGAAGTAGATAATATCAGTAAGGGAATGATGGCAAGTATAACATTTACAGAACTTCCAGGAGAGGAGTTTACTACGAAAGTTTCTCGTATGGCAAATGTCATTCATAACAGAACAAAAACTATGGAAGTGCAGTTAGATATTCCAAATCGTAATGGGAAAATAAAGGCAGGGATGTATGCCAATGTAGAAATTCAGCTGCAATCTTCAGGCGATAAAATATCCTTACCTAATGAGGCGCTAATTGCAATTAAAAGTGAGTTTTTTATTCTTCAAGTAAAGAATGGTGTGGTGTATAAAGTCCATATCAAGAAAGGACTAACTAATACCAAATTTTTTGAAGTGCTAAGTAATGAGGTAAATGAAAATTCACAAATAATAGTAGAAGGGAAAGCAATGGTAAAGACAGGTATGCAAGTAAAAGTAATTAACTAATGAAGAAGGTATTATTTATAGCATTCTTATTTAATGTCTTTGCCCTTCAAGCACAAGATACTTTGGTTTTATCACATAATAAAATCTTGGAAATGACTCTTAGTCAAAATCTAGAAATTCAGAGGAATGAACTTAATTATAAGTTAGCGAAAGCATCTTTTTACAAAAATATTGGCAAAGCATTTCCTTCATTAGGGATGGGTGTAAAACGCTATGAGTTGAATGGATATACTCAAAGTACTACTGGAGAATTTGTAGATGTAGAAAAAGATAATGAGTGGAGTGGGAAAAGTTTTCGATTAAGTTGGAATTTAAGTGAATTGCTTTTTAATTCTATTGCTCAAAAACAAGACGTAAAAGCGACTTTTTATAATAAAGAGGCTAATAATATTGATGAAAAAATCAAGATTTTCCAGGGCTATTGTCAATTGGCAGCAAGTAAGGAGAAAGAAAAAGCAATATCTTCTTTCATTCAAAAAAATAAAGAGATTGTATCGCAAGTAAGTTTACAAGTTGCGACTGGTTTACGTTTACAATCTGAACTTCTTTTAGCACAATCCAATTTAAATAATTTGAAAATTAAGTTATTGCAGCAAGAGCAAAACACAAAAGAATTATCACAGAATTTATTGGCTTTACTTAATGTTAAGGGTAATTATTTTATTAAAATGGATTACGATTTTTATGCAAATGATAATACTGAGATTAATGATTCTAATTTAGAAGAAAAGCTAAATAATCGTTTTGAGCTACAACAATTAAGAAATGAGGTGTCTGCAAGTAAGTGGGGGAAAAGAAGAGAATTGTATGGTTTGTTGCTTCCCCAAATTTCTTTTGGCATGAATGATGGATTGTTAGGTCCGATTACTCAAGATGCGTTTGGAAACCAAAACATTTTAACTACTTCTTTGCAGTGGCATATTCCATTAGGATCTGTTATCCCTGCAGGGAATTATAAGAGTAAAAATTATTTGTATAAAATAAAATTACTTGAGAAAGAACAAATAGAGAATGACTTAAAAGCAGAAATGAATTCGCTTATTGCTGCATCTAACTCGGCTAATGAACAATATAAATTAGCAAAAGAATCAACACAATTTGCTAAATTGGCTTATGAGCAATCTATACAAAGACAAGATCTTGGTACAGCATCTCAATTGGAACTATTTCATGCAGAAA
>CAYZIA010000132.1:0-2980 GCA_964478325.1 uncultured Weeksellaceae bacterium
GGAAAAAGATTAAATCTATCCTTTCTGATTTAAAACCAAAGTTTTTTGATGGTTGTAATGAAAATGGATTTGACATTACAACTGTTCAAAAAATTTGGACTGATTGGGAAGCCTTTGCGTCTTATGCTTTTAATAAATCACATTCTACTTGTTATGCACTTATTGCTTATCAGACTGCTTATTTAAAAGCACATTACCCTGCAGAATTAATGGCTGCTATTCTTACTAATCACATGAAAGATATAAAGGATATTACACTTTATATGGAGGAATGTAAACGAATGGGAATCAAAGTTTTAGGTCCTGATGTAAATGAGAGTTTTTATAAATTTGCAGTAAATAATAAAGGAGAAATTCGTTTTGGTTTAGGAGCAGTAAAAGGTGTAGGAAAGGCAGCTGTTCAAGCTATAGTAAATGAGCGAAAAGAAAATGGGAATTATACATCTTTTGATGATTTTGTTAAACGAATTGATTTACGTTCTGCTAATAAAAGAACTCTGGAAGGTATTGCGATTGCAGGTGGTTTTGATTTATTTGGGCTGTATCGTTCTCAGTATTTTGAAACCATAAAAGAGCAAACCTATATTGAGCAAATGATAAAATTTGGGAATAAAGTAAAAAATAAACAAAATTCTAATCAAGTAGATATGTTTGGAGATACAGAAGAGGCAAGTTTAAAAGCTCCTATTGCGCCAAATAAAAATCCTTGGACTAACATGCAAATACTTAGTAAAGAAAAGGAAGTAGTTGGTATTTATATTTCTGGACACCCGCTTGATGAGTATAAATTTGAGATTGCTAATTTTTGCAATGGAGAACTTTCTATATTAAGAAACTTAGATGCAATTTTAGGAAAAGATCTTTCACTCTCTGGAGTAGTTACAAAGGTAGAGCATAAGGAAACTAAAAATGGAAAAAAATATGGTATACTTTATTTAGAGGATTATCATGATAATTTTCGCTTCTTTATTTTTGGGAATGATTACGTTAAATTTAAGGAATTTTTTAATGAGGGTTGGCTGCTTTTTGTAAAGGGAAAAGTGCAAAAACGCCCTTATAATGATGATCAATTAGAGTATAGAGTGAATGATATTCAATTACTTTCAGAACTTACAGATAAAGAGGTTCGAAATATTGTTGTAGAATTAGATATTAATGATATTACAGATGAACTTATTGATAAAATAGAAACAGTAACCAATAAGAATGGAGGAAAACACTCTTTAATTATTCAAGTAAACAATCATCAGCAGAAATATGCTTTGGAGTTACTCTCAAGAAATAGAAAATTAAGTATCGATAAAGAATTTATTCAGCAAATAGAAAAAATTACAACAGTTGGCTTGAAAATTATATAAAATTAAATAGATTTGTATTTCAAATCAAAATTAAAAAGATGGCATTAGAAATTACAGATGGAAACTTTCAGGAGGTTGTATTAGATTCAGAAAAACCAGTCCTAGTTGATTTTTGGGCAACTTGGTGTGGTCCTTGTAGAACAATTGGCCCAATAGTAGATGAATTAGCAACAGAATTAGAAGGAAAAGCAGTGATAGGAAAAGTAAATGTAGATAACAACTCTGAATCTCCACAAACATACGGAATAAGAAATATCCCTGCATTACTTATTTTTAAAAATGGGGAAGTAGTAGATAAATTGGTAGGTGCAGTACCAAAAAGTCAAATATTAGAAAAATTAGAGGCACAGATGTAAGACCTTAATTAATTAAAAAAAGGGCTTTAAAGGCCCTTTTTTATTTTATGAAATTCTTAAAAGAAACAGATAAAAATTTTAGCCTTCCTTTTTTTGCTAATCAGGTTGTGGAAGGATTTATAACTGGTTTACACAAAAGTCCGTATCATGGATTTTCAGTAGAATTTGCAGAACACAGGCTGTATAATACGGGAGAATCTACTAAGCATATTGATTGGAAATTATTTGGAAGAACCGATAAGCTTTTCGTTAAAAGATATGAAGAAGAAACCAATTTAAGATGTCAAATGATAATTGATATTTCTTCTTCTATGTATTATCCAAATTTTGAGAATCCTTCTATTGAGAATCCAAATAAGTTATTATTCTCCGTTTACACAACAGCAGTGCTAATGAATCTTTTAAAAAGGCAAAGAGATGCGGTAGGGCTTAGTATGTTTGCTGAAAAGATAGATGTGCATACTCCTTGTCGAACCACGTTAAGACATCATAATTTGATATATTACGAGTTGGAAAAAGCATTAGAAACGAATACAATTAAAAACCCAAAAAGAACTTTTTCTATTGATGCGCTTCATCAAATAGCAGAAAATATTCACAAACGCTCTTTGGTGATGTTGTTTTCTGATATGTTAGATAATTCTGATAAAAGTTTAGAAGAGCTTTTTTCTGCCCTCCAACACCTAAAATATAACAAACATGAAGTAATCTTGTTTCATGTAAGTGAGCCTATAACTGAATTAAATTTAGATTTCGAGAATAAACCTATTCGTTTTGTAGATGCAGAAACAAATGAGGAGATAAAATTAAATCCTGTGGAACTAAGAGATGAGTTTTCAAATGTTTCCAAAAAGCATTTAGAAAAGATAAAACTAAAGTGTTTGCAATATAAAATTGACCTAGTAGAGGTAGATATAAATAAGGGGTTTGATAAGATTTTAACATCCTATTTACTTAAAAGGCAAAAAATGTTTTAAGAAATTAAAAATTCTTTTAGTTTTGCAGCACTTTCAATCCGGTCTGGTAGTTCAGTTGGTTAGAATACATGCCTGTCACGCATGGGGTCGCGAGTTCGAGTCTCGTCCAGACCGCCACTTAAATAAACCCTTGTAAATCAAGTATTTACGAGGTTTTTTTGATTTTAAATTATATTTAAATTTATCAAAGCTTTAGCTGATGATGGGGGCATTAATCTTTGTTATTTATAAAGTCATGTACTTTGTTTAATAATACTCTTGAGATTAATATTGAATCATCTGTATTTAT
>CAYZIA010000133.1:0-2942 GCA_964478325.1 uncultured Weeksellaceae bacterium
GGTAAATCATTACCGGCAGGAGAGCACAGAAGCATTCCAACTCTTACGCCATCAGCACCATATTTTTCTATTAATTCAATTGGATCAGGTGAATTTCCTAATGATTTACTCATTTTTTTACCATGTTTATCTCTAACAAGTCCTGTTAAGTAAACATTCTTAAAAGGTAGCTCTCTTTTGTATTCGTATCCTGCAATAATCATACGTGCTACCCAAAAGAATAAAATTTCAGGAGCAGTTACTAAATCATTTGTAGGATAGTAGTACTTTATTTCTTTATTATCAGGATTGCGGATTCCATCAAAAACAGAAATTGGCCATAACCATGAAGAGAACCAAGTATCTAATACATCTTCATCCTGTTTTAGATCATCTAATACTAAATCTGATTTTTCTTTTTGTGCAAGTATAAATGCTTCTTCTTTTGTTTCTGCAACTACAAATTTATTTCCATCATAAAAGAATACAGGAATTTGTTGTCCCCACCAAAGCTGACGAGATACACACCAATCTTTTATGTTTTCCATCCAATGGCGGTAAGTTTTTTTGAATTTTGCAGGATGAAATTGTATATTATCATTCATCACATTTTCTAGCGCAGGTTTTGAAAGCTCCTTCATTTTACAGAACCATTGCATAGAAAGTTTTGGTTCAATTACCGAATCTGTTCTTTCAGAAAAGCCAACTTTATTTTGATATTCTTCCGTTTTTACTAAATAACCATTTTTTTCTAAATCAATAACAATTTCTTTCCTAACTTCAAATCTATCTTTTCCTACATATAAAGTTGCAGCTTCACTTAAAGTGCCATCATCATTTAAGATATCAATAGTTTCTAATCCATGTTTATCCCCTAATTGATAATCATTTATATCATGTGCAGGTGTAACTTTCAGTGCTCCTGTACCAAACTCAATATCAATATACTCATCAAAAATAATAGGAATTACTCTTTCTACTAAAGGAATAATTGCTTTTTTACCTTTTAGGTGGGTGTATCGTTTGTCATTTGGATGTACACAAATTGCAGAATCTCCTAATATAGTTTCTGGTCTTGTGGTAGCTATAGTAATTTTTTCATCACTATCTTCAATACCATATGCAATGTGATATAACTTAGAGTTTACTTCTTTGTATATCACCTCTTCATCAGAAAGAGCGGTTTGTGCAGAAGGATCCCAATTTATCATACGAATTCCTCTATAAATAAATCCTTTATTATATAAATCAATAAATACTTTTATTACAGATTCACTCATGTCATCATCCATTGTGAATTTAGTTCTTTTCCAATCACAAGAAGCACCTATTCTTTTTAACTGCTCAAGTATTATTCCTCCATGTTTTTCTTTCCACTCAAAAGTATGTGATAGAAATTCTTTTCTAGTCAGGTCAGATTTTTGTATTCCTTCTTGTGCTAATTTTTGAACTACTTTTGTCTCTGTTGCAATTGATGCATGATCCGTTCCGGGTACCCAACAAGTATTATATCCCATCATACGCGCACGTCTTACCAATATATCTTGTAAAGTGTTGTTAAGCATATGTCCCATATGCAAGACTCCTGTTACATTTGGTGGAGGAATTACAATTGTATACGCTTCTCTTTCATTAGGAGTAGAGTTAAAATATCCTTTATCTAACCAATGTGAGTACCATCTTTTTTCTGCATCTCCAGGATTATATTTTTTTTCTAATTCCATTTATTTGCAAATCTATAAAAATCTTCAATTGAAAACTTATTTAGTAATTGCATTTGTGATAGAAAAATAAATTATTAAATTTGCCGTTCGTTATTATTAAAATAATTAAAATTATGAAAAAAACGATTTTATTTTTAAGTGCTACTTTAATTGGATTTGTAGTTTTAGCTCAAAGAATTGAACAGTTAAAAACAGCAGAGCCAGTAGTCGGGATAGAGGAGTCAAAACAAGAACAAATTGAGGAGCCATCCTCAGATGCTACAATTGATTTTGAATCAAAAGTAGTTGACTATGGTATACTAGAACATAATGCAAATGGAGAAAGAGAATTTGTATTTACCAATAATGGAACAGAACCACTTATTATCAAGAATGCGAAAGGAAGTTGTGGCTGTACAGTTCCAACTTGGCCAAGAGAACCAATTATGCCTGGTGAAACCTCAAAAATTGGTGTAAAATACGCAACCAATAGAGTAGGAAAATTTACTAAAACAATTACCCTAACAACTAATGTTGGTAAAAGACCAGTTATTTTAACAGTTAAAGGAGAGGTAATGGCTCCACCAAAAGAGGCGCAAGTTCCAGAGAAAAAAAATGAAGGTGCTCCATTGGAAAAATAAATACTAAGATTCAAAAAATATTACGACATTAGCACCCTCAAGAATGAGGGTGTTTTTTTATTAAAATTTTACAATGCCAAAAATTTCAAATAAAGGAATAGTAATGCCAAAGTCACCAATTAGAAAGTTGGTGCCATTTGCCGAAACTGCAAAAGAATTAGGGAAAAAGATATATCATTTGAATATTGGACAACCTGATATTAAAAGTCCTAAGGTTGCTTTAGAAGCTATTCATAATTTTTCAGATAAAGTAGTAGAGTACTCTCATTCTGCAGGACTTAAGAGCTACAGAAAAGGACTTGCTAGTTATTATCAGAAATTAGGAATTGATGTAGATTATAATGATTTGATGGTTACTACTGGAGGTTCTGAAGCTCTTTTATTTGCTCTTAACTCTTGTCTGGATGTAGGAGATGAGATTATTATTCCCGAACCTTTTTATGCTAACTATAATGGATTTTCTATTTCAGCAGGAGTAAAAGTAAAACCAATTACAACCTCAATTAATAACGGATTTGCATTACCTAAGATTAAGGAGTTTGAAAAATTAATTACTTCTGATACTAAAGCAATTTTAATTTGCAATCCTGGAAATCCTACAGGATATTTGTATTCTAAA
>CAYZIA010000134.1:0-2881 GCA_964478325.1 uncultured Weeksellaceae bacterium
TATGATTTTTCATAAGCTTAGCCAATTTCTTATTTATTTCAAAGAAGATATTCATGCCTAAACTAAAATTAGAAGCATACAAAAAGGCTCCATTTTTTTCTATGCAAAGTTTTTCTATATCTTGCAGTTCTTCAAGCCATCCAGTAGTACCTGAAATAACAGGAATTCCACTGTGTATAGCGTGAGAAATATTTTCAAAAGCAGAAGATGGAGTACTAAAGTCAATAGCAACATCAGCAACATTTAAATCAATTGAAATTGCTGGTCTATTACTAGAGGATACTGCTATAATTTTATCTCCATTTTTTTTAGCTAGCTCTCCAATTCGCTTACCCATTTTACCATTTCCTAGAATCGCAATTTTCATAAGAGGCAAATTTACAAATTTAGTGTTAAACTAAGACCATTAAGATTAGCAGTTGAAGTGGGTTTAATTTGCAGGGAAATATCTTCTGAGATATCATAATCAAAAAGGTGTGAATCAACAGAAGCATCCAGTATATTAATAATATAAGTTCCTAGAAAACATAAAATAGAAATTTCTCTATTTCTTCTATAAAAATCTTTTAAAATAAGTAAATCACCACTGCTATATTCCCCAACAAAATCATCATTATTTGGGTTATTATCTAGTCGTTTAAGATAAGCATTCTTATATCGTTTATATTGTATATTATTATCATTTATATAATAAGTAGAGGTAAGAAGTCCTGCATAAATAATAGGTACTTTCCAATATCTTTTGTTGTAGATCTGCCCAAGGCCTGGTAAAACAGATGAAAGAATAGCTGCTTTTCTTGGCGATTTAATAGGCTCGGTTAAATCTTGTGCATTTGCAAAAGATATAAGAGAAAAGCAAAAAATAAATAAAAATATTTTTTTAGAAAGAATCAAGAATCTTTTTTAATAAGTCTTAAAATTTTCTCAAAATCTTTATTAGAATAAAATGGAATTATGAGCTGTCCTTTTCCTTTTTTACTCACTTTTAATTCAACCTCTGTATCTAGAAAATTAGATAAATCATGTATCTTTCTTTGCTTATCAAAAGGTAAAGGAGTTTTAATCCTTTGAGTTTTTTCTTTAGAAGTTCTTTGATAACCACTTTCTGCAAAAGTTTTTACTATTTGCTCCACTTCACGAACAGTATAAGTATTTGCAATCGTGTCATGAAATAAATTGATTTGAGATTCTTTTTCCTTTAATGACAGGAATGCTCTGGCATGTCCAGTACTTATTTTTTTTTCTTGTAGTCCAAGTTGAATTTCTTCTGGTAATTTTAATAATCGTAAAAAATTAGTAACGGTTGTTCTATTTTTCCCAATCCTTTCACTACATGCCTCTTGGGTAAGGCTACATTCTTCTATTAACCTTTTAAAACTAAGTGCTACATCAATTGGATTTAGATTCTCTCTTTGAATATTTTCAACTAAAGCCATCTCTAACATTCTTTGATCGTCTGCAATACGAATGTATGTGGGAATTTTACTACATCCAGCAATTTTAGCAGCACGTAATCTTCTTTCACCTGAAATAAGTTGGTATTTCTCAAATCCTAATTTTCGAACTGTTATGGGTTGAATAATTCCTAATTTACTTATCGAAGAGGAAAGCTCTTTTAGAGCTTCTTCATCGAACTTATTCCTTGGTTGAAAAGGATTAGTTTGAATATTGGAAATGGGAATCTCTAAAAACTTTTCGGCAGAGGGAAGAATAGCATCCATCCCTTTTCCTAGACCATTTTGTTTTTTATTCATTATCTTAAATCAATTCTTGCATTTTAGATTTGCTTTTTTCTTCTTTCTTCAAAAGTTCACTTGCCAAATTAAGATAATTTATTGCACCCTTACTTGTTGCGTCATGAATAATGATTGTTTCTCCATAAGATGGCGATTCGCCAAGACGGACATTTCGATGAATTATTGTTTTAAAGACCATATCTTGAAAATGGGTTTTTACCTCCTCTACCACTTGATTGGAAAGTCGTAAACGTGTATCATACATAGTAAGAAGTAACCCTTCAATCACTAAGTCTTTATTTAATCTTTGTTGTACTATTTTGATGGTGTTTAATAGTTTACCTAACCCTTCCAAAGCAAAATATTCACACTGAATAGGGATGATAACAGAATCAGATGCTGTAAGAGAATTTAGTGTAATCAATCCAAGAGATGGAGCACAATCAATAATAATGAAGTCGTATTTGTTTTTTATCTCTTTTAGCATTCTTTTCATCAACTGCTCTCGATTTTTAATATTTACTAATTCTAATTCAGCTCCTACTAGATCTATATGAGCTGGCAAAAGGAAAAGGTTTGGAGTTTTAGTTTTTAAGATAATTTTTTTAGGCTTTGCTTTTCCAAGCAAACACTCATATATTCCCTGAGTTATATTTCTTGGGTCGAGTCCAACTCCTGAAGTAGAATTAGCCTGAGGATCAGCATCTATTAAAAGAACTTTCTTTTCAAGCACTCCTAGTCCTGCAGCGAGATTCATTGCTGTTGTGGTTTTACCAACTCCTCCTTTTTGATTTGCTATTGCTATAATTTTTCCCATAAATTTTTTTGAGTTCTTCTTTTATAATTAATTTGGCTAAAAGTACAATCAATTACATTGAAATAGAAAGCTGATTTAATAGAATTATTAACAAAAAAATGATAAGTTATTAAATAAATACAGCTCAAATAAATGAGCTGTATTTTGTTGCGTAGATTTGTTTTGAAGTTTTATTCAATCTTTACCTTAATCTTCTTTCTTCTCTTGTGTAGTGTCTCCTTCTCCTAAGTCGTCAAAATTTACTTCTGTAAAATCAGTAGTTGATTCTTTTTCTTCGTCTTTCTCAGCTACTTCTGTTTTTTCTTCTTCTTCTTCTTCTTCTTCTTCT
>CAYZIA010000135.1:0-2770 GCA_964478325.1 uncultured Weeksellaceae bacterium
AAATGGCAAGATCATTGCTTAATTAATTTCTATTTTAAAACATCATATTTTCTTTTTTTAAGGCACAAATATTTGAGATTTAAAAAAAGTATTAATAATATCTTGCTATCTAGTTTTTATTTGTAAATTTACACCTTAATTTTACGACTTAACTAGTAACTTTTTATTGAAATAGAACTAATTATCAGATAAGATGATTCCGAATCTATATCCTTATTATTCGTCTGTTTTGTATTGCAATACACCGCAGATTTCCTTAGATAGATTAGCCAAAGCGGCTTTTTATATAAATTCTTCAACTTCTTTTAACTAATATCTTAATTAAAACATTTATTATGAAAACTAATTTTTACAAAACAAATTTTACGAAAATCTTAGGTTGCCTTATGGTTTTTTGTATGATACTATGTAGTTATACTACAAAGGCTCAATGTACAGCAAATGGGAACATGTGCATATGTCCAATGATTTATATGCCTGTATGTGGGTGTGATGGAGTTATGTATAACAATGCTTGTTTAGCTGATTGTCAAGGCGTTACACATGTACCAGCAACACCTAGTGGAGTGCCTGGAGGATATCTTCCTTGTTCTACATTTGTTCCTCCGGTAGCATCAACTCATTGTTGTAACGGTTCTCAATATGGTTCTGGTGTAGCACCAACTTCTGGTACTAATACTATTTCTACTTGTAATTATCTAACTGAGTGGAGTCCAATTTCCTCGGTTAATTCTGGATCAACTTATACTATAGAAGTTACTGGTCCAAATGCAAATCCAGGGTGGATTGTTGTATATGATGGAGGATCTTCTTGTGCTAATTTTATTGCCGAAGGACCATCTCCATTACAATTTACAGCAAGTAGTAGTGGGACTCATTATGTGCACTGGCTGGTTGATTCAACTTGTGCAACTCTAACTGGTTGTCACACAACAACTATTACCTATGGAGCATTTATTTATGGTTGTACTAATCCTTTAGCAGCTAACTATGACTCAACAGCTACACATGATGATGGCTCTTGTACTTTTCTTAGTTGTACTTCAGGTATTGGAGCAAACTCTGAAAGTTTTGAAGATTCTACAGTTCAATGGGCTGCTCAAGGCCCTTGGGCTAACTGGGTATATGATGCTGCTTCAAGTACATTTGGTGGTACTAATGGTTGGAGAAAAGATAACTTAGGAACTAGTACTAGTTGGACGGGACCGCTTAATGGCGCCGCTAGTTTAGATGGTGATTACTATGTATATTGTGAGATTTCTTTTAATGACTTTAATAAGGTAGCTAATCTACACTCTTCTTGTGTTGATTTAACTAATTTTACTGATCCTGCTTTTGTATTTGGATATAGTATGTATGGAGTTGATATGGGAACACTGAATGTTGATGTTTCAACAGATGGTGGTACCACATGGATAAATGAATGGACAAAAACAGGTGATCAAGGACAGCCCTGGAAAGAAGGTATTGTTTCGTTGAATACTTCTTATGCTGGTCAAATAATTCAAGTTAGAATGAGTTATACAGCAGGGGCAGGTTACGCAGCAGACTGTGCAATTGATTACTTGCGTTTTATGGAAGCGCCACTTGCAGGTTGTATGGATCAGTGGGCAGTGAATTACGATTCACTTGCCACTATAGATGATGGTTCTTGCGTATATCCAGGATGTTCGGATCCTTATGCACTAAACTATTGTGCTAGTTGTAATACAGATTGTGATACTATTGCAGGAGGGACTAATTTGAGTTGTTGTATCTATCCAGCATGTCACGTTATACCATTTGCTGAAAATTTTGAGTCAGCAAACTTCCTGACAAATGGTTGGGTTACATTGTCAAATTCACAATCTAGTGTGGGCTTAACTCTTTCTCAACCGATTCTAGACACAGTAAGTCTAGAGTTCTCAGGTGGTAGTACATTTTGGCAGGGAGGAACACCTTATACTGAGGCTGCTGCTTTTGATTCAACAACTAAAGCTAGTCACTTTGCCTCTGCAAACATATGTGTGGATCTTGCAGGTCCTACTAATCCAGAATTATCTTTTACAGTTGCTATGCCTGGCCTTTATTCTAGTCCTTATCGTTGGCTTAGAGTAATGGCAAATGGAACGGTTATTGCTGATCAGAATGGAAATACAGCTTTTACTAATGGTGGAGGAATTACAGGGAATGTTGGTCAATTAATTCCTTCTTATGGAGACACACTTATTTTTGATCTTTCAGCTTATGCTGGTCAATCTTCTGTTAATATAACTTTCCAAAGTTCGTGTAATTATGGTCCAAGTAATGGAACATCAGCTGATTATGTACTTATTGATAATATTAATATTGTTAATTTACAAGTTTGTACTTATTATAGTGCTTCCACTACAATTACAGATGTACTTTGTAATGGAGATTCAACAGGTACATCTTCTGTAATGGTTTCAAATGGGTATGGAACAGATTCTTATCTTTGGTCTAATGGTCAGACTACAGCTACGGCTACTGGTTTGGCTGCTGGAACTCATACTTGTATAGTAACTGATGCAACTTATGGTTGTGTAGATACAGCTACTGCTATCGTTTCTGAACCTACACCTATTTCAATTTCAGCACTTGTAGTTCCTGCTTCAACACCTACTACTAATAACGGATCAATTGATATTACTGTTAGTGGAGGAACACCTTGTGCTACTAGTGTTCAAGTAGGTACTGGCACACTAGCTAGTTATCAAAGTTATTTATGGTATACTTGGTATATGGATGGCCATACTGAAATTACTTATCC
>CAYZIA010000136.1:0-2681 GCA_964478325.1 uncultured Weeksellaceae bacterium
ACCACATCATTTACATCCGCATCAGATGCTAAAAGATGAAGCTGATAATTTTGATAAGCGCTAAGTACTATATAAGGATATCCTCCAGAATTAGTTGGAATCGATTGCATATTAGAAATTTGAGGCATCGTATTAGAAGTATCAGGAATAACAATAAATTGCATATCCCTTCTCATTGAGCCAATATTTACACCATTTCTATATTCATCAATTACAAATGAAGCAACAAAATTTCCTGCCATCTTAGCGCTCCATGTAAGAGCTCCTGTAACAGAATCTAAAGAGAATACAGCAGCAGAATCTGAATAAGCAGAATCTGAAAGATATTCATATCCAGCAACTGGATTAGTAGCCCCTAGTGGAGTTGCTAAACTCCATGCTAAAGAATCTCCATCCGGATCAAATGGTAGTGGATTATATTGCCATAGCGTATGTGCTGGCAAATAAGCAACAGGAGGAGTAGTATATGATGCAGAAGAATTAGGGTTCACACTATCAGAAGTAAAATAAGTCGTTAGTCTCATACTTTCACTAAGAGGATTTGACATATTGATAATCGCTCCATTTCTACAACATTCTTGATAGCTTATTGAATAATATCCATCTCCTGGTACGGTTATGGTATCATTATAAACATAAACTTCTACTCCATAAACAGTTTGAACTGGTAGAAATAAACCACCAGAACTCGTATCATAAGAAACAGTAGAGCTAAATAAAGAATTCCAATTCCCAGAAGTGTCGAGTTCACTTACATTGAAAACAGCATTTATAACCATAGGAATTCCTATTGTATCCCTATATGCTGTTAATTCTACCGCATAATGAGAACCTAAAGAATCTGTTCCTAAATACGAAGTAACAATTTGCCCACCCATTAGATGAGTTGCATAAGTTGAAACAGCTATTGCTGAAACAAAAAGCAGTGTAATTAGTTTTTTCATGATCTTAAAATTTAAATTAATAACTATATTCTTTTAATTTGATACGACAAATTTCGTATAAAATATACACAAAAGAATAAAAATCAAATAAAACTTAATATTATCTTATTCGTTCAAAATTACATATCTAAGGATCTCTATCTTATATAATTATAGTATCTCTTACTTTTCAGAACAAATTTTCAGAGAGAACTTGTAAGAAATAAATCCTTAAATATTATATTTGAAGATCTAAAAATACATAAATTTTTGAAACAACAACTCATCATCACTAAAGATGGTTCACATTCTCTTTTTGTTCCAAAACTTAATGAAACTTATCATTCCAAGAATGGTGCTATTACAGAGGCAATTCATGTTTTTATTAAAAATGGGCTTCACTTCCACCCAAAACGGAATTTGAATATCTTAGAAATTGGTTTTGGTACAGGATTAAACACCCTTCTCACATTGGAAAATTTAGGAAATAAAAGGGTAAGTTATAGTTCTTTAGAACCATTTCCTATTACAGAAGAAATTTACAATAAACTAAACTTCCATACCTTCACAAAATCAAATAAAGAATCTTTCTTAAAGCTACATAATTGTGAGTGGGAAAAAGAGATAAAACTATCTCCTAATTTTACTTTCTTCAAAACAAATAATAAGCTAGAAAACTTTAAAGGTGGAAAATTTGATCTTATTTATTTTGATGCTTTTGCTCCTAAAAAACAAGAAGAAATGTGGGAAAAGAAAGTTTTTGAAAAGTGCCATTGTTTACTAAATAAAAATGGGGTTCTAGTAACTTATTGTGCTAAAGGAACAGTAAAACGAACGCTTAAATCAGTGGGATTTGCAGTTGAAAGTTTGGTTGGTCCTCCAGGAAAAAGAGAAATGGTAAGGGCTAATAAAAAATAGCTGCTAAAATATTCTTGATTCCTTTATAAGCACAAAAGAAAACAAAGGGGAAAATAAGGATTGCAATTACAATAATAGTATAGCTGCCGTGCTCCATATTATTAAAGCCAATATATAAAAGAGACGCATCCATCAAAATAGTTAAAGAAGTGACCGAAAGCCAAATCAGTCCTTTTATTAGCTTCTCCTTATCCATTATAATTATCAACTGCTTTTCGAACTGATCCGTGTTGAGCTAAAAGTTGTTCTGCTTTTTCATAACCAATTCCTAACTCCTTCATTATCATCTTTGCTCCTCTATCAACTAATTTGTTATTGGAGAGTTGCATATCCACCATTTTGTTACCTTTTACTTTTCCTAATTTTATCATTATAGTAGTTGAAATCATATTAAGCACCAACTTTTGAGCCGTACCAGCTTTCATTCTGGTACTTCCTGTAACAAATTCAGGCCCCACTATTACCTCAATAGGAAAATCAGCAACTTTTGAAAGAGGAGAGTTTGTATTACAAACAATACAAGCGGTAGTAATATTTTGTTTTTGACAATTTTCTAAAGCGCCAATTACATAAGGAGTAGTACCGGAAGCAGCAATGCCAATTACTACATCATTTCTATTAATATTTTGCTTTAGCAAGTCTTCCCAACCCAAATTTTTATCATCCTCTGCAAACTCTACTGCCTTTCTAATTGCCTTATCCCCACCAGCCATCAGTCCAACTACCAAACTATGTTCCACTCCAAAAGTTGGCGGACATTCGGAAGCATCAACAATTCCAAGTCGACCAGAAGTTCCTTCTCCAATATAAAACAATCTCCCTCCATTATTCATTTTAGGA
>CAYZIA010000137.1:0-2676 GCA_964478325.1 uncultured Weeksellaceae bacterium
CTTATATCCAAAAGCTGGGTCTGAAAAGCAACTGTATAGGGCTGAGAAATAGTTTGTTCAGCTCCTATTGGAAATGCTTTATCTTCATAAGCAAAATGGACAAAAGCATTATCCATAAAAAGATGCCTAGGAATTTTACCAACTGCATGCAAAACCTTTTCATCTTTTATCCCCTTCTCTCTAATTATTTCCACCAATTTTCTTCTTAATCCTTGATGTTTAAATGTATCTTGCATATTATTCTCTTGCTCTACTGATTTTCGTTATAAATACTTTATTTTCGCCATCTATTTAGTTAATACAAAATAATGATAAAAATAGGCGTAATTGGTGCTGGACATTTAGGAAAAATACACATCCGTTTGTTAAAAGAAATCCAAGAATTTGAGTTTGTTGGTTTTTACGACTCGAATTATGAAAATTCGCAAAAGATTGCAAGAAAATTTGATATAAAATCATTTCAATCGGCTGAAGATTTAATTGAAATATGTGATGCAATTGATATAGTTACTCCAACCAAACTTCATTTTGCATATGCCAAATTAGTTCTGCAAAAAGAGAAACATTTGTTTGTAGAAAAACCAATTACTTCAACCCTATCAGACGCTAAGAAATTAATAAAATTATCAAATCGCAGAAATCTAAAAATACAAGTTGGACATGTGGAAAGATTTAATCCTGCCTTTACAAGCATTCAAAATGATTGTAAAAACCCAAGGTTTATTGAGGCTCACCGTTTGAGTGAGTTTAATCCAAGAGGTACAGATGTTTCTGTAATTCATGATTTAATGATTCATGATATCGATATAACTTTGAAGATTGTAAATTCTAAAGTAAAACAAGTAAATGCAAGTGGCGTTTCGATTATTAGTGATACACCTGATATTGCTAATGCCAGAATTGAGTTTGAAAATGGTTGTGTAGCTAACCTGACTGCAAGTAGAATTTCTTTTAAGAGTATGCGAAAAACAAGAATCTTTCAGAAAGACGCTTATATTGTTGTTGATTTTCTTGAGGAAAAAGCAGAGATTATAAAAATGGAAGATGCTAAAAATATAGATGATCCTTTTGCGTTAATAATTGATCCAGGAGAAGGAAAAAGTAAAAAGCAAATTCAATTCAAGAACCCAAAGATTAATAAAAATAATGCAATAAAAGATGAGCTTTTTGCATTTTATCATGCAATAATAAACGATACAGAGACCAAAGTAACTATTAAGGATGCTAAAAATGCACTTGAGGTTGCTGAACAAATTGCCAAACAAATAAAATAAAGTATAAGCTTATGCGCTTGATTAAACAAAGAATCATTATGAAACACTTTTTTTCGCTCCTTCTGATATCATCACTGATTCTTTATAGTTGTAAGAAGGTATCTGTAAATGATGGGGTTCCTTCTTATATTAGTATTCCCTCTTTTGAAGTATCTACAGAACCAAACCAGGGAAGTAGTTCTCATTCAATCACTGATGCGTGGGTGTATTTTGATAACGATCTGCAAGGCGTTTATCCTCTTCCTGCTTCATTCCCAGTTTTATTGGAAGGAAATCAAAACATCAGTATAAAAGCAGGTATTAAAAATAATGGCATTGCAGCTACAAGAACAAATTACCCTTTTTATGATTATTATAAAAAAGAAATAGTACTAAAAAAAGATAGTATTACTCTGATTAATCCTATTGTACTATATACTGAGAATGCACAATTTCATATTATAGATTTTGAAAGCGGAAGTAAAGTTTTTGAAGAAACAACTAATAGTGATACCTCTTTTATTACAAATAATGATACTATTCTTGAAGGAAATTCTGGAGGTGTGCACTTAGCATCTCCTCATCTTACTTTTGAAATTGCAACCGAAGAGATTGATTCCTTACCAAGAACAGGGACTCCTGTTTTTATAGAGTTAAATTATAAATGTAATACTGCTTATCAACTGGGTATTTTTGCAAATTATCCGCAAACAGTAAGTACTCATTCTATCATTACTATTAATCCTAAAAACACATGGAATAAAATCTATATCGACTTGACCTCTACCATTATTAACACCAATAATGCAGATTCTCATAAAATATTTATTTCAATGAAACGAGATATAAATAGTACAGAAATAGCTGAATTATATTTAGATAACTTTAAAATTGTATATTAAATTGAATAAAAAATTTCAAATAGTAAAATATCTGTTTCTTGATTTATTGTCAGCCCTTATCTCTTGGACTTTGTTTTTCTCATATCGAAAGATTTTTATAGAAGAAATACCAATTGATTTTACTCCAAAGTTTTACGTTGGCATTATAATTATTCCGCTTTTTTGGATTGGCCTTTATATGATTACAGGATCTTACAATAACATTCTTAGAAAATCACGACTCAAAGAACTTACCGATACATTTTTTATTGTATTGATAGGCACTATCATCATCTTTTTTGTTGCACTTTTAGATGATTACATTGATAATTACACAACGTATTATAGTTTGTTTATCGTATTGTTTTGCGCGCATTTATTCTTTACATCTCTATTTAGATTTATACTTACAACAATTACTGCTAAAAAAGTACATAAAAAAAAGATAAGATTTAATACTCTTATTATTGGAAGTAATATAAAAGCAAGGAGTATTAAAAAAAGATGGACTAGCGGATTAGGACTTTCTTACACCTTTATGC
>CAYZIA010000138.1:0-2581 GCA_964478325.1 uncultured Weeksellaceae bacterium
ATTAGTTGTACATGTATACCAGGATATGATATTGGGCCTTGGACAGGAAATCCAAACACCCCTGCTAATCAAAACTTTGTTTTTAAGATAAGTCTTACTCCTCAAGAGAACACTGGTAATAAAACAAAAGCACCTTTAGGACATACTGGTGTTTGGAGTAATGGAGTTTCTATATTTAATGCGGAAGATGGCATGTCTTACCAAAATCAAGGGGTTTGGAATCAGAATGCTTTATATTTTGAAGGTGGGTCTTTTGATAATTGTTTAGGACATCCTGCTCAAAATGGAGAATACCATCATCATGTAAATCCAACATGTTTATACGATGACTTAGATAATCAAAATCATTCACCCATTATTGGTTATGCATTTGATAATTTTCCAATTTATGGTGCTTATGGGTATACAAATATAAATGGCACAGGAGCAATTAAAAGAATAGAATCATCATATCAATTAAGAAATATAACAAACCGAAATAATGGACCTAGTTTAAATCAATACCCTTTAGGATCCTATATTGAAGATTTTGAATATCTATTAGGTTCAGGTGATCTAGATGAATATAATGGGAGATTTTGCATCACCCCTGAATATCCAAATGGCATCTATGCTTATTTTGTAACTATCGATTCTAATCTAGATCCTGCATATCCGTATACCCCAGGCCCATATTATTATGGAATTGCTCAAGGAAGTGGCAATTTAGGTCCTCAATCGGGACATCATACTATACCTTCTAATTGCACTCCTTATACTGGTTCAACAACATTCCTTACAGATGTAGATTATGGAATAGATAAAAAACTCATAAATATAGTTGATGTTTTGGGGAGATATATAAACCAATTACCAAATAATCCTCAACTCTATATTTATGAGGACGGCATGGTAGAAAAGAAAATTATTATAGAATAATCTCTTCTATCTTCTTACTTTTGCCGTATGAGTAATGCAAAAGATATATTTAAACTTCACTTAGCACAAACCTTTTCTTTTCCTTCTTGTTTGGAAGTTGAATCAGCTAAAGGAAGTTATATAACTGATGTAAATGGTAAAGATTATCTAGATTTTGTTGCAGGTATTTCTGCTTGTACTTTAGGTCACTCAAACCCTATAATTACAAATGCTATCAAAGAGCAGTTAGAACAGTATACACATGTAATGGTATATGGAGAATATGTACAATCTCCACAATACAAATTAGCAAAACTACTAGCTGATAATCTTCCTGAAAATTTAAGAACTACTTATTTTACCAATTCTGGAGCAGAGGCCATTGAAGGTGCTATGAAATTAGCTAAAAGAAAAACAGGAAGATCAGAAATTATTTCTTGTAAGAATTCTTATCACGGTTCAACGCAAGGAGCACTTTCTATTATGGGAAATGAAGAGCAGAAAGCAAAGTATCGCCCTTTGCTACCAAATTGTAATCAGATCATCTTTAATGATGAAGAATCATTAAAAATAATTACTAAAAACACTGCTGCAGTTGTTTTGGAAGTAATACAAGGAGGAACAGGATTCTTCACTCCTACTAACACCTTCTTGGAAAAAGTTAGAGAAAGATGTACTCAAACTGAAACACTCTTAATTTTTGATGAAATACAAACTTGCTTTGGAAGATTAGGAACTCTTTTTGGGTTTGAAAGATACAATGTAATCCCAGACATTTTATGTATTGCAAAAGGCATGGGTGGTGGAATGCCAATTGGTGCTTTTATTTCCTCTTGGGAATTTATGAATCTCCTCAGCTTTGAACCCAAATTGGGACATATAACAACTTTTGGAGGGCATCCTGTAAATTGTGCAGCTAGTTTGGCTACTTTAAAAGAATTACTTTCTACTGATATAATGAATGAGGTAGAAAAAAAGGAAGAGCTTTTCAGAAAGCACTTAATCCACCCAAAAATTAAAGAAATTAGAGGAAAAGGATTAATATTAGCAATTGAGTTGGATAATAAAGAAATTGCACAAAGAGTAGTTAAAGAATCTTTAGAAAAAGGATTAATCTTATTCTACTTCTTATTTACGAAAACAGCTATTCGAATAACTCCTCCCCTTACAATATCAGATGAAGATATTATTAAAGGTTGTGAAATTATTAAAGGAGTTTTAGATTAGTTCTTATTACTCAGCATAGGTACAAAGGAGAATTTTCCATGAGTAGTAACTTTATCTTCCTTTTCTGTTATTTTCTCTAAAAGCTGCATCTCTTGTATGTCCCCATTTCCGATTGGTGCGACCAATTTTCCACCAATCTTTAACTGATTGATCAATTCAATTGGTATTTCAGAAGCTCCACAAGTAACAATTATCTTATCAAATGGAGCAAATTTGGGCAATCCCTTATAACCATCTCCGTAATAAAACTGACATTTGTATCCGATCTTTGGTAAGAAATCTTTTGTTTTTTGAAAAAGTTCTCTTTGTCTTTCAATCGTAAAAACACTTGCCTCCAAGGCTACTAAAACTGCTGCTTGATAACCAGAACCCGTTCCTATCTCTAGTACTTTCTCATATGGTCTTATATCCAAAAGCTGGGTCTGAAAAGCAACTGTATAGGGCTGAGAAATAGTTT
>CAYZIA010000139.1:0-2566 GCA_964478325.1 uncultured Weeksellaceae bacterium
TATTACTGGGACAACTTCTCCTGTTTAAAGTTTGTCGGCTACCGTTTTATCTTCCCTATTAATATTGGTAAGCAAATCTGAAATACTCATCTGCTCTAAGCCATCATAAAAAGAATCCGATTCAGTGGTTTTGTTCATTTAATAAATAGAAGGAAATTTGGTAGGGTTTGATTCATGCATGATAGTATATACTTTTTCAAATATATCTTCTACTGATGGTTTTGAAAAATAATCCCCATCTTTTCCATAAGCTGGCCTATGGGCTTTTGCAGTTAATGTTTGTGGCTCAGAATCTAAATAATTATATGCACCTTGTTCTTCTACAATTTTTTGTAAAATATAAGCAGAAGCACCTCCTGGAACGTCCTCGTCAACTACAAGTAAGCGATTGGTTATCTTCACGCTTTCTACAATATCATGATTTAAATCAAAAGGTACTAAGGTTTGTGTATCAATCACTTCTATATTAATACCTGTATCAGCCAATAAATCAGCAGCTGTAGTTACAATTTTCCAGGTAGATCCATAAGAAACTACCGTTATATCTGTTCCTTCTCTTGTTGTTTCCACCACTCCAAGAGGAGTACGAAATTCTCCCATATTATTTGGTAATTTTTCTTTTGAGCGATAGCCATTTAAACATTCAATAATCATTCCAGGATCGTTTGCAGCCATTAAAGTATTGTAAAAACCCGCTGCTTTTGTCATGTTTCTAGGGACACACAAATTTACTCCTCTTGTCCCATGAATAATCATACCCATTGGCGAACCAGAATGCCAAATCCCTTCCAATCTATGCCCTCTAGTCCTAATAATTACAGGTGCAGTTTGTCCACCATGCGTTCTATAATGCAAGGATGCCATATCATCTGCCATTGTTTGGAAAGCATATAAAAGATAGTCCAAATACTGTATTTCTGCAATAGGCCGCAAACCTCTTAGCGACATACCAATTCCCTGACCTAAAATAGTTGTTTCACGAATACCTGTGTCTGCTACTCTTGTTTCTCCAAATTTTACTTGCAAACCCTCTACTCCTTGATTTACCCCTCCAATCTTACCAACATCTTCTCCAAAAATCATAGCCTCTGGAATATTTTCAAACATTTGATGAAAATTATCTCTTAATATAATGCGTGCGTCTACTTCTTCTGCATTTGTATCATAAGTTGGTAAAACTTCTTGCACTTTTCGAGCAGAAGTTGCTGTTTCATTGTAAAGTTTTGTATTATATCTGATTTTATTTTCTCTACTTAATTTAGTAATAAACTCTGAGAGTTTTGCTTTTTCCGTAATATCCTCTGTAGCTATTTTAGCCATTACTTTTCTTCCAACTGACAAATAATCTCTTCTGAAAATTCCAAACATTTCTGATTGTTTCAAGTCGGTAATCCAGACATCCAATTCTGAGATATTCGTTTTTTCCTTTATAGAATCTAGAATTACTAATAGCTCATTCAATTCAGCTTTTAGTGGTTTTTGATAGGTCTTCCAAGCTTCCTTTTTTTCCGTTTTTACAAATTCTTTTACCTCAGAACATATAGAATCTAATTCTTCTTTTGTAGCTATCTTGCTTTCCACAATCCACTCACCAAATTTTTTGATACAATCAAAATCTTCTTCCCATTGTAACCTCTTTTTGCTTTTATACCTTTCATGAGAACCAGAAGTAGAATGACCTGTCGGTTGGGTCATCTCTAACACATGGATAATACAAGGAATATGATCTTCTCTAGCGAGCTTTTCGCACTTTTCATAAGCATCTATTAGTGCAGGATAATCCCAACCCCTAACTTTCATTATCTCAAAACCTTCTCCTTGTTCATCTCTCTGAAATCCTTTCAAAATCTCAGAAACATCTGATTTTGTCATTTGCACATCATTGGCAACCGAAATACCATAACCATCATCCCAAACTGAGATAACTACTGGGACTTGCAATACGCCAATAGCATTTACTGCTTCAAAGAAATGTCCTTCTGCACAAGAAGAATTTCCAATAGTGGCATAAGCCACTTCATTTCCTCTACTAGTAAATTTTGATTTCTTTTTTGCTAATGTCTCATTTTCTCTGTACACTTTGGATGCTTGTGCTAAACCAACCAATCTTGGAAATTGTGAAGTTAAACAAGCCATGTCAGAAGAAGAATTTTTTTGTTCCATCAAGTTCCTCCAGCTTCCATCTTCATTTAAAAACCTGCTTCCAAAATGATTCATCATTTGCCTTGAACCTGAACTTGGTTCAGCTGATAGCTCAGGATTCCCGTATAAATGGGAAAACATTTGCCTTGTTGAAAGCTGGCCTAAAGCCATCATTAAAGTTTGATCTCTATAATATCCTGCACGAAAATCGCCATTTCTAAATACTTTTGATAACGCAATTTGAGCCAATTCCTTTCCGTCCCCAAATATACCAAAACTACCCTTTCCTGAAAGTACATCACGCCTTCCCAATAAACTTGCTTCTCGACATTCATTTATCAATCTGTAATCAGATAATATGGTATTCTTAAAATCATTTATTGTCATCTTCTGCTTACTATGTTCTTTCGTGCTCATATTTTAT
>CAYZIA010000140.1:0-2471 GCA_964478325.1 uncultured Weeksellaceae bacterium
GTATAGTAGATTCTATCAACATCAGAGTCTTTATCAAATCCATCAAGAATTAATTTAATGTTTTTCTCTCCTGTACTATCTATGTCTATTTCTTTGTTGCTAAAAATATCAATTATTACACTGTTGTAGTGTCTGTATCTTTTATTTTTCCGGAGATAATAGTTTGGGCAAAAAGAATCTGACAACAAAAAATTAAAAAAAGCGTAAAAAGCTTATTCATAAAAAATAATTAAATAAGTTCGCAAAATACAATTTTCAAGAAGAATAAATGTTAAAAATAGTTTTCAATGACAAAATCTTAGATGAAAATAAAATAAATTTTTCTATTTATAATAGAGCTTTCTTGTATGGAGATGGTTTGTTTGAAAGTATAAAGATTATAAATGGTAAGCCATTTAACTTAGAAGCTCATTTAAAGCGTTTATTCTCTGCGTCTATACTCTTTAATTTACAAATAAGCACAAGTAAAAAGAATCTCAAAAATAAGATTACACTTTTGATCAAGGAAAATAAGATTGAGAATGCAGGAAACTTAAAAATAATCATTTTCAGAAAAAAAGGAGGAAAATTTTTACCAAAGCATAATTCTACTTCTTTCTTAATAATAAGTGAAAAGTCTGAGAATAATTTATTTAAATTAAATAAAAATGCATTAACCTTAGGATTATTCAGAGATCAGCTAAAACCAAAAGGTAAGTTATCCAATTATAAAACACTTAGTGCTTTGCAATCAGTAATGTGTTCAATTGATGCTAGGAAAAAACAAAAAGATGATTGCTTAATGTTTAACTCAGCAAACAATATAATTGAAAGCTCCAATTCTAATGTATTTTATGTAAAAGATAAGGTGATATATACACCAAAATTACTAGAAGGATGTGTAGATGGCACTATGAGAAAATGTATTCTAAATTTAAAAAACTTAGACCTTAATATTCTTGAAACCGAAGTAAAAACAGAAGATATCTTGAATGCAGATGAAGTATTCTTAAGTAATGCTATATCAGGAATAAGATGGGTAAGTAGTATTGAAGATAATAAATTTTCACAACAAAGTGTTTCACAATTACTAACAAATAAAATCAATCAATTAGTTTAGAAAAGGATTAGATGGTAGATTGGTCCAGATAGCATATTTAGCATTCATTTTCTTAATAAAATAACTCCAAAGTTCTTTATTCGAACTTAATTTCATACAACAAGCTTTCTCAGAAGGTACAATAATCCAAGAATGCTCTTTAATTTCCATTATTAATTGGTTTTCATCCCATCCAGAATAGCCAGCAAAGAATCGAATATTAGTATTATCTACCTTATTATTTTTTACAATTCTTTTGACTGCTTCAAAATCACCTCCCCAAAAAAGTCCTTTTATTATTTCTTGTGAACCCTCAATCTTTTCTCCAAGTGTATGAACGTAATGCAAAGAGTTTCTTTCTACAGGACCACCAATATATATTGGAAAATTAGATTTTGGAAAATTCTCAATTAACTGGTGAACCTTTATTTTAGTTGGCTGGTTTAGAACAAAACCAACGCTCTCATGTTCATTATGTACTGCCAAAAGGATTACAGAACGAAAGAAATTAGAATCCTCCATAGACGGTTCTGAGATAAGCAATCTTCCTTTTTTTGGTTTTAACATTTAAGCTGGTTATTTTTATTAGTTTTGGGGCTAATTTATAATAAAAGGTGGGGCAGCTAGAAAGTAAAATAAAAAAAATACGAGAAGATTTCAACAAGTATAAAATTAACTTTAGAAAGCTTCCAAAAAACCCTATGAATTTGTTCAGTAAATGGATAGAACAAGCATTAAAAGAAAATAAAGAATCTATAGCTTTTGTTTTATCTACTGTAAATAAGAAAAATATCCCTTCCTCTAGAGTGCTTCTTCTGAGAGGATTTGACAAAAATGGTTTTGTTTTTTTTACTAATTTCAAAAGTGCAAAATCGATAGATATTAATAATAACAATAATGTAGCACTAATCTTTTATTGGGCTGAATCTCAAAGACAGGTCCGTATTGTTGGAAAAGCAGAAAAGATTTCAGCAAAAGAAAGTGATAATTATTTTAATTCACGCCCAAGAGAAAGCCAAATAGGTGCATGGATATCAGAGCAAAGCTCGGTTATCGAATTATATTTTAAATTTATTAATGCCATAAATGAATTAGAAAGTAAATTCAGAGGTAAAAAGATTAAGCGCCCAAAACATTGGGGAGGATACAGAGTAAAAGCAAATAGTATGGAGTTTTGGCAAGGCCGTCCATCTCGTTTGCATGATAGAATAAAATATACTTGTGATAATCAAGATAAATGGGAGAAAGAGAGGTTAGCCCCTTAGAATCTATGTTTTTTTCGTTGTTTTAGCTTTCTTTTTTATAGTTTTTTTGACAGCTGCTTTCTTTTTTGTAGTTTTTTTGACAGCTGCTTTCTTTTTTGTAGTTTTTTTGACAGCTACTTTCTTTTTTG
>CAYZIA010000141.1:0-2412 GCA_964478325.1 uncultured Weeksellaceae bacterium
TACCGAGAAGTTAGTTCAAAAAGTGAAGCAAAAAAAGTGGGTGATGAACCATTACTATTAAAACAAAAACATCCCAGTTGCCTAGTAGCAGTCAATGAGAATAGGAAAAAAGGAATTGAAAAAATTCTTAACGCTCACGAGGAAATAGATGTTATCTTATTGGATGATGGCTTTCAGCACAGAAGCGTTAAAGCAGGATTAAATATTCTTATTACAGATTATAATTTGCCTTATTATAAGGATTTCTTATTACCTATGGGAACCCTAAGAGAAAGTAAAAAAGGAAGTGAAAGAGCAGATATTGTTGTGGTAAGTAAATCCCCTAATGAAATAAACCCAACTGAAAAAAAGGGTGTAATTCAACAATTAGGTATTTTTATTACACAAAAATGTTATTTCAGCCAAATTCAATATAAGAATTGGAAATGTATCACTACAAATGAGAATCTTCTAGTACAGGAAAAATATAGTATTACTTTGGTTACAGGAATTGCAGATCCTTCTTCTCTTTTAGAAAATTTAACAGAAAATGAGCATTCAATTTCACATTTAGAATATGCCGATCATCATAATTATACCTTAAAAGATATTGAAGATATCTTAAATAAATACAATCAGGATAACTCTGTAAAAAAACTTATCTTGACCACCGAAAAAGATGCAGTAAAATTAAGAGGTTTTAAAAAGGAATTAGGAAATGTAAATGTTTATTTTTCTCCTATTGAAACCATATTTGAAGAAAAAGAAAATTTTGAGAAACAAATATTAAACTATGTTACAGCAAATAAAAGAAACAGCTGATTTTCTAAAAGGAAAAATAAATTCTATACCTAAGTTAGGTATTATCTTGGGTACAGGTTTAGGTGGATTAGTAAAAGAGATTGAGATTGAATATTCTATTGCTTATGAAAACATTCCTAACTTTCCAGTTTCTACTGTAGAAGGACATTCTGGAAGATTAATTTTTGGAAAATTAGGTGGAAAATCAGTAGTAGCTATGCAGGGTCGTTTTCATTTCTATGAAGGGTATCCGATACAAAAAGTAACTTTTCCTGTACGTGTAATGAAGTATTTAGGCATCAAAAATCTAATTGTATCTAATGCAAGTGGTGGAGTAAATCCTAATTTTGAAATTGGAGATTTGATGATTTTAAACGATCATATCAATCTTATTTTAAATCCATTGATTGGACATAACGATAAAGAAGTTGGTCCTAGATTTCCAGATATGAGTGAGTCATACTGCCCAGATATGATTGCAAAAGCAGAGCAAATTGCTTCTGATAATAATATCAAAGTGCAAAAAGGAATTTATGTAGCAGTAACTGGTCCAACCCTAGAAACTCCTGCTGAATATTCTTACTTTAGAAAAATGGGGGGAGATACAGTGGGTATGTCAACTGTTCCAGAAATAATAGTTGCTCGGCATATGGATATTCCATGTTTTGCTATTTCGGTTATTACAGATCTAGGTGTACCAGGAAAAATAAAGAAAGTAACGCATGAAGATGTGCAAGCAGTAGCAGAAGTAATAGAACCAAAGCTTACACTAATTATTAAACAGTTAATCTCAAATATCAAATTATGAGGAAAATAATCACTCTTATATTTATCAATCTCTTCATTATAGTATTGTCTTTTGCTCAACCTTTTCCTTCATATGAATTATCTCCACTTTACAATTGGCAAGACACTACTTTAACGCCATCATGGCAATATGACAATACATATAACGAAATCTGGGGAGTGCAAATAAACGGAGTAGAAATTGCTATAATTGGATCTACTGCAGGAACACATTTTTTTGATGTTACAGATCCTTTAACTGCAAATCAAGTAGATTTTGTAGCTGGAGCTTATACTGGAAGCGATGTAGTACATAGAGACTATCACGATTATAATGGCTATTTATATACTGTATGTGATGAGGGAAATACAAGTACTTTACAAATAATAGATCTAAGTAATCTGCCAAATTCAGTAAGTGTAGTTTATGATTCAAATTTACTTTTTACGAAATCACATAATATTTTTATTGATACTGCTACTGCCAAACTATATGTGTGTGCGGTAAAGCATACTAATCCGAATAATTTTTCGTCTGCAATGGAGGTTTATTCCTTATCAAACCCTTTAAATCCTACCCTTTTATATACCTATATGGATGTAGGACATGTACATGATGCTTATGTTAGAAATGATACTGCCTATCTTAATTGTGGTGGTGATGGCTTTAGAATTGTAGACTTTCATTATCTTGACTTACCAGGAGGTATAACTCCAACTGAATTAGCATCATTAACTTCTTATCCTGATGCAGGATATAATCATTCTGGTTGGCTAAGTGATGATGGAACAGTATATGTTATGTTAGATGAGGATCATGGTTATGATATAAAACTTTTAGATGTA
>CAYZIA010000142.1:0-2350 GCA_964478325.1 uncultured Weeksellaceae bacterium
CTAATATACTCTTCTTATCAATAAAATAGGGATTAAATCCTATAGTATCACATTTGAGAATAATATTCTCTTGTTCATCACACAAAGCCCAACTACATTTCGTAGATCCACTATCAGCAATTAAAATCATATTCAAAAAATTAGTTTACAAAGATAGTCTAATAATAAAAACAGATGAAAAACAAAGTGGTGTAGCTCACAAACCTACACATTTATACACTTATAAAAAATAAAAACCCACTCGTTGAGTGGGTTTATTTCTTGGTGGAGCCGGGGGGTATCGAACCCCCGTCCAAACAAGGAATTGAAGAGTTTTCTACATGTTTATCTTTTTTTATTTTTCGAGAAAAGGCAGGAAAAAAGCAACCAGAACCTAAACCTTATCTTCTAAAATTTCGCTAACAAACAGAAGCTGTTTGAAAACTATCCTAACATTAATGATGCCTCAAAAACCAAAGGCGCTAGGAAGTCCTTTGATAGAGACAAAAGCTTATCTAATTATATTAATTAGGCAGCTAAAGCGAAAGTTTGATCGCCAATTAAAAATTTGAATCTTGATATTTACGAGCCAAAATACAATGCTCGACATGCTTACCATTCAACGCATCTTGCTGTCAAATCCAGTCAGCCCCAATAAGTAAAAGAACTTTTTTAAATTTTTGCAAAGTTAGTAAATAAGCCCTTTTTATCTCTTTCCTTTTCTATTTTTGTAGTCAAATGATTTATAGATGAAAATAGGTATTTTAAGAGAAGAGAAGGTCCCAACAGATAAAAGAGTACCATTATCACCTTGTCAGTGTAAACAATTAATTGCAGAATATCCATCTATTGGGTTTTTTGTACAAAGCAGTCATATTAGATGTTTTACGGATGAAGAATATAAAGACTTAGGAATAAATATTGTAGAGGATATTTCTGATTGTGATATTTTATTAGGAATAAAAGAAGTGCCAATTAGCACTTTGATTGCTAATAAGACCTATCTCTTTTTTTCTCATACTGTAAAAAAACAAGATTATAATAGAGACCTTCTACAGGCGATGTTAGATAAAAAGATAAAGATGGTAGATTATGAAGTTATAAAAAATAAAAACGGAAAACGATTACTTGGTTTTGGTAGATATGCTGGAATTGTTGGGGCTTATAATGGATTATTAGCTTATGGTACAAAAACAGAAAAATACACATTGAGATCAGCTCATTTATGTCAAAATAGAGAAGAAATGGAATTGGAGTTAAAAAAACTAAAATTGTCTAATGAGAAAATAATTCTTACAGGAAATGGAAGAGTTGGAAAAGGAGCTCTCGAAACCCTAACTAAAGCAAATATTAAAGAAGTTTCAAAGGATGAATTTATTAATCACACTTTTAATGAAGCGGTTTTTGTTCAATTAAGTGCTAAAGATTATAATGAAAGAATAGAAAGTACTACATTTAATAAATTTGAGTTTTATAATCAGCCAGAGCTTTATGTATCATCTTTTATGAAGTATGCAAAACATGCAGATATTTTCATAGCTGGACATTATTATAGTGAGGGATCTCCTTTCTTTTTTACAAAAGAAGATGCAAAGAATCCCCATTTTAAGATAAAGGTAGTTGCTGATATTTCCTGTGATATTAATGGGTCAATAGCTTGCACCATTCATTCTTCAGAAATTGATATACCAGTTTATGGCTACAATCCAATTACTGAGAAAGAAGATGATTTTACAAAAGAAGGTGTAATTGCGGTAATGGCTGTGGATAATTTACCATCAGAATTACCGAAAGATGCTTCAGTAGATTTTGGAAATAATCTATTGGAAAAGATTTTCCCAATACTAATAAATGAAGATAAAGATGATATAATTAAGAATGCAACTATTTGTCAAGATGGCAAATTAACACCTAATTTTGAATATTTAAGAGATTATTTAAACAGTCTTTAAATCAGCAATCGTTTGCATAGGATTTTTTGACTTAAAAACAAAACTTCCAGCTACCAAAATATCAGCTCCAGCATCTAGTAGTTTTCTAGCATTTACAGTGCTTACTCCTCCATCAATTTCTATAAGAAAATTAGCATCACTTTCCTTTCTTAGACACACTAATTGTTTCACTTTCTCATATGTGTGCTCTATAAATGATTGTCCACCAAACCCAGGGTTTACTGACATGAGACATACTAAATCCAAATCTTTTAAAACATCTGAAAGTAAATGCACAGAAGTGTGTGGGTTTAATGCCACTCCAGCTTTCATTCCTTCTTTTTTAATAGCAGTTAATGTTCTGTGTAGATGATCGCAAGCTTCATAATGAATAGTCAATACGTCTGCGCCTATTTCCTTGAAAATTTTAATATACTTAT
>CAYZIA010000143.1:0-2250 GCA_964478325.1 uncultured Weeksellaceae bacterium
ATATCCTTTTCTTGCCCAACGCATACATTGTTGAACTATAGAAGAATCTAATTTATCTCCAGTTGGTTGGCCATTAATTACTTGTGGTAAAAAACTACCTGTATGTGCTAAAATAACAACAGGACGATCAGTTAAATTATCCCCAGTTGGCTCATAAATATCACATAAAATTGGAGTAAGAGCCGGAGGATTAACACCTCCGGATAATATAGCTGGTAAAATACTGATATTTTCAGCATATTGTACATCAGAGGTTACGGTTACATTTGTAAAAACATCATTTAGATATCTCATTCCCTGTGCATTTGCACTAATTGTACTTACTATTAAAGTAAATGCAATACAAAGTCGTAATACTTTTTTCATCTTTATTTATTTTTGATTAGTGGGACAATATTACAATTTTTTTTTATTAAAGTTCAAAAAGTATCGATAAATAAATCATTCTGCCTATATATGGCCCACCATAAACTTCAAAATGTTTGTTATTTAATAAATTAGATGCGCCCACTTTTATTGTAGACTTTAATTTTGGTAATTCTTTACTAATTTGAACATCTAATAAGTTATATGTTGGTACAAATCCTGTAAATTGTGGTGAACCCTCATATCGAAATCCTTCTACCCATTTATAATTAATAGAAAATCCATAATTTTTAAAAAAATTATCATTTTTACTAATATCTAGCTTACGACCGACTAAGCCAATATTGTATTTATATTCAGGTGTATTATAAGCCGGGATAATTGGATCTTCTGTACCCTCCTCATTTAGTCTATTCCAGGAAAAATTAGCATTTATTGTAAGATTAGAATTTAAAAAATAATTCATTCCTAAAGATGCTCCTTGAGTGGTTACTGTATTTGTAGCATTGGCTGCAATTCGATATGCTTGAATAGATGGTAATGAAATAGAATAATTTCCGCTTGTATCTGAATGATAGCTAAATTTAGCACCTATTTTGTATCCAATAAAATCAGTATACTTTGAATAATAATAATTAGCATCTAAATACAATTTATTAAAAAGAGTGGTTCTATATCCAAACTCGATAGATTTGGCTTTCTCTGGCCTAATTGGATCAATCTTAAAAAATCTTAAACTATCTACATGAGGAATATCTGGTAAATAATAATTTATTAATGATTGAATAGTTACCATGTTTTCTTTAGAATTATCAAAATGAGGCCCACCATCTGATCCATGCCCTGAAATATTTCCAATAAGTATTGCTCTTCCTGCATTATAAAATAAATATTGATCAGAAAGCGTTGGATTTCTTATGGCGGAAGAGAAAGAGAGTCGAATAATATCTTTCTCAGTTGGTTTGTAAACTACAGACATAGCAGGAGAAAAAAGAAAATTAAAATTTTCATTCTTATCTAAGCGGAGTGTACTACTTAATTTTAATGATTCACCTAATACATCCTTTTCAATACCGGAATAAACTCCAAACTCTCTATTAATAATTGGAACATCATTTGTATCAATAAATATACTTCCTTTTGAATTGGGTTGGTAAAGTCTAAAATTTGCGCCTATTTTTATTTTTGCAAAAACAGGATTGAAATGGTACTCCCCATGAATATGATTTAAAGCTGATTTATCATAAAAGCCAGTTCCACCTTGTAAAAAAGAGGTCTTTGATGTAATATCTTGTAATGCTAAATTAAACTCTTCTGAACCAGGAATAAGCATATTTAATTGCTGATCTGTAATAACCCTTGTTTCATCATGCGCTGCAATTATAGCATCTGTGTTTGCCAACAATACAGAATCACTTAGAATAAACCAATCTTCAAATGTAATAGTATCTCCCATAAAACCCCAAATAGCTTGTGGTGGGTTTCCTCCAAATCCAATAATGGAAGGTTCATCCCAATTTACATCATCCCAAGAAAATTTATCTCTAAAATTATTTCTATACAAGGAATACCAATCCTGATTCTTTCCTGATAAGTCTTGTAATTTTAATGCAGTAAATACCGCATCATATGATTTGCCAGCATCTTCTTTAGAACGATAAATTCGTAAAAAGAATTTATCTTTTTTATTAATCTCTAATCGGTTCTGAAAAAATTGTATTTCTTTTAAGCTAAAACGATTTTCTCCTTGATAAACTGTAGTACCAGTTCCGTAGTTTAGAGCATAAATTAACTCAGTATTTTCTTTTATTTTATAATGAAGAGCCGTTCCTGCTTTTAAATTTTTAGTATTATAATCTACAATATCCTTTTCCATATAACCAG
>CAYZIA010000144.1:0-2225 GCA_964478325.1 uncultured Weeksellaceae bacterium
ATGCAGGATACAATCATTCTGGTTGGTTAAATAATGATGGAACAGTCTATGCTATGTTAGATGAGAATCACGGTTATGATATTAAACTTTTAGATGTAAGCGATTTTAATAATATTACTGTTTTATCTACTTTTAATTCAGGAGTAGATTCTAACTCCATGGCACATAATGCAATTATTAAAGAGGGACTATTATTTGTATCTTATTATCATGATGGATTAAGAGTATTTAATATTGCTGATCCCACAAACCCTTTTGAAGTATTATATTACGATACATATCTGCCAAACAACCATTCTTCCTATAAAGGAGCTTGGGGAGTATACCCTTTTTGGAATAAACAAAGTCATGCATTCTCAAGTATTTTAATTTCTGATATGCAAACAGGACTTTATGTTTTTAGTGGCTCATTTCCCCTTGCTGTAAATAATTTAGATCCTGCAACAAGTTTAGTTTTTCCAAATCCAGCTAAAAATCAGTTTACAATTACTAATAAAAGTGCAACCTCTATAATCCTTTATGATGTATTTGGGAAAAAAGTATTGCAACAAGATTTATATAGTGATAAAACGATTAAGAGGAGCAATATGTCTAGTGGAATGTATTTTTATTGTCTTAAAAATAAAAAAGACATTATTGAGAAAGGGAAAATAATTCTTGAGTAAATGAGTATAAAAGATAAATATGAAGTGGTAATTGGTTTAGAAGTGCATGCACAACTATTAACTACAACAAAAGCGTATTCTTCTGATGAAAATATATATGGAGCAACGCCCAACACTAAAACCTCTGTAGTCACTTTAGGGCATCCTGGTACGCTCCCAAAAGCCAATAAGAAGGTGATAGAATATGCTGTAAAGTTAGGTCTAGCAGTTGATGCAGAAATCAGAGAAAGAAATGAATATGCAAGAAAAAATTACTTTTATGCTGATTTACCAAAAGGCTATCAAATTACTCAAGATAAAACTCCAATTTGTAATGGAGGAGTTATTGAGATAAAAGATGATGATGGAAGAAATAAAAAGATAACTATTACACGAATTCATATGGAGGAAGATGCTGGAAAAAGCATTCATGATTTAGATCCTTTCAACACCCTAGTGGATTTAAATAGAGCTGGTGTTCCTTTACTAGAAATTGTTTCTGAGCCAGATATTCGCTCAGCAAATGAGGCATATAATTACATTGATCAAGTACGTAAATTAGTGCGCTATTTAGACATCTGTGATGGTAATATGGAAGAAGGAAGTTTAAGATGTGATGCTAATATCTCTGTAAGAAAAAAAGGAGAAAAAGAATTTGGAACCAAAGTAGAAGTAAAAAACATGAACTCTACTAGAAATATAAAACGTGCCATTGAATTTGAAATAAAAAGGCAAACTAATTTAATAGAAAATGGAGAAAAAATAAAACATGAAACAAGAAGTTTTAATGCTGCTAACAATTCCACAATTTCTATACGACACAAAGAAGAAGCAAACGATTATAGATATTTTCCTGATCCAGATTTACAGCCAATAATTATTACCCAGGATTATATTGAAAAAGTAAAAAAAACTCTCCCACCACTTCCAAAAGAGTTATTTCAGAAATTCACAAAAGAGTTTAACTTATCTGATTATGACGCGAATATTTTGGTAGATGAAAAAGAAATTGCACTTTATTTTAATGCTTTATGTAGCATCACAAATAACTATAAAGCGGCTGCTAATTTTGTAAATGGTAGTGTAAAATCTTACCTAAACGAAACAGCAACTCGTATTGTTGATTTTACAATTAATCCTAATAGATTAGCAGGACTTATTATTCTTATTGATGAAGGTAAAATAAGCAATTCGATTGCTACTTCAAAAGTATTTCCTTTAATGATTGAAAGTAATTTATCTGCAGAAGAAATTGCTACAAATAATAATTGGATTCAAGAAAGTAATCGTAATACTTTAAGCATCTTTATTGATCAGGCAATGGAAAAATATCCTGAAAAGGTGCAAGAATATAAAAATGGTAAAAAAGGATTAATTGGTCTTTTTATGGGAGAAGTAATGAAACTATCAAAAGGGAAAGCCGATCCAAAAGTTTGCAACCAATTACTTAGAAATAAATTAGAGAATTAATGTCAAAAACTAAAACATATTTTGCTTCTGATTTTCATTTAGGCGTGTCTACACATGCTGAAAGTTTGAAAAGAGAAAAAAAGATTACTTCTTGGCTTGACGAGATAAAAA
>CAYZIA010000145.1:0-2218 GCA_964478325.1 uncultured Weeksellaceae bacterium
GGGCCACGCTAAAATCAGTGTTGGGTCATATGCTTTCCCACACATAGCATAATTCCCTGCTCCATATGAATTCCCAATAATTATAGTGAATTTAGGAACTACAGAATTTGACATTGCATTTACCATTTTTGCTCCATCTTTGATAATACCTCCATGTTCTGATCTAGAACCTACCATAAAACCAGTAACATCTTGTAAGAAAACTAAAGGTATTTTTTTCTGATTGCAATTGGCAATAAAACGAGCTGCTTTATCTGCAGAATCTGAATAGATAACACCACCAAATTGTATTTCCCCGTTTTTAGTTTTAATCATTTCTCTTTGATTAGAAACAATACCAACTGCCCAGCCATCAATTCTAGCATATCCGCAAATAATGGATTTTCCATAATCCTTTTTATATTCCTCAAAGTCGGATTTATCAACTAGACGAGCAACAATCTTTTTCATATCATAAGGTTTAGCTCTATCTCTGGGAATAATTCCGTAAATTTCTTTTTCGTTTTTTTTAGGAGGATTTGATTCCGTTCTATTAAACCCAGCTTTATTATAATCCCCAATTTTATCTATTATATTTCGGATTTTATCTAGAGCATCTTTATCATTTTTAGCTTTATAATCTGTAACTCCAGAAATTTCGCAATGAGTAGTGGCTCCACCTAATTTTTCATTATCAATACTTTCACCAATAGCAGCCTTAACAAGGTAACTTCCTGCTAAAAATATAGATGCAGTTTTATCTACAATAAGTGCTTCATCACTCATAATAGGAAGATATGCGCCTCCAGCAACACAAGATCCCATAATTGCAGAGATTTGTGTGATACCCATAGAACTCATACGTGCATTATTTCTGAAAATTCTTCCAAAATGTTCTTTATCTGGAAAAATTTCATCTTGCATTGGTAAGAATACTCCAGCAGAATCTACAAGATAGATGATTGGCAATCTGTTTTTCATTGAGATTTCTTGCAAACGCAAGTTCTTTTTTCCTGTAATTGGGAACCAAGCACCCGCTTTAACTGTTGCATCATTTGCAACAACAATACATTGTGTGTCTTTTACATAAGTGATACCAGCAACAACACCACCTGATGGACAACCACCATATTCTACATACATTTCATTACCTGCAAAAGCTCCTATTTCTAAAAAATCAGAATCCTTATCTTTTAGATAATCAATACGTTCACGAGCAGTAAGTTTTCCTTTATCGTGCTGCTTTTTAATCTTCTCTTTTCCACCACCCAAAGCAACCTTTACATGTCTTCTTTTCATTTTTGAGACAAGTAACCTCATGTTATCATCATTCTTATTGAAATCTAAATTACCCATTATTCTAAAATTTTGTCAAAAATACTAATAGTTATTAGTTGTTAGTTGTAGTTACTAGTTTTTTGACAATTGCTACATTTTTACATTGAATAAATATTTACTGCTCTCAGGTCCTAAATTAAGAAGTAAATCAAGGATTGATAAATTAGCAATAAAACCACAATTATTTTCAAAAACTTCTTGGTATTTTTCTTGTTTTTGTATTTCAAAGTCTGAATCTCTTAAATCTATTTTATCAGTTTTTTTCTGGTAAATACTGGATAAGACAGAGGTGTCTTCTAGTTGCAAACATTTAAAAACAATTTTTTGTAATTTTAGATTAAAATCAAGTAAATATTTTTCCTTTTTCTGATAAAATGGTGTAAAGAAGTCTTCATAAAATTCAAAATAAGCAGAGGATCGATAAGCAGAAGTAATAGATTTCCAATGTAATTTCTGCCAAGGATAATCATACGAAATTTTAATATCTTTAATAATAGTTTTTGAGCTTGCCTTCCTTTGTTTTGGGATACTTAAAGTGAGCTTACCATTAGCCCCATAAATATTACATCTGTTACGGATACTTTGTTTTATAAAATATTCATGTTGTTCAATTTCACAAATAGGGTTTTGTAGTAAAATAGCATAATAACCGATAGGAGCTAAATAGGAAGTGGGAAGAAGGAATTGTTTATTTGACTCCATTAAATAATCTATTCCATCTTACTTTCTTCAGTCCTTTAGCATTTTTATCCCAACTCATCCAAATAAAGAGCGCTTTTCCGACAATATGGTCTTCTGGAACAAAGCCCCAAAAACGAGAATCAGCAGAATTATGTCTATTATCACCCATTAACCAATAGTAATTCATCTTGAATGTGTATGAAGTTACTATCTCATTATT
>CAYZIA010000146.1:0-2173 GCA_964478325.1 uncultured Weeksellaceae bacterium
ATTTAATGTCACGGTATAAGGTGGAATTCCTCCAAAAACATTTAAAGATAAATCAAGCAACTTTTAATATAGATTCTTGTTGTACCATTTTATTTAGCTCTTTCTAATATTTCTACTAATCTCCAATTCTTGTTTTTACTCAAAGGCCGTGTTTCCATAATTTTTACTTTATCACCCTCATTACAAGTATTTTCTTCATCGTGAGCAACAAACTTATTACTCTTTTTCACAAACTTGGCATAAAGTGGATGTTTCTCTTTTCTTTCCACCCTCACCACTATGGACTTATCCATTTTGTTACTTGAAACAATTCCTATTCTATCTTTCCTATCTTTTCTACTTTCCATTTTATTTATTTTTTTTCTCTAATCCTATTTCTCTTCTTCTTAATTCTGTAAGGATTCTAGCAATTGTTCTTTTTGTGTGTCTTATTTGGTGTGGATTTTCCAAAGGAGATACTGCATGACTCATCTTCATTTTTGCCAATCTTTCTCTTTCTTCCAATAAAAGATCATTGATTTCATTATCTGGCATTTCTATTAAAACATTTGATTTCATCTACTTATTTTACTTTATATTTTATAATCTCTTTTTACAATAAACTTGGTTTTGATTGGTAGTTTCTGAGCTGCAAGCCGTAATGCTTCTCTTGCAGAGTCACAATCTATTCCATCAACCTCAAACAAAATTCTTCCTGGTCTAACTACAGCTGCCCAATATTCTGGCGCTCCTTTTCCTTTTCCCATTCTTACCTCTGCAGGTTTCTTAGTGATTGGTTTATCTGGGAAGATTCGAATCCAAACCTGGCCTTGTCTCTTCATTTCTCTTGTAACTGCAATTCTAGCCGCCTCAATTTGTCGAGCTGTAATCCAACATTCTTCTAGCGCTTTAATACCAAAAGTTCCAAAATTTAATCGACTACCTCTTTGGGCATTCCCCTTCATTTTGCCTTTTTGCATCCTTCTGAATTTTGTTTTTTTTGGCTGTAACATTTCTTATCTCTTTTTAATATTTTTATAATTATCTTCTTCTTTGTCTTCTATCATTTCCTTTCTTTGATTTTCCACTCTTGAAGTGAAGCATTAGATCTCTTTTACCATAAACCTCTCCTCTGCAAATCCAAACTTTTACTCCGATCTTTCCATAAGTAGTTTGTGCTTCTGCAAGAGCGTAATCAATATCTGCACGAAATGTATGTAGTGGTGTTCTGCCATCCTTAAACATTTCTGATCTTGCCATTTCCGCACCATTCAGTCTTCCAGAGATCTGTACCTTTATTCCTTCAGCTCCCATTCTCATTGTGGAAGCAATAGACATTTTAATTGCTCTTTTATAAGATATTCTTCCCTCAATTTGACGAGCAACACCATTTGCTACCAAGCTTGCTTCTAACTCTGGTCGTTTTACTTCAAAAATATTAATTTGTATATCTTTTTTTGTTAATTTTTTTAATTCTTCTTTTAGTGTTTCTACTTCTTGCCCACCTTTTCCGATAATAATTCCTGGTCTTGCTGTATGAATAGTTATAGTAATCATTTTCATTGTTCGCTCAATAGGAATCCGAGATACGCTAGCTCTAGCTAATCGGATATTGATGTATTTTCTTATTTTTTCGTCTTCAGCAAGTTTGTCGCCAAAATCTTTACCACCATACCAATTTGACTCCCATCCTCTGATGTAGCCCAATCTGTTACCTATCGGATTCGTTTTTTGTCCCATATATTTAGTTATTATCTGTATTTCTACTATTGACTACCAATGTTACATGATTGGATCTTTTTCTAATTCTGTGTGCTCTACCTTGAGGTGCTGGCTGGACTCTTTTTAGCATTCTACCACCATCTACTCTTACTTCTGAAACATACAGATTTCCTTCATCCATTCTTTTCCCTTCATTTTTTGTTTCCCAATTTGCTAAAGCTGAAAGTAATAGTTTTTCCATTCTACCTGAAGCTTCTTTAGGATTTAACTTTAATTCTGTCAATGCTTTTTCAACATCCATTCCTCTAATTAGATCTGCAATTAATCGCATCTTTCTTGGAGAAGTTGGACAATTATTGAGTTTTGCAAAAGCTACCTTCTTTTTAGCTTCTTTTCTAGCATTAGCACTATTTCTTTTTCTCACTACCATTTTTTTATCTATTTTCTATTACCCGAATTGCCTCTAAAAGTT
>CAYZIA010000147.1:0-2172 GCA_964478325.1 uncultured Weeksellaceae bacterium
TTACAGCAATGTGTTTTCGGTGACTAAAACAAGAAAAAAACACGATTGTTCATTCCTTTAATAGAAACTTTGCCAAGCGTGCAGACGGAAATCCAAACACACATGCCTTTGTTGGCTCTCCTGAAATGACGGCAGCAATTGCAATTTCTGGGAGATTGGATTTTAACCCAATTACAGATACTCTGACTAACGAGAATGGAGAAGCCGTAAAATTAGCAGAACCAAAAGGAATGGAGCTACCAGAAAATGGGTTTGCAGTAGAAGATAATGGCTATCAAGCTCCTGCGGAAAATGGAAGTAATATTGAAGTGGTTGTAAATCCTGAGTCGAATAGATTACAACTTTTAACTCCTTTCTCTGTTTGGGATGGAAAAAACATAATGGGAGCTAAACTCTTGATAAAAGCAGCTGGGAAATGCACAACTGACCACATTTCTATGGCAGGCCCATGGCTAAGATACAGAGGGCATTTGGATAATATTTCGAACAACTGTTTGATAGGTGCTGTAAATGCTTTTGGAGGAAAAACAAATGCTATTGTTAGTCAGATTGATGGGACAACTGATGAAGTGCCAAATGTAGCCAGAAAATACAAAGAAGCAGGAATTACTTCAATTGTTGTAGGAGATCATAATTATGGAGAAGGTTCTTCAAGAGAGCATGCGGCTATGGAGCCAAGACATCTTGGGGTAATAGCCATAATTGTAAAATCATTTGCTAGAATACATGAAACAAATCTTAAGAAACAAGGAATGTTAGGTCTTACTTTTGCAAATGAATCAGATTATGATTTAATAAAAGAAGATGACACTATCAATTTTACTGATTTAGCTGATTTCTCAGAAGAAAAACAATTAACATTAGAAGTTGTACATGCTGATGGAACAACGAACATAATTATGTTGAATCATACTTATAATAAAGCACAAATTGATTGGTTTAAAGCTGGTTCTGCACTCAACTTAATTAGAAAACAAAATGCTTAAGTTTAAAAATCTACTTGTGATAGAAAGAAGTATTTCTTTATCAGATCTTAGAATTAGCTTTTATTTAAAAATAAACTAAAAGACAGGAATATCGTCCAGAAAAGTAATCTCATTCTTTTCATAGTCCATCTGACAACAATAATGTTTTATGCCATTAGTTACAACCAAAAAATCTACCTTTAATTGAAAATTATATTTAGCAATCTGATTAAAAGTGTCTTGTGTAATTTTAACTTCTGGAGCCTTGCATTCTACTATCATATTTGACTTACCTTCCTTATTATAGAGCACGATATCCGCTCTTGTTTGCATGGAATTATATTTTATCATTTTCTCCACTTGCATCAAACCCATTGGGTAGTTTTTCTCTTTATTTAAATAATAAATAAAGTGTTGCCGAACCCATTCTTCTGGGGTTAAAACAAAATATTTTTTTCTTACCTGTCCAAAAACTTGTATAGTTCCTTCAACTGATTTAATTTTGAGGGCTACTTTAGGAAGGTTTAGATGTGGCATTTTCATAAAAGCAAAATAAATGAATTATAAAGAAATCATATCATTAATAAGCAATAAAGATTTTCATCCTATCTATTTTTTAATGGGGGAAGAACCATTTTATATCGATAAGATTTCTGATTACATAGCTGAAAATGTTTTAGAATCACAAGAAAAAGAATTTAATCAATCTGTGCTTTACGGAAAAGAGGTGGATATAGCACAAATAATTGCGGAGGCAAAACAATTCCCATTTAGCTCCACCCATAGAGTAGTAATTGTAAAAGAAGCGCAAAACATCAAAAACATTGAGCAAGTGGAAAGTTATTTAGACAACCCCTTGCCCTCTACCCTTTTAGTAATTTGCTACAAATACAAGAAATTAGATAAGCGGAGAAAGTTTGGAAAAAACCTAAGCAAAAAATCCTTATTATTTGAAAGCAAACCCCTTTACGACAATCAAGTTCCAGATTGGATTGCAAAATACTTGCGTGAAAAAGGCTTTCAAATTGAAGAAAAAGCGTGTTTCATGTTAGCTGAATTCTTAGGCACTGAGCTTTCAAATATCTGCAATGAATTGGACAAACTGATGTTAATTGTAAAAAACTCGAAGAGCATAACTGCTGAAATTGTAGAAAAAAATATTGGAATAAGTAAGGACTACAATATTTTTGAATTCCAGCAAGCGCTT
>CAYZIA010000148.1:0-2052 GCA_964478325.1 uncultured Weeksellaceae bacterium
TATGTCTTGCTTCTAAACTTGGTTCCGCAGCCCATGTCAAAAAACTTGAAACATCTTTGGACATTTGCTCTACTGTTGCCCTAGTTCCATCATTATATTCTACTAGATCATCTGAAAGAACATTTGGCATTTTAATTTGATTTCCGGGCATGTATTTATTGTAATAAACACCATCATCTAAATCATATCCTTCGGGTGCATCTACATATCCTTGGAGTAAAGAATATATATACGCCGCACCTCCCTTTCTTGCTTTTGCAAGAACCGACATATCAGGTGGATATGCTCCGCCATTAGCAGCTTTTGCAGTCTCAATGTTTTCATAAGGTTTAATAAACTTATCTGAAAGTCTTCCTGGTCTAGTAAACATTTCTCCATCACTGTTTGGTCCATCAATAACTTCAAAACTCGCAGCGATATTTTTTGTTACTTCAACTGAAAATTCTGGACCTCCTTTTTCAGATAAATTTCTATAGCTTAATTCTGAAATAGAGTGACAACTAGAACAAACTTCGTTGTAAACTTGATAACCTCGTCTTAATTCGCCTCTATCAAATTTGCCAAAGACACCTTTAAAGCTCCAATCAGTCTTTATAAGAGAGGTTCTTTTTTCAGATGCTTGCAAATTTAACGATAAACAAAAAATAGTAAAAACGATAATTAAAAAAAAATTTTTGTAGTTATTTTTCATTAATTTTTTCCACCTAGTACTGGTTCTGAAATGCTTGTTGGTAAAGGCAATGTTTTTTCTTTGAAGCCTAATATTGGCATAATTAATAAAAAGTGAACAAAGTAATAAATTGTTCCCAATCTTCCAAAAAATAAATACCAGCCTTCTGGAACCATTGCTCCTAGATACCCTAAGAGCAAAACATCTCCTACCAAAATCCAAAAAAATATTTTGTATAAGGGCCTGAATACTGCCGACCTAACTTTAGAAGTATCTAGCCATGGCAAAATTATCAAAACAAATAAAGAACCAAACATGGCAATAACTCCTCCTAACTTACTTGGTACAGCTCTTAAAATTGCATAAAAAGGAAGCAAATACCATTCTGGAACAATATGTGAAGGTGTAACCATTGGATTTGCTTTAATATAATTATCCGTGTGACCTAAAACATTAGGAACAAAAAATACTATTCCTGCAAAAATAATTAGAAAAATTAATAAAGCATATAGATCTTTAACAGCTATATAGGGGCTAAATGGAACTGTATCCTTTGAACGTTGTTTTATATCTATTCCAATAGGATTATTATTGCCAGGTATATGTAAAGCCCAAATATGTAAAACTACTAGCCCGAAAATTAAAAATGGTAATAAATAATGTAAACTAAAAAATCTTGTAAGAGTAGGATTATCAACAGCAAACCCTCCCCAAAGCCAAGTAACAATTCCCTCTCCCACTAAAGGTATAGCGCTAAATAAATTTGTTATAACTGTAGCGCCCCAAAAACTCATTTGTCCCCATGGCAAAACATATCCCATAAACGCTGTTGCCATCATTAATATGTAAATAATCATTCCTATTATCCAAATCATTTCTCTTGGGGCTTTATAAGATCCATAAAACAATGCTCTAAAAATATGAATATAAACAGCAAGAAAAAACATTGATGCACCGTTTGCATGAATATATCTCAACAACCATCCATAATTTACATTTCTCATAATGTGCTCAATACTTTCAAAAGCTAGATCTGCATGAGCAACATAATGCATTGCCAAAACAACCCCTGTGATTATTTGGGTAATTAAACAAAAAGTAAGTATTCCTCCAAATGTCCACCAATAATTTAAATTTTTGGGGGTTGGATATTCTCTTAAATGATGAGCCATGGATAATAGAGGTAGCCTACTGTCAAACCACTGAGCAATTTTTGATTTTGGTATATATTTTTCTTCACTCATGTATCGTTATCCAATTTTAATAGTATTATTATCTACAAACTCATATTTTGGTATTTCAAGATTAGTGGGTGCTGGACCTTTTCTAATTCTTCCTGAAGTATCATAATGAGATCCATGACAAGGACAAAACCAACCTTT
>CAYZIA010000149.1:0-2029 GCA_964478325.1 uncultured Weeksellaceae bacterium
AATACTATCTTCAAAATAAGGACTTCTTAAAGTGTAATGATCGTTGAAAATGAATCTATTAGATTTTGAGATTTGAATATAAATATCTAATTCTCCAAAATACTTATCATTTTTATCCTGAATTAATTGTACGGTATTAACATCAAAGGAAAGATAGGTCTCAATATAACTTTGATTCTCTAGACTATTAAAATTTGCTGTATACAAAAATGCTTTTAGTGTTTGTGCATTTATTAATACTGGAATACTAATAAAAATAATAAAAAAAATTGCTTTCATTTTCATGATGCTAAACTAATAAAATTAGATAGATTGTATTTCAAAAAAAATTAAAGACTAAAAGGATTTTAGGATTGTTAAATATTTCTATTTTTGCTGCCACCTTTGGAGAGATGGCAGAGTGGTCGAATGCACTGGTCTTGAAAACCAGCGTACAGCAATGTACCGGGGGTTCGAATCCCTCTCTCTCCGCAAATATCCCCACTTTTTAAAATCCATAAAAAAACCCACTAAATTAGTGGGCTTCTGTGATCGCGACAGGATTCGAACCTGTGACCGTCTGCTTAGAAGGCAGATGCTCTATCCAGCTGAGCTACGCGACCATCAAAAATTGGGTGCAAATTTAGTATTTTTTAACTCAGAAGAAATGCTTTTAGAAAGTATTATATTATTTGTTTAGATGAGCCATCTTTATAGCAGTAATAGCCGCTTCAATTCCTTTATTTCCATATTTTCCCCCAGAACGATCTCTAGCTTGCTGTAAAGTATTATCCATAAGCACACCAAAAATTATAGGAACATTTAATGTAATATTTAAATCCTTTATTCCTAATGAAATCGCATTACACACAAAATCAAAATGTTTAGTTTCTCCTTGAATAACACTCCCTAAACAAATAATAACGTCTACTTCTTTTTTAGTCATAAGTTTGGCGCCAAAAACAAGCTCAAAACTTCCAGGAACTTCCATTACAAATATATTAGATGCTGATGCATCATAATTCAAAAGTGTTTCTTTTGCTCCACTTAAAAGTTTAGAAGTAATTTCTGTATTCCAATTAGCAACTACTATACCAAAACGAATACTTTTTGCAGAAGGAATGTCTGCCTTATCAAAAATGGAAAGATTTTTTTGTTGAGTTGCCATACTAGACTAGACGATTATCTATTGCTAGCTCTTACAATATATTTATCAATATCTTGTGCAATCTTAGATTTGCTATAATCTTCTTTTATCTGATTATAAATCTCCAAAGCTTCTTCAAATTCTTGTTCAGTTTCCAATATATTAGCTTGTTTCATCAAATATCTTGGAGTAGTGAATTCGTTATCATTATTTTCTACTGCTTTTTTATAATATTTTAGAGCTTTACTATTTTCTTCTAATTCTAAATAAGCATCCCCAATACAACCGAATGCCAAAGTAGATAAAATAATATCATCAGAAGAAAAATTACTTAAGTATTCAATAGCTTCTTCATATTGTGCAGTATGCAAATAACATAGTCCAGCATAATAATTAGCTAAGTTTCCAGCATTTGTTAAGTTGTATTCATTTAAAACATCCAAAAAACCTAAAAATTGTCCATCTCCATTTAGTGCTAAATTGAAAGAATCTTTCTCAAAATACATTTCTGCCATATACATATCACCATGCGCTTCTTTCTCTAGTGGCTTTAAATAGAAATTAATAAAAGAAAGATAAATTGCAATAATAGCAACAATTGACCCAATTATTATAACCAGGCTCCTCTGATTATCTTCTATATATTGTTCCGTTCTGGATAAAGTTTCTTCAATTTGTGCAAATTGCTTATCTGTTTTATCTGTCTGTTTTGCCATATCTTCTATTTTTGAAGCACAAAAATAAGTTTTTTTTAACTTATTTCGCATTAAAGTAAAAGCAATTACAAAAGATAGTTATTTTTATCAAAAATAAAAAACCTTGTATCTGAAAAAATTAGCATTAGTAAATTTTAAAAACCATAGTGAAAGTAACTTTCAATTTGGAAAAAATATAAATTGTTTT
>CAYZIA010000150.1:0-2012 GCA_964478325.1 uncultured Weeksellaceae bacterium
ATTGCAAAAGTGCCATTTGAGCTGTAGCATCTTGCATAGCTACTCTGTCAGGTGCAAAATCAACATAATCTTCTCCTCTTGTAAACGCTTTTGTATTATCATCACTCCAAAGGTGAGTATATAATATTTTTTCAGCTAAAGTTAATGGTTTGTTTGTTGTTTTTCTTGCTGCTTCAATTGCTTTAGGGTACTTTTGGTACACCTTTTTTATCATTTCAATGTCAAATGCCATTTATGTATTTGTAGGTAATTATAAGAAGAACAGAATTAAAAAAATAAAGGAAATTTAATTAATTCTTGATGGCCCTTTTTGTATATTGCAAGAACTTATGCAAGTATATTTTGAAAATATAAAAATTGCTATTCAAGCTATAAAGTATAACCTACTAAGAAGCATACTTACCATCCTTATTATTGCTATTGGCATTATGGCTTTAGTTGGAATTCTTACTGCTATTGAATCCATTAAAGGTTCGATCTCTGAAAATTTTACCTCAATGGGAGCAAATACTTTCACCATCAAAAACTATGGTATGCATATTCGGATTGGGAAAGATGGAGAAAAACCTCCACCAATAAAATATAGAGATGCAGAAAATTTTAAAGAGCAATATAATTTTCCTTCAAAAGTTTCCATATCATCTTGGGTAGTTGGTGCGGCAACTATAAAATACAAGAATTATAAATCAGACCCAAATATAAATGTGTGGGGAACAGATGAAAATTATCTTTTTACTTCTGGATATGAGCTAACAGAAGGAAGAAATTTTTCGTTGGATGAGATTAGTTTTGGCAGAAATGTAATTATTATCGGCAAAGAAGTAAAGAATAAAGTTTTTCCTAATACAACTGCTGTTGGTAAAATCATAACTGGAGGCAATCGGAAATTTAAAGTAATTGGCGTATTAAAAGAAAAAGGTTCAGCCATGGGTTTTGGTGGCGATAAAACAGTGCTCATTCCAATTACTTATGCAAGGCAATTTTTTAGTAGTACCAGCCAATCTTACACTATAAGTGTAATGTGTAATAATGTAGAAGAATTGAATCCAGCTATTGGCGCGGCTATTGCAAAATTTAGAAGCGTTAGAAAATTAAAGCCTATACAAGAGGATAATTTTATAATAGTAAAAAGTGATAACTTGGCAAATATACTCATTGAAAACATTCGCTATGTTACTCTTGCAGCTACCCTTATTGGAATAATTACCTTAGTTGGAGCCGCAATAGGGCTTATGAATATTATGCTAGTATCAGTAACTGAGAGAACTAAAGAAATTGGTACCAGAAAAGCAATAGGGGCAACCCCTCAACTAATAAGAAACCAGTTCCTAACAGAAGCTATATTAGTTTGTCAATTAGGTGGATTAGTTGGCATTATTCTTGGTGTTCTTGTAGGCAACTTGACCTCTTTCTTTATAGGTGGTATTTTTGTAATTCCTTGGATTTGGATTTTTTCAGGAATTTCACTTTGTATTATAGTTGGCATAGTTGCAGGAATCTTTCCTGCTCTACAAGCTGCCAAACTCGATCCTATTGAAGCCCTTAGATACGAATAAAAACTCTTTCAATTGAAAAAGGTTTTTTTTAAATTAGTTATTTCAGAGTTTATTTATTCGGCAATAACCTCAAAAGGAATTGTTACCCTCACATTTCTGTGAAGGCGAACTTCTGCCTCATATTTCCCCACTTCTTTAATGGTAGAAAGCTTTACAAATCGTTTATCAATTTCGTGTCCCATTGAAGCAAGCTCATCAGTAAACTGAACAGTGGTAACCGAACCAAATAACTTTTTTTTGTCCTCTGCAACTTTTACTTTTATTTTAATCTCCAAATTAGAAATTACTTCTGCGATATTATTTGCATCAGCAATTACTTTTTCTTCTTTATTTGATTGTTGTCTTAGTTTTTCTTCCAAAACTTTCACAGCAGAATCAGTTGCTAGAATAGCTTTGCCTTGCGGAATTAATAAGTTTCTTGCAAAACCATTTTTTACCTTTACTACTTCATCAGCA
>CAYZIA010000151.1:0-2011 GCA_964478325.1 uncultured Weeksellaceae bacterium
TGCATAAGGCATAAATGAAAGGCGAGTAGGAGAATCAATATCTTTAATGCCATCAAGTAGTCCAGCTTGTAATGCATAATTAGTATACTCAACATCAATAGGATTCCAGCTGTAATCTTCACGATATCTTCTGATTTCTCTTGCCATATTTATAGCCCAAGGATTACTATTATCCGAGAATCTTAATTGAGAAAATGGAATAGAAAATTCAGCTACCCATCCATTAGTATTAATTTTTACCGCTGATTTCCAAACTGCATCCCATGACTTATCAATTCCTATTGGTGAAAATTTTCTGTCTAATTGCACTCCTGCTGCGGTAAGCATAAAATTATATTCAATTTGACCATCATTAAAAGGATTAAGCCATACTCCAAATCCGTCAAAGTTTTTATTCTCTTGATCTCTTTCAGAAAGCTCTCTCAAAATGCTGTCTGGAGCATTATCATACATCATAACTCCAAAATATATATTTTTACTATCGTAACATATCTTTACTTCTGTTCTTTGATGTTTCTTTTCAGGTTTCCCATTATTTGGAGATATTTGAGAGAAATTACTAGCTATATTTAACTTTTCCCAAATTTTATCATTTAACTCACCATCTATTTTAGGGGCGCTCTTTATGTTTTTTATAGTATATACTTTTTTATCAGGAAACTGAGCAAAACTAAGTAAAGGAATAAGGAAAAAAAAAGGAAAAAAAAGTTTAAAATTCATTAAAAAGTCATTGAAGTACAAAAATAGAATCTTTTTTCAATAGAGGATTGTAATTCCCCTGATTCCTATATTTTTGCATCACTAAAATTTAAGAAATGAACTTACATGAATATCAAGGAAAACATTTGTTAAGCAGCTTTGGTGTAAAAATTCAAAGAGGAATTGTTGCTACAACATCTGAGGAAGCAGTGTCTGCTGCCAAAAAATTAACAGCCGATACCGGAACAAACTGGTGGGTAATTAAAGCGCAAATACATGCTGGAGGAAGAGGAAAAGGTGGTGGTGTTAAATTGGCTAAAACTTTAGATGAAGTTCGCTCGATAGCTGATGATATTTTAGGAATGTATTTGATCACTCCACAAACTTCTGCAACAGGAAAATTGGTAAATCAGATCTTAATTGCGGAAGATGTTTATTATCCTGGAGAAGACGAAATTTCTGAATTTTATATGTCTGTTTTATTAAACAGAGCAACTTGTAGAAATATGATTATGTATTCTACAGAAGGAGGAGTTGACATTGAAACTGTTGCTGAACAAACTCCACATTTAATTTTTACAGAAGAGATAGTTCCTAAATTAGGTATTACAGAAGAACAATGTATAAAGATTTCTACAAACTTAGGACTTAATGGAGTTGCTTTTGAAGAAATGAAAAACTTTGTATCTGCTCTTTACAAAGCCTATGATAGTACAGATTCTTCACTTTTTGAAATAAATCCAGTATTAAAAACTTCAGATAATAAAGTTTTAGCTGTTGATTCTAAAGTAAGTTTAGACAATAATGCACTTTTTCGACATAAAGAATTTATTGACTTACGAGATACAAGAGAAGAAGATCCAACAGAAGTTCAAGCAGGAGAATATGGATTAAATTTTGTAAAATTAGATGGTAATGTTGGTTGTATTGTAAATGGTGCTGGACTTGCAATGGCAACTATGGATATTATTAAAATGGCGGGTGGTAATCCAGCAAACTTTTTGGATGTTGGCGGAACTGCTGACGCAAAGAGAGTTGAGCAAGCATTTAGAATTATTTTAAAAGATCCTGAGGTAAAAGCAATCTTGGTAAATATTTTTGGTGGTATTGTTAGGTGTGATAGAGTAGCGCAAGGCATTGTTGATGCTTATAATAACATTGGAAAAATACATGTACCTTTAATTGTTCGTCTTGAAGGAACTAATGCAAAAGAAGCTAAGAAACTTATTGATGAAAGCGGACTGAAAGTAGAGTCTATAATATTGTTGCAAGAAGCAGCTGATAAAGTAACTGAAGTACTTACTTAAAATAG
>CAYZIA010000152.1:0-1982 GCA_964478325.1 uncultured Weeksellaceae bacterium
TACTCTCTACTACTCCAAATTCTTCTAAGGCTTGCGCCAATTTTAACAGTAAGATTTCTCCTTGTTCTTTAAAAATAATCGTTCTTCCTCTAAAAAATACAAATGCTTTTACTTTTGCTCCATCTTGTAAAAACTTCTCCGCATGTTTTAATTTAAAATTAAAATCGTGCTCTCCTGTATTTGGTCCAAATCTTAATTCTTTTATTACAACCTTTACTGCTTTTGACTTTATAGCCTTTTGTCTTTTTTTCTGATCGTAAATAAACTTCTTATAATCAATTACTTTACAAACCGGTGGCTCTGTATTTGGAGAAATCTCAACTAAATCTAACCCTAATTGACTTGCTTTTTTTAACGCTTCTTCTAAAGGGACAATCTTTGCTTCTATTCCATCTCCTACCATTCTTACAAATGGGGATGTTATTTCTCTCCCTGTTTTATGTAGTTTTTTTTCTGGCCCCCTTCTTCTAAAAGTTCTTTTTGCGATTTTTTACCGTTTTTTAGTTATTAAAAGTAATTCAATTATCTATTTCCTCTGTTATTATTTTTATCAATCCATCAATCGATAGACTTCCTAAATCCTCTCCTCCATGCTTACGAACTGAGATAGTTCCGTCATTCTCTTCTCTTTCGCCAACAATAATGATATAAGGGATTTTTGAAACTTCTGCATCTCTTATTTTTCTACCGGTAGTTTCAGCCCTATTGTCAATCGGGCCACAAATATCGTAATTTTTTAATAATTGGGATACTTTTTCGGCATAATCGTGATATTTCTCACTGATAGGCAATATAATAAACTGATCTGGGGCTAGCCAAAGAGGGAAATTACCTCCACAATGCTCAATTAAAACCGCTACAAATCGTTCCATAGATCCAAATGGTGCTCTATGTATCATGACAGGTCTATGTTTTTTATTATCTGCACCAGTGTACTCTAATTCAAAACGTTCTGGTAAGTTGTAATCTACTTGAATAGTTCCTAATTGCCACTCTCTTCCTAATGCATCTTTTACCATAAAGTCAAGTTTAGGGCCATAAAAGGCCGCCTCACCATATTCTACTACTGTTTCTAATCCTTGCTGTTTAGTAGTGTCAATAATTGCTTTTTCTGCTTTATCCCAATTTTCATCACTACCAATATATTTTTCTTTATTATCTGGATCTCTTAAAGATATTTGAGCTACATAATCCTTAAAATCAAATGTTTTAAAAACATATAATACTAGATTGATAACCTTTGTGAATTCTTTTATTATTTGGTCTGGTCGGCAAAATATATGAGCATCATCTACTGTGAAACACCTTGCTCTTATTAATCCATTTAATTCTCCTGATTGTTCGTAACGATAAACTGTCCCAAATTCAGCATATCTTATAGGTAAATCTTTGTATGATCTTGGAGAAGAATTATAAATTTCACAATGATGAGGACAGTTCATAGGTTTTAATAAGAATTCTTCATCTATATGAGGAGTTTTTATTGGTTGGAAGGAATCTTCTCCATATTTCTCATAATGACCAGAAGTAATATATAAATCTTTATTACCAATATGAGGTGTGATTACTGGTAAGTAACCTGCTTGTATTTGAGCTTTTTTCAGAAAATTTTCTAATTTTTCTCTAAGAGCAGTTCCTTTTGGAAGCCATAAAGGTAAACCCTGTCCAACTTTTTTTGAGAAAGTAAAGAGTTCCATTTCCTTTCCTAGTTTTCTGTGGTCACGTTTTTTAGCTTCCTCCAATAACTCTAGATGTGCGGTAAGTTCTTTTTGCTTTGGGAATGATACTCCATAAATACGTGTAAGTTGCTTACGGTTTTCATCTCCTCTCCAGTATGCGCCTGCAATATTTAATAGTTTAATTGCTTTTATTTTTCCAGAAGAAGGAATGTGTGGTCCTCTACATAAATCAGTAAAATTACCTTGGGTGTAGAAAGTGATACTTCCATCTTCCAGCTCTTCTAATAATTCTAGTTTGTACTC
>CAYZIA010000153.1:0-1954 GCA_964478325.1 uncultured Weeksellaceae bacterium
AGAGCTTATCCCAACCATGCCATTTAGTAAGTACTGTGGCATCTGTGTTTTTCACAAACCAAGTGTTTGGAATATGAAAATCGTACGATTTTTCATTATTTGCAATCACCCTAAAATCAATAGGCATTTGCATCCTGCCTTTTCTTTCAAAATCAATAGCATAATACTCATCACCTAAATCTTTAACGCCATCAATACTATAGTCAAGGCGTTTTGAAGTTTCTAGCCATTGATCAAAAAACCAGTTCAAATCTACCTTAGTGTATTGAATAATTGCATTTCTGAAATCCTCATTATAAGGATGGGCAATTTTCCAAGTTTCGAAATAATGTTGCATTGCTTTTAGGAAAAGCTCATTTCCTAATAGATACTGTAAATTATACAGCATAGTAGCTGTTTTGTAATAAACATGACGATAACCACCACCATGACGTAAAGCTCCATTAAAACAATCAGAGTGTGTACTAATTTTTGGGTCATTATATTTTGTAGCATCATTTAGATAGGAAAAATACACTCTACTATCAATAGCTCTTGTTGGTTTTGTATGTTTTGCAACAAACTTATTTTTACTTTCATTTTTTACCAAATATTCTCCATCAATTTTTATTAAACCCCAGGCAGTTAAAAATTGAGTGAATCCTTCATCTAAAAGAGCTCGATAAGTTTCATTATTTCCTACCTGGCCAAAAAACCACATATGTCCTATTTCATGTGCTAGTAATCCTCTATATCCTGGATCACTACCTCCATCTAATGTAATCATAGGATACTCCATTCCACTTCTTGCGTCAGCTACAATTACTTTGTGATATACATATCTTCCAAAATCTTCAGAAAAGACTTTTAGGCAATTTGCTCCAAATTCAGCTGCATTTTGCCATCTACTTGCATGTGGCTCTTGTACTAATGAGTAACATACTTTATCTTCCCACCAGGCCTCTCCGATTCTGTAAGTAGGATCTGCAGTAAAAGCAAAATCGTGTACATTCTCAGCATGATATTTCCATATTTTTGTTTCCCCTTTTTTATATTCTGTAATCACAGATGGAGCAGAATTCCATGGTTTATCTTTAAAGTTTTTGATATCTAGCTTATTTCTTAAATTTTTTGGCAGAACTTCTTCCCTGTTTTGTAAGAACCCTGTAGCTTCTACTACAAAATTGGAAGCAAAAGTTAGCTCCACATCATAACAGCCGAAATTTCCATAAAACTCTCTTCCTAAATGCTGATCAGTAGTCCACCCAAACTTTGCATCATAAACCGATATTCTTGGGTACCAATGAACTCCATTATAATGTTTATTTCCCCATGCATCATACACTTTCATTCTTCTTCTAACTTCGCCTTGATCAAAATAGGTTTTAAATTTTATTTTGAAAGTAGTTGTTTCTTTAGACTTAAGCGTTTTTGGCAGATAGACTTTCAAAATAGTGTTATCTAAAACAGTTTTTACTTTTTCCCCATTCACAAATATACTCTCTATAACTGTTCCTAATTTTTCAGACTCATAGTTTCCGTATTTTGGAGATTTTCCATTCTCTTTTTGCAATTCATCCAAATATGAATCTGGTTGAAAAGCATTCTGATATAAATGGAAATAAACAAAATTCATATCATCAGGAGAGTTGTTCCAGTAAGTTAGGGTCTGATCTGCATCAATGATATCAGTTATTTCATCAATATTTGCCTTAATTCTATAATGTACATCTTGTTGCCAATAGCCAGGATGTGGCATCTTATTTTTCCAATAATTTGGATTATCAATATTTTTATAAGTGTTGGGCTTTGTTAAAGGATTGTATTTGTCCTGGGAAAAAGAAACAGTGCTTATTAATAGTGTAGCAATGAATATTAGTCTTTTCATAATAAATTATTTTGGATTGCGAATTTACAATTCTTATTTGGATTTTATGCTTTCTCGCTTAGCATTTGCTATACTAGCATTTAGCTC
>CAYZIA010000154.1:0-1922 GCA_964478325.1 uncultured Weeksellaceae bacterium
AGTTGACAATTCCCTTACCTTGAATACATTTAAGGCCTGCTTCAATAATATGCCATTTAGAAGAATCTACCATAATCGGTATTTTGGATATATCTGGATCAGAAGCGATTAAATGCAAAAAATGAGTCATGCACTCCTTTCCTTCTAACATTCCATCATCCATATTAACATCAATGGCTTGAGCACCTCCTTCTACTTGATTTAATGCTACAGCCAATGCTTCCTCGAAATTACCCTCTTTAATTAATCGTTTAAATTGTAATGAACCCATTACATTAGTTCGTTCTCCAATATTTGTAAAATTACTCTCTGGTGAAATGGTAACTGCTTCTAATCCGCTAAGGCGCATGGCCTTTTTAAGTTGTGGAATTTCACGGGGTGGATATTTATGGGAAATTCGTGAAAATTCTGCAATATGCTCAGGGGTTGTACCACAACAACCTCCAGCTATATTAACCAAACCACTTTGCATAAAATCTTCTAATTGAGCTCCCATTTTTTGTGGATTTTCATCATATTCTCCCATTTCATTTGGCAAACCTGCATTAGGATATGCACTCACAAAAAATGGCGCTTTTCTTGCCAAATCTCTCACATAAGGACGCATTGCTTTTGTACCCAGAGCACAATTAAAACCAACACTCAATAGTGGGATATGTGAAATAGAATTTAAAAAAGCTTCAGCTGTCTGTCCTGAAAGAGTTCGTCCACTTTCATCTGTTATTGTGCCAGAAACCATAATAGGAACTCGGATTTCTTTTGATTCAAATACATCTTCAATGGCAAATAATGCTGCTTTACAATTAAGAGTATCAAATACAGTTTCTACTAATAATAAATCTACCCCTCCATCTAGCAAAGCATTTGCTTGCTCTTTATATGCATCCTTTAACTGGTCAAAAGTAATATGCCTAAATGCAGGATTCTCTACATCAGGAGAAATTGATGCTGTTCGATTAGTTGGTCCAATTGCACCTGCAACAAATCTTGGTTTATCGCTAGTTGAACAAGCAAACGCTACCTCTTTTGCAATTTTAGCTGATTGAAAATTTATCTGATAAACTTCTGTTTCTAATTTATAATCGGCTTGTGCAATTGATGTTCCACTAAAAGTATTGGTTTCAATTATATCAGCTCCAGCATCCAAGTATTCTTTATGAATTGCTTTAATAATATCTGGTCGAGTAATAGAAAGTAAATCATTATTTCCCTTCAAATCAGAAGGATGTGTTTTAAATTTTTCTCCTCTAAAATCTGCTTCATTAAGGCTATATCTTTGAATCATAGTTCCCATAGCGCCATCAAGAATAAGAATCCTCTGTTTTAAGATATGTTCTATTTTTTGTCTCATAATTTTTATAAGACTTAACAAAAAAGATTGGGGAAATTTTATGAATTTCGCTCATCTTTCTCCATTGTTGGAGTGGGATTTAGCACCTTGCACTCAAGGTTGCCAAGACATCATAGGGCCCGTCCCTCCGTCTTTCTTGATAAGTCTTATGCAAATTAAAGGCATTTTTATTTAGCATGCAAATTTGCAGGTTTATTTTTTTTAGTAAATTTGCCGACCAAAGTGGAAAGATTTGGCTTATTGCAACCACTAAAAAAAATGCTAAAACAGTATTTCTTTTAAGCATATATGCCAGATCTTCCTTGAAATTTATTAATTGAAAAAGTAAATAGCAAATGTCATATTATTTCACATCAGAGTCCGTATCAGAGGGACACCCAGATAAAGTATCCGATCAAATTTCAGATGCGCTTTTAGATAATTTCTTAGCTCAAGATCCAAACTCAAAAGTAGCTTGCGAAACCTTGGTGACTACAGGATTAACTGTGCTTTCAGGAGAAGTAAAAACAGAAGGATATGTGGATGTACAAAAAGTTGCAAGAGAAGTTATTCGTAAAATTGGTTACACAAA
>CAYZIA010000155.1:0-1806 GCA_964478325.1 uncultured Weeksellaceae bacterium
TCCATTAAAGATAATTCTAGGGCTTCTTCCCCCTCTAGAAATAGCCAAAGATTTTGCACTACTTTTTAGTCGGTATTCTGCACTTTTAACATTAGGGAATACTTCTAATGCAGATGTATAAATCTCTTCTGTACTTGGTATTTTTTTCTGATCTGGCAAGGAAATAGCTGGGATCAGAATCTCAAAATTATTATTTGCTTCAATCTCCAACAATTGTTTTATATTTAAATGCATTATTTCTTTTTGGCTTTTTGTTTTTACCAATTGTAATTTTTCGGATGCTACTTGTGAACGAGTTTCCAATAATGCACTTTTGGCTAATTGGCCTTCCTTTACCAATTTACTAATTCTTTCCTCTTGCTGTAAAGAAATTTCCAACTGCTTTTCTGCCATTATTACTAACTCTTTATTAAAAAGTAATTGTAAAAAATCGGTTGTCACAATTATTGAAATATCGTTTATCACTTTTTCGATATCATATTTTCTAGCCATATACTCATAATTAGCTCGCTTTACTTCATTGATATTTTGGAAACCACTAAAAAGAGTAATAGTAGAATAAAGCGAAAAATTATTTGTATTTACATTTAGGTTCGTAAACTCATTGGAGTAAGGATCAACCGTTCTGCCATAATTATATCCTTGTGAACCCCCTCCATTTAAGGAAGGAAATAAAGATAATTTAGATTGAAGAAGTTGTTGCTCTGCGGAGAGTACAGAGAGTTTAATTTGTTTTATATCTAGATTCTCTTCTTTTGCCCTATTTATACATTCCTCCAAAGTCCATTTTTTTTGTGAAAAAGAACTTAAAGTACATAAAAAAGCTGTCAAAAAAAGAATGTATTTTTTCATTTTAAATTTTGTGAACCGCAAATGTAAGAAGATTTTAGTTTTTTATCTCTTTTTTTAGATTATACCAAATAAGACCAACAACAATGATGAAAATGTAAGGCATAGCCATTAAATAAAGTATCCCATCATTGAGACCTGCTCCTATGCTTCCACCACTTTCCAAATTAGCTTCTACTACTGCTTTGCACATAGCACATTGCGCATTTACATTCTGATAAATCAAAAGGAAGTGAAAAAATAGAAAGATAGTTAAAGTACTATTTCTCACGCTGATTTTCTTTTTTTTTGTATTCCGCCATAAGGACTCTTATGTCTTTTACTAGTGTTTTGATATCCGCATCATTTGTTCCATCATAAGCACCATAAGGATTTCCGTTAATATCAATTCCTGAACGCACCTTCCCTTCCTTATCAATTAAAACAAAATACTCAGAATGTAAAAACCCTCCCGGCGCTAATGCATCCTCACTTACATTTACAAAATAAGAAGCTGCAATGTTGTAAATTTCATCCTTATTCCCTGTTACAAAATTCCAATTTGTCAAATCAGCTTGCATATCATTTGCATATTCAAATAACTTCTCTGGACTATCATTTTCAGGGTTTACCGTATGGGATAAAAATTTAATACTAGGATAAACACTTAGTTTATCCTGCACATATTTCATTTTATTGGTCATTATTGGGCAAATAGTTGGGCAAGTGGTGAAAAAGAAATTTGCGACATAAATACTCCCTCTATAATCAATATTGGAAATGGTATCGTTATACTGATTGATAAAAGAAAAGTTTGGGATTTGATGCCCTTCAATGCCAATTATTGCTAGAGGCATAAAATGGTTCTCTGCCTTTGTTACATAAAAATAAATAATGCCTGGAAGGGCTAAAATTGCAATTAAGCCAGCCCATTTCTTAATTGAATAATAGACCATATTACATCATAAAATATGAATA
>CAYZIA010000156.1:0-1778 GCA_964478325.1 uncultured Weeksellaceae bacterium
AAATGATTGGATTTGTTTAAAAGTAAATTTACGAATGTCTTTTTTATCACTCATATTTTTTTTGCAAAGATATATTACTTTTGTGCTATGCGATTCTTAACAGCTGATTATTTATACCCACTTTATACCAACCCAATAAAGGAAGGAGTTTTACAGATTTCTGACAATAACAAGATAGTTTCAATTTTTAAAAGAAGAGCAGAGTTGCCAAAAAAAAAGTTAGAGATTTTTAATGGTATTTTGTGTCCTGGGTTTGTGAATGCACATTGTCATTTGGAATTAAGTCATCTTTTAGGAATAGCAGACAAAGGGAAAGGGTTTTTGAATTTTATTGGCACCATTCAGGAAAGAAGTGCTTTTACAAAAGATAAAATTTTGGAGGCAATTGAAAATGCAGAAAAGGAAATGATAAAAAATGGAATTGTGGCGGTTGGGGATATTTGTAATACAATTGATACACTTTTTCAAAAACAGAAAGGCAATTTACAATACTATAATTTTATTGAAATCTTCGGCGTACAAAAAGAAAAAATTAATAGAGCTATAGAGGATGGAGAGGAATTAAGAAATCAGTTTAGAATTGCTGGACAAAAAGCTACTATTGTTCCTCACGCCCCTTATTCTGTCCCTCCAAATTTGATGCAAGAAATTGCAAAAATTTTTGATAAAAATGATTTTACTTTAAGCATTCATAATCAGGAAATAAAAGAAGAAAATATGCTTTTCAAAAAAAAAGAAGGACCTCTTTTTGATTGGTTAAATAATATAGATGCTACCTCTCAAATTTGGGGAAGCAGAAATAAATCTACTGACATTTTTGCTGAATTGAAAAACCAAAAAACGATTTTGGTTCATAATACATTTACAAAAAAGGAAGATTTAACCGAGAACTATTATTGTACTTGCCCAAAAGCAAATTTATATATTGAAAATACTTTACCCAATTATTCTATTTTTAATAAAGAAAAACTATGTGTTGGTACGGACAGCTTAGCTTCTAACAACTCTCTTTCTATATTGGAAGAATTACAAATAATTCAAGAAAATTCTGATTTTGATTTGGATACACTTTTGAAAATTGGCTCGAAAAATGCAGCAGAAGCATTAGGGTTTAAAAGTTTAGGAACTTTTGAGAAAGGGAAAATCCCAGGAGTGAATTTGATTAATAATTTTGAAACAGTAGAGGTTATTGCATAAAAAATTCAGCAATCTTTAAATCTTCCTTAGTAGTAATTTTAATATTGTTTTCCTCTCCTAGAATGGGAATAATTTTCCCTCCATTATTTTCAAGTACTGAAGCATCATCAGTGAAAAATAGAGAAAAATTTTGCCTATAAGCATTTTTAATAGTACTTGCAAAAAAACATTGTGGAGTTTGTACTTTATAAAGCGAACTTCTACTTATAGCTTTGGACTTATTCCCTTCTATTTTTCGCAAAGAATCTTTTATCGGAATAACTGGAATCACTCCAATTCCCTTTTTTGTGGTAGCAATTAGTTTATTGGTTAAGTTTTTAGAAATAAGTGGTCGTACTCCATCATGAATGGCGACAATACTTTCCTCATCTACCTTTTTTAATCCATTTTTAACTGAACTAAAACGATTAATTCCTCCATCAACAAGAATATGTTCTAGTTCGAAATTATAATTTTTGCAAAGCGCCTTCCAATTTTCAATTTGAGATTTTGGAAGCACTAAAATTCTTTTGTCAAAATGAGCAAAAGCATTTAAAGTGTGCATTAAAATGGGGAAATCATTTAATAGTAAAAATTGTTTT
>CAYZIA010000157.1:0-1649 GCA_964478325.1 uncultured Weeksellaceae bacterium
TTATCCGCGTATAAATGATATAATTTATCTGACTTATGTAATTTAAATAAATAATCCTTAAAAAGTTTTTCCAAGAGAAATACTTAACTGTGTTGTGTCTAGTTCAGTCAAATTAACTGTTGTTACTGCGTCAGAATTTGTAGATTTAAAAGTTGCGCTGTCGTAATCAGTTTTTGAAGCTTCCACTTTAAAGAATGCGCTTTCACCAAACACTTTTTTAACTCCAACTCCGTATGTAAATCCTAGAATATTTTCGTCTCCGTATTTAGCTCCTGTACTAACCACATCATCTGTTTCAACAGTTACGTGGGCAACACCAACTTTCAAGTATAGAGGACCATCTGAAAGAGTTTTCTCTGCATAAAGTGTAATGTGATTTTTAAAATTTGCTGTAACTTTGTTAGTTCCAGAAGTTTCAATGTCATCATCATCAGTATTTTGTCCACTTCCTACTTCAGCCGAAGCTGGAATAAATTCAAAACCAAGTCTAAAATCACCTGACCCTTCTATAAAGAAGGATGGAATTGTAGTACTCTTGTCTGCGCTATGATTAGTTACGTTTCCAGAAGTTTTTAATGTCTCGTTACCTGAAGCCGATACATCAGTATTAGCTATTCTAATTCCGATATCAGCAGCCTGAACTGCAACTGCACTCAAGAACACAGAAAAAACGGCTATAATTAAAAATTTTAAACACTTCATCATAATATCTTCTCTAACTTATAAATTATCGATAATTTAAATGCCTGCATATACATATAACTGAATCCCTCTCAACTCTATGCCTGCAATAAAGAGATCTTATACTTTTATTTGAGCTCCTGTATACATTAAAATTCAAAATTTATAGACTTTTTTTATGGATAAATGGCTATTTTTCGATATTTTTTTGATATGTTGTAAAAACACCCTGTGCTGTTAAAGCAACTGTCTTGGATTTTTGCTAATGGGTGCTTGCTGATGTTTTGTCTTCCTTGGTTGATTTTGACAACGTTTCAACCTCTACCCAATCAACTGGTTTTAATTCTTTAGTTAAAGCAATTTTTAATACTTCATCTACATTTGAAACTGAAATTATTTCAATATCATCCTTAACTTTTTTTGGTATTTCAATTAAATCTTTTTCATTGTCTTTTGGAATTAATGTTTTTTTAATTCCAGCTCTGTGCGCAGCAAGTAATTTTTCTTTTAATCCTCCTATAGGAAGGACTTGACCAGTAAGAGTTACTTCTCCTGTCATTGCTATCTCTTTGTTTACGGGAATTCCTGTTATTGATGAAACAATAGATGTTACCATTCCAATTCCAGCTGATGGTCCATCCTTAGGTGTGGCTCCTTCTGGAACATGAATATGAAAGTCTTTCTTTTCAAAGACTGGTGGAATAATTCCATAGTCAAGACTTTTTGATCTCACATAAGATTTAGCAGCCTTAACAGACTCTTGCATAACATCTCCTAATTTTCCTGTTATTTGCATTTTTCCTTTACCTGGCATATGAACTGTTTCTATTTTTAGAATTTCTCCTCCATATTCAGTCCATGCTAATCCTGTAGCTATTCCAATTTTATTTTCGTTCTCAAGCTCTCCAAATTTAAATTTCTTTACACCTAAAAATTCTCCTAAATTTTCAACATTTATATCTACTTTT
>CAYZIA010000158.1:0-1637 GCA_964478325.1 uncultured Weeksellaceae bacterium
GGTACAGCTAGAAGTATGGGGTTGAAAGTTAAAGGTACAGCGCCAGTAATATAAATAAAGATTATTAATTAAATATAATTTTAAAACAAACAATTATGGAAGGTACAGTAAAATGGTTTAATGCTAGTAAAGGTTACGGATTCATTGAAGGTGAAGACGGAACTGATTATTTTGCTCATTTTGGAGAAATCCAATCGGAAGGCTTTAAAACATTAAAAGAAGGACAGTCCGTTACTTTTGAAGTAGCAGATGGAGAAAAAGGTCCTGTAGCAAAGAATATAGTAGCTGCTTAAATACATATAAAAAGTAGTTACTTAACCACTTTAAATTAAAAATTAAAGATGAGTAAGTTGAGTAAAAAAAGAAAGGCTGGGTTAGATGGCCTTGATACAGCTGTAAGCTATAGTTTGCAGGAGGCAACTGATATTGTTAAAAAAACAGCTCCTGAAAATTTTGATGCTTCTGTCGATATGGCAATTCGACTGGGTGTTGATCCAAAGCAAGCTAATCAGATGGTAAGAGGAGTTGTAACACTCCCTCATGGTACTGGTAAGGATTTGAAAGTGTTAGCACTTGTAACTCCTGATAAAGAAGCTGAGGCAAATGAGGCAGGGGCTGATTTTGTTGGCTTAGACGAGTACATTGAAAAAATCAAAGGTGGATGGGTTGATATTGATGTAATTATCACTATGCCGTCTGTGATGGGTAAGATTGGCGCATTAGGAAGAGTATTAGGACCTAGAGGATTGATGCCAAATCCAAAATCAGGAACTGTAAGTAATGATGTAGGTAAGGCAGTGACAGATGTCAAAAAAGGTAAAATTGATTTTAAAGTTGACAAAACTGGGATTGTGCATACTTCTATCGGAAAAACATCATTTGATGCGGAAAAGCTTGCAGAAAATTCTGAAGAATTAATTCAAACCATTGTGAAGATGAAGCCATCTTCATCAAAAGGAACTTATATTAAAAGTATTTCTATTTCAAGTACAATGGGGATAGGTATTTCAGTTTCTACAAGTGCTTATTAAAGGATAAATAAAGATGACAAAAGAAGAAAAAAATAAGTTTATTGAGGATCTCGATGTTCTGCTTAATGAGAATAAAAATTTTTATTTAGCAGATATCTCAGGGCTTACAGCGGAAGAGTCTAGCGATTTGAGAAGATTATGTTTCAAAAGAGATGTGACTTTGAAAGTAGTGAAAAATACTTTGCTGAAAAAAGCAATGGAAAGAAACGATTCTAATTTTGAGGAGTTTTACCAAACATTAAGTGGTAATACTTCTATTATGTTTACAGAGATTGGTAATTCCCCAGCAAAAATTATTAAGGATTTCAGAAAAAAACATAACAAACCTATTTTGAAAGCAGCAATTATTGAAGATTGCTTCTATTTAGGAGATGAGAATATAGATGCTTTAGTAGAGTTAAGGTCGAAAGAAGAGCTTATTAGCGAAATCATTACTATATTACAATCTCCAGTCAAAAATGTAATTTCATCATTGCTATCTGGAGAAAACAAATTATCAGGAATCTTGACTACTTTGAAAGAAAAAATAGATCAAGAGCCAGTTTCAGAAGCGAAAGCAGAGGAACCACAAGCAGAAGAGAAAGCAGAGGAACCAAAAGCAGAAGA
>CAYZIA010000159.1:0-1578 GCA_964478325.1 uncultured Weeksellaceae bacterium
AGATTTACTTATTAATAGAAAGCAAATAAAAACAGATATTGATTTTTTGTGTGTAGGCAGTGGAATAAAACTTGCAAAAAAGGTTGCAGAGAAATTAGGTAGTAAAGCAAATTACAAAGTATTCACAAATTTTGGAACTGCTATGATTAATTTTAAAGACGAAACTTATGAGTTTGTTGGTGCTAGAAAGGAATCTTATAGAGCTAATTCTAGAAAGCCAATTGTAGAAAATGGCACATTACAAGATGACCTGAACAGAAGAGATTTTACAATCAATGCATTAGCAATTCAATTAAATAAATCAGATTTTGGGGAATTAATAGATCCTTTCGCTGGAAAAAAAGATTTAGAAAACAAAATAATTCGTACACCGCTTAACCCCGATATAACTTATAGTGACGATCCACTTAGAATGATGCGTGCTATTCGTTTTGCAACACAATTAAGTTTTAAAATCGAAAAAGAATCGCTTGATTCTATTAAGCAAAATATGGAACGGCTAAATATTGTATCGATTGAAAGAATTACAGATGAATTTAATAAAATAATGTTGTGTTCTAGTCCTTCTATTGGAATAAATCTTTTGTATAAAACAGGTCTTCTACAACAGTTTCTTCCTGAAGTTTGTAATCTTGAAGGGGTTGATATAAAAAATGGACATGCTCATAAAGATAACTTTTACCACACTTTAAAAGTTTTAGATAATATATCCAAGAATTCAGATAATTTATGGCTCAGATGGGCAGCTCTTTTACATGATATTGCAAAACCAAAAACAAAGAAATACTATAAAAAACAAGGATGGACTTTTCATGGTCATGAATTTTTTGGATCAAAGATGGTACCAAATATTTTCAAGAAACTTAAACTTCCGCTTAATGAAAAAATGAAGTATGTGAGAAAATTAGTTTTACTCCATTTAAGGCCAATTGTTTTGGCTAAAGATATTGTAACAGATTCTGCAGTTAGGCGACTGTTATTTGATGCTGGAAATGATATTGATGATTTAATGATACTTTGTGATGCCGATATTACATCCAAAAATCCTAAAAAAGTAGCTAAATATCTGAACAATTTCCAATTGGTAAGAAAAAAATTAAAAGAAGTGGAAGAGAAAGACCATATCCGAAATTGGCAACCACCAATAAATGGAGATGAAATAATGGACTTTTTTGACATAAAAGCAGGAAAAGAAATTGGCATAATTAAAAATGCAATAAAAGAAGCAATTCTGGATGGAGAGATTAAAAACGAAAAAAAAGAAGCTATGGAATTTATGATAAAAATAGGAGCTGAAATCTCACTTTCTCCTAAAAGAAGAAAAGATAACCCGTGATTGATATAGTTAAGGATAAACACTTAATTGTAATTTCTGGTGCTACTGCTATTGGAAAAACTGCATTAAGCATTAAACTTGCTCAACATTTTAATACCGAAATAATTTCAGCTGATTCGAGACAATTTTATAGAGAGTTAAAAATAGGGGCTGCACAACCATCTGAAGAAGAATTAGCTACTGTTAAACATCATTTTATTGGAAATTTATCGGTAAAAGAAGATTATAATGTTGGCCTTTAT
>CAYZIA010000160.1:0-1568 GCA_964478325.1 uncultured Weeksellaceae bacterium
GTCTTCTGGAACAAAGCCCCAAATAGGAGAATCTGCAGAATTATGTCTATTATCTCCCATTAACCAATAGTAATTCATTTTGAATGTATAGGAAGTTGTTATCTCTTTATTGATGAAGATTTCTCCTCCAACAACTCTTAAAGAATTTTCTTCATATCTTTGAATAATATCTTTGTAAAGTGAAAGGTTGTATGTTGTCAAAGTAATTGTTTCTCCTGCTTTTGGAATAATAAGTGGGCCATAATTATCTTCATTCCAAGCAAAATTTTTGCTATGCGGATATATATACTCTTCAAATTTTCCATCTTTTTTGACTCTTTTATCAATGGATTTTACATTTGTAAAAGTAGAAAGCGCATCTCTACTTTTTTTTGTAAGAGTTAGCATATATTCATTCTGATTCTTACCATAACCTCCCTCTGTAATATCATATTTCTCATACAATACTTTTGGGTTCAACCCACTACCTTTTGTCTTGATATTATAATGCCATTGTTTTTTTATTCCTTCAGATTCTTCTTGTGGATTATTATTTACCATTAAATGTCCATTTATTAATTCAATCTTATCTCCAGGCAGGCCTACACATCTTTTAATATAATTTTCTTTTTTATCGATTGGCCTTCCAAGTGTTTCTGCCGGCCAATTAAATACTACACAATCATTTCGTTCTACTCCAATTGAGGAATGTTCGTTTGCATTATTAGACCCCTTCATTCTATGATAAGGAAGTTTTATGCTTTCAGAATAAGATTTTCCTCCTAAAATAGGCATAGTATGATGTACAAGAGGAAAAGCAAGAGGAGTAATAGGAACTCTTGGACCATAAGCGACTTTGCTCACAAAAAGAAAATCACCAATTAATAAGGACTTTTCCATGGAAGAAGTAGGGATGGTGTATGCTTCAATTAGAAATGTACGTAAGATAGTGGCTGCAATTATCGCAAATAAGATAGCTTCACACCAAGAACGTAATTCGCTTTTTTTCTTCTTTTCCCTTTTTTTTCTTTTTTTCCAAAAGGTATAATTAAAAGTATGCCAAAAAAGATGGTCGCCCACAAAAATAGGTATAAAGTAAAGCCATTCTCCACCTATAACATAAATAAAAAATGTCCAAATTATTGTAAAAAAAATAAAGAAAGCTAGTTTATAAAATCTTCCTAATTTATTTTTTATCTTTTTCATATTTTTAAAAATGAATGTTAGTTTTATTGTTGCGTTAATATATCTTTTATACTAAAAATACCCTTCTTTCCAATTATCCATTTAGCAGCAATTAGAGCTCCCATTACAAATCCATCACGATTTTTAGCAATATGCTTTATTTCAATTTTATCTACTGATGAATCATAGGTTATTTGGTGTGTGCCAGTAATATTATTAATTCTATCAGTAGTAATTTGGCTTTTAATATTTAAGATATTTTCCATCTGTTCGGCTAGCGTGATAGCTGTTCCACTTGGAGAATCTAATTTTTCAGTATGGTGAATCTCATGTATTTTACTTTTGTATTTATGATTTTTCATAAGCTTAGCCAATTTCTTATTTATTTCAAAGAAGATATTCAT
>CAYZIA010000161.1:0-1547 GCA_964478325.1 uncultured Weeksellaceae bacterium
TTGTTTGGGGGGTAAATTATCTGAAAGGGAGTAATCTTTTTGATAATAACAAAGCAGTATATGCAATTTATCAAAATATTGGCGGTTTGCAGGAAGGAAGTAGCATTGTAATTAATGGCTTTAAGGTTGGAACCGTGAAGAAAATTTTTTTACAAGATAATTATACTTTATTAGTAGAGTTAAATATTGAAAATAACATTGATATTCCTGTAAATAGTATTTCAAAAATTGTAAATGAAGATATTATGGGCTCTAAAGGAATTGCGTTACTTCTAGGTGATTCCAATATTAATATTGAAGATGGAGACACGCTACATTCTGATATAGAAGGAAGTTTAAAGGATGAAGTGAATAAACAAGTTTTACCTCTTAAGAATAAAGCAGAAGAGCTTATTTCATCAATTGATTCGGTTGTAACTGTAATAACCTCTGTGCTTAGCAAAGATGCTAGAGAGAGCCTAACAAAAAGTCTGGAAAGTTTAGATTATACTTTTAATACCATGTCTCGAACTATGACAAAAGTAAATAAAATTGTCGATCAAAATGATGAACGGATATCTAGTATTGTAAAAAACCTAGAAGAAAATAATGATGAAATAACAAATATTTTGAAGAACTTTTCTGCTTTATCAGATGATGTTGCTAAATCAAATATAAGAGATTTGTTAGCTAGTTTAGGTGAGGTCTCTAAGAAAATTAAAGATTCTGAGGGAAGTTTAGGTATGTTTATTAACGATAAGGATTTGTACTTGAACTTGGAAAAATCTTCCAAAGAATTAGAAACATTGATAAAAGATATTAAACTAAATCCAAAAAGATATATTGGGTTTTCTGTTTTGGGAGGAAAATCAAAGTCCTATAAAAAACCTAAAGTAGAATAAGTATGGAAGGTTCAATTTTATTTAGTTGTATTTTATTCTTTGCACTTAGTTTGTTTTCCTTTAATCTTTGGAAAATAGTGCGTAATATTCGTTTAGGAAGATCTAAGAATCGTTTTGATCAACCTTTAAAACGCACTATCATTTTACTGAAAGTAGCCTTTGGGCAGACGAAGCTGTTTCATCGCCCAGTTTCAGGGATATTGCATGCTCTTGTTTACTGGGGATTCTTGGTAATTACTATTGGCACTTTAGAAATGATGGTCGATGGTGTTTTTGGTTTTGAGAGGATGTTCGGTGCATTAGGTAGTTTTTACAATTTAATTACAGCATCAGGAGATGTAATGGCAGTTTTGGTACTTGTTTCCTGTTTTATTTTTATGTTCAGAAGACTTTTTTTAAAGATCAAAAGATTTTCTGGAAAGGAAATAAAGAAATCTTCTTCAATAGATGCAATGGTAGCTTTAGTAATTATTATTTTTTTGATGATTTCACTACTTACAATGAATATTGGCTACATTGGTCTTTATCCTGAGAACTATTTTGGTTCTTTTCCTGTAAGTAAGTTGTTGTTTCCCTATTTTGCTACTTGGGATTTACATCTACTTCATACTATTAGTTGGTGGACACATATAATGTTGGTGTTGATTTTCCTTAATGAGTTGCCTT
>CAYZIA010000162.1:0-1545 GCA_964478325.1 uncultured Weeksellaceae bacterium
ACTAATTGCTAAGTTTTATGATCAATTTCTCAATATTAGAAGTTTTTTTTATATTTCATTAATGGTAGAGCTTATGATGCTAATTACTATTGTAATCTTTATGATTTTGAAATATTCACTTGCCTCTGCCCTACTTATTTATATAGGCTATCAGTTTACTTTTATCTTTGGAGGTTATTTGGTTAGGGCAGAAACTCTTGTGGCTGAAGATAAAAAACTTTTGGGTAAAATTGATGTAAATAAGCAATTGGGTTATTTGGTAGGATTGGGGGCTTCTTTTATTTTTTACAAAATATTAGAATATGGCTTTGAAATTATTGAACCTAAAATACAAATCAGTATACTTCATTATTTCTTGATCTCTTTACAAATTATAATTATTTTGCTGCTAATAAAAAGTTTTAGTAAAATTAAAGAGCAATAGTAATTCTAATTTTGAAACTTTTCCTGTAGTTTATCTGTTATTATAGCTGGAGGCAGACATGGCTTTTTGGTTCTTTTGTCTATAAAAACCAAGACTATTTTTGCAGTATTTAACAATTCATTACCTAGATTGAATGTTTCATAATAAAACTTAATTCTAGCAGAGGGCATTTCTTTTATTGTTGTTTTTATTGTCAATTCATCATCATAAAGTGCTGGCTTTTTATACTGAATTTCTAAATTAACAACTGGCAAGAAATAACCTTCTTCTTCCAAACGCTTATAATCAGCCCCTAAGGATCGTAAAAGCTCCACTCTTCCTACTTCAAAATATTGAGCATATACTCCATAATATACAAATCCCATTTGGTCGGTTTCACTATATCGTACTCTAATTTTTGTTTCAAAACAATACATGCTGCAATAATACATACAATAATTTTATTTCTTAATATTGTGGCTTATGAAAATAAGTAGGCACTTTATATATATAATTGGATTCTTCTTATTTGGCTGTTCACCAACTTATACTTTACAATTATATGAAGAAAAAGTAATTAGTATAGAAGCAGAAAAGGACAGTAGTATTATGGCTATTATTTCTCCTTATCAAAAAGGTATTGAAACACAAATGAACGAGGTACTTACTTATACAAAAAATGATTTAGAAAAAGGAAAGCCACAAAGTACTATAGGAAATTTTGTAACTGATTTATGCCTAAATTATGGTGATGCACATATATGTGTTATGAATAATGGTGGGCTCAGAACAACTATTAACAAAGGAAAAATTACAAGAGGGAAACTTTACGAACTTATGCCTTTTGAGAATGAACTGGTAATTTTAGAATTATCTAAAGATGATTATATGGAACTTCTAAACTATATAATCAAAAGAGGTGGTGAGCCAATTTCAGGAATTGTAATTGAGATGGATATAGATGGAAATATTTTATCAAACTCTTGGCCTGTTGATTTTGATAATGGTGAAAAAGTAAAAGTTATTACCTCTGATTATCTTGCAAATGGTGGAGATAAAATGAGTTTTTTTAAAAATAAAAATCAAATAAAACTTGGGATAAAACTAAGAGATGCGATTATAGATTACTGCACTAAAAATGA
>CAYZIA010000163.1:0-1536 GCA_964478325.1 uncultured Weeksellaceae bacterium
ATTATGATTCTTTTTCAGGGTTCGGTAGTGGTTATGATGGGAATTGGGGTATTTATCCATTCTTGCCTTCAAATTTAATTCTTGCAACAAGGAATATTATTTATTTTATAAGATGCTATTTAAAGAAAAAGTATTTTTTAATTGAATTCCTTTTTCTGTTTTTTGTAAAGTGCAACATTCGTTATGATTATCGTGTTGTAAAAATATAATGTATTCTTTTTCAGCCGCCTCATTTAAGAATTTCTTTTTTTCGCCCAATGTCACTAATGGCTTTGTGTCATAACCCATAATATAAGGTAAAGGGATATGTCCTGTACTTGGTAATAAATCAGCTGCAAAAACAATAGTTTTATCCTTATAAGTAATATGAGGAATCATTTGTGCCTCAGTATGACCATTTACAAAAAGTGCTGAGAAATTATTGAAAATTTTATTGGGATTTTCTACAAAATTAAGATGTCCAGCTTCCTGAATTGGAATAATATTTTCTTTTAAGAAAGAAGCTTTCTCTCTATTATTTGGTTTAGTAGCCCATTCCCAATGTTCTGCATTACTCCAATATTTTGCATTCTTAAAAGTCATATCAAAACCAGTTCTATCTTTTTTCCATTTTACACTACCACCACAATGATCAAAATGTAAATGAGTAAGAAAAACATCAGTAACATCATTAGCACAGAAATCATGTTTGGCTAAGGAAGAATGCAGATTTACATCTCCATGCAAATAGTAATGCTTCAAAAACTTATCATCTTGCTTATCACCGATACCATTATCAATCAAGATTAATTTATTACCATCCTCAATCAAAAGAGAACGCATTGCCCAAGAACATAGATTATTCTCATCAGCAGGGTTTGTTTGGCTCCATAAAACTTTTGGCACTACTCCAAACATTGCGCCTCCATCTAATTTGAAAAATCCTGTATCTATTGTGTACAATTGCATGTTAGTAAAATTTGCTGGCTCAAAAGTAAGAAAGTTGATTTATCTATACTTTTAATTCCAGATAAATTTATATAAATGAAGATACATTTAATTGCAATAGGTGGAAGTGCTATGCATAATATAGCTTTGGCTTTGCACCATAAAGGATTTGAAGTTACAGGAAGTGATGATGTGATATTTGAGCCAAGTAAAAGCAGACTAGAGAAGCAAAAACTACTACCAAAAAGAATGGGCTGGTTTCCTAATAAGATTACTACTGATTTAGATGCAATTATTTTAGGAATGCACGCAAGAGAAGATAATTCTGAAATGTTAAAAGCCAAAGAATTAAATATTCCTATTTACTCCTATCCTGAATATATTTATGAGCAAAGCAAAAACAAAAAAAGAATTGTAATAGGCGGCAGCCATGGAAAAACTTCAATTACTGCAATGATATTGCATGTACTTCAAAACTTAAACATTAATTATGACTACATGGTTGGAGCGCAATTAGAAGGATTTGACACTATGGTAAAACTTACTTATGATGCACCAATAATAATTCTAGAAGGTGATGAATATTTAAGTTCCCCTATTGATAAAAGA